>CAXMPP010000191.1:0-3961 GCA_964195395.1 uncultured Thermodesulfobacteriota bacterium
ACCACGCAAAAAGCAAATACCTAGCAGTAGCAGTCAGGTTTGGGGAGGTTGTCGACACGGACTTCGGCCCGATCGTGGTAGTAAGTTGCTCTATTCTATTCGATGAAACGCCTCTACTACTATAGCCATGTTTTGGGATGTAGTCATCAAGGATAGACATGATAGCTTAACACGTAGAACGTAACACCAAGTAGCGGCATCCTAGGTTCTACATTCACGCTGATATGACTTGATCGACCTGGATGTCGTGGTCTTCGGTGGGAAGCTCCTGCGTGACTTGCTCGCCGAAACAGATCCCAACTAAGCGGCTGGAGGGTGCGCGCTGGCTGAGGAGGCGATCGTAGTAGCCGCCGCCTTTTCCCAATCTCTGGCCAGACTCCGTGAATGCAAACCCGGGGCAGAGGAAGAGGTCTATCTCGGCAGGGACGACTAGAGTGTCAGCGTTGTCGAGGGGTTGAGGGATGTTATAGAAGCCTGGCTCCATCTGATTGAGGTCGTTGACATGATGGAAATGCATTTCGCCTCCAGCGAGTGAACGGGGGTAGACTAGTCGGTGGTTTGGTAGACTGGTGTGGAGTTCGGAAAGATCTGGCTCACTAGGAAGTGCTACAAAGCTGGCAATGGTGCGGATAGTGGGGGAGGCTCTTACCAAAGCTGTGATAGCGCGACAAATAGCAGCCGAATTTGCTGTGCGTTGCTCAGTGGTGAGGTTTTGAAGCATCGTTCGCATCTCGCTGCGGAGCGCTTGCTTTTGTTTTTTTATAAGTGTTTCGGACATCTTAAATGTATGGAGATAGGGTAAAAGCGAGTTAAATAGTTATTTCCCACTTGCCAGAAGTCGAATCTCTGGTAAATGAGCCATCCCGCTTTGTGCATAAACGCACATATATTTTCTGCGGAGCAATAATACTAACACTAAATTACCGATTACCATGGCAAGAATTTTCGGAACCGAAATTCCCAACGAGAAGCGCATTGAAGCTTCCCTCCAATACATTTACGGTATTGGACTCACAACTGCTAAGAAGATTCTTGAGCAGGCAGGCGTCGACGCTGATATCCGTACAGGACAGCTCGCAGAAGAACAACTCGTGAAGATTGCTACGGTAATCACCTCCGAGGCTATCACTATCGAAGGTGACCTTCGTCGTGAGCAGCAAGGAGCTCTCAAGCGTTTGACTTCTATTAACTGTCACCGTGGCCAGTGTCACAAGCGTGGCCTACCAGTTCGTGGTCAGCGTACCAAGACTAATGCTCGTACTCGTAAGGGTAAGAAACGCACAATGGGTGTGGCTCAATAAACTTTGACCTGTAAATACAATGTCTGAAGAAATTAAAGAAACAGAAGTTGCTAAAGAAGTGACTCCAGCTGCAGAGGCTCCTACTGAGACTCCAGCTACAGAAACTCCGGCTCCTGAAGCTCCAGCTACTGAGACTCCGGTTGCAGAAGCAGAAGCTCCTAAGAAAGAAGAGAAGAAGCGCGATATTTTCGCTGAACTCGCTGGTGAAGAAGAACTCAAGATTCACAAAGCGAAGAAGTCCAAGAACATTCTTTCAGGAATCGTTCACGTGACAGCTACTTTCAACAACACACTCGTAAGCGTTACTGACTTCAATGGTAATGCAATCGGTTGGTCATCTGCTGGTAAGATGGGCTTCAAGGGTTCACGTAAGTCTACTGCTTACGCTGCTCAGGTTGTCTCTCAGGATGCATGCCGTCAGGCAATGTCCCACGGCCTCAAGACTGTAGAAGTTCGCGTTAAAGGCCCTGGTGCTGGTCGTGAATCTGCTGTTCGTGCTGCACAAGGCCTCGGTCTTGAAATCACTGCAATCAAAGATGTGACTGCAGTACCACACAACGGTTGCCGTCCTAAGAAGGCTCGCCGCGTATAATTTAACCTTACTATTTAACAAACTTTTATTATGGCACGTTATATTGGCCCTAAAGACAAGATCAGCCGCCGTTTCGGTGTAGCTCTCTTCGGACCTTCTAAAGCTCTCGAGCGTCGTAACTTCCCACCCGGTCAGCACGGTCTCCGTGCAGGTCGTCGTAAGAAGTCCGACTACTCTGTAGCTCTTGGTGAGAAGCAGAAACTTCGTTTCCAGTTCGGTGTACTCGAGAAGCAATTCCGTGGATACTATGCAGAAGCAGTTCGTCAGCGCGGAATCACAGGTGACACACTCGTTCGTCTCCTTGAAACTCGTCTCGACAATGTTTGCTACCGTCTCGGTTACGGCAACACTCGTTCAGCAGCACGTCAACTCGTTACCCACGGTCACATCACTGTGAACGGAGTGAAGACTGACATCGCTTCTTTCCAGTGCAAGCCAGGTGACAAAGTCGCAGTAGCAGAGAAGGCCTCTTCTCAGCAGCTCGGACTTCGCGCTCTTGACCTTACACAGGCAGTTCCTCTTAAGGACTGGCTCACACTTGATCGTGAGAAGATGGTTGGTACCATCGCTCGCCTTCCAGAGTCAGCTGACTCAGATCACGGCGTAAACGTTCAGCTTGTTGTTGAACTTTACTCTCGTTAATCCGACTCAGATTACACATTTCAAGAAGCGCAAGGTGCCTGCACCTTGCGCTTTTTTCTTTTTGCCGAATGACCTAGATACTGGCATAAGCTTTTCATGTCATCGCAGCCACTAGAGCTAGAAGCTCGGATTCTCTGGAAGACTGGACGGCTTTTTAAGTTTTTGAAATGGCCTTCAGCGCATGAGGTTAATTTTGGAACCTTTGTTGTAGAATTTGATTTCAAGAATGGCCAGTTGTGGGCGCGCTATCCTGATGGCCGGAATTTAGAAATAGGAACATTCACTCCGCAGAAGCGAGGGACTAGCATCACTAGTATAGTTGGGCCCATTCGTATAGCTGGCGATTATCTAGTGGAGTTGCAGCCAGCCACGGAGCAGCGGTCAGCAGCCATCAGTTGTAGAAATCATGAGAGTGACGAGCGGTTTGCACAATTTAAAATGGATGATGGGGAAGGTGAGTGGCGCGTAGCGGAGCGTATCAGTCTAATACCGGTCATAGAAGGTCGAGACGCTTTTCTGAAAATTCTTTATACAGAAAAGGATTTAGAGCTAGCAGTCGTCCTTGCCAGCCTCACTGTCTTTCTAAGATTCTCTGTATAAATTGATAGAGGGAATTGAGGCTGTTGCTTCAGGTGTGAAGCCAAATTTTTCATCGAGGAGTTCTATTCAGGGTGCCGTTTAACACTACTTAGTCATTAGCGTCAAAACAGGGAGTGATTCTGGTAGTCTGCTCGGGTGAGCCGATCACGGCAGGCGGTAGCCGATGGCACGGACGTTCTGGATGAGTGTTGGTTGGGCGGCGTTGGGTTCGATTTTTTTGCGCAGCAGGAAGATATGTTGGTCGAGGGTTCGGGAGTCGGGGAAGTAGTCGAGCCCCCAACATCGATCGAATAGGGCATTGCGCGAGACGGCTTGGCCACGCTGTTCCTGAAGAAGGCGCAGGATGGAGATTTCCCGGGGTGTGAGATCGATGGTTTTGCCCTCGCGTTTGGCTAGTAGGGCACGGGGGTGGATCGTGAGATCTCCGAACGGGAATTGTTCCGCCTGGTCGAGTGGGGCACTACGGCGGAGGGCGGCTCGGATGCGTGCCATAACCTCGGCGCGGCTAAAGGGCTTGCGGATAAAGTCATCGCCACCGATGTCGAGGCCCGCGACGATGTCAACCTCCTGGTTTTTGGCCGAGAGGAAAAGGATGGGGATGGAGGGGTCGCTTTCACGGATTCTGCGGCAGACCTCGTAACCATCGTGTTCGGGCATCATGATATCCAGGCAGATGAGGTCGGGCTGGTCACTGCGCCAGAGGTCAAGTGCCTGGCGGCCGTCGGGGGCACGGAGGGCCGTGAAGCCGTCATTCTCAATACAGGTGGCGAGTGCGTCGAGTGTCAGTGGGTCGTCTTCGGCGATGAGGATGGTCATGTTGTTGTGG
>CAXMPP010000192.1:0-3961 GCA_964195395.1 uncultured Thermodesulfobacteriota bacterium
TAATGATGTAGTAAAGATAGACTGGGCATCACACTTACCTGTGATGGTGCAGTTCTGGCGTACGATCATGTTCGGTGACGGCAGCTACCAGGGAAACCCATTGATGGCGCACATGAAGTGGACTGCCGAGGTGAGAATGGACGAACAAAAATTTCAGCATTGGTTGGGTTTGTTTCACAGCACCATAGATGACCTCTTCTCGGGCCCAAACGCAGACCTTATGAAGATGCGCTCAGCTAATATGGCGACCATGTTACCGAGAAGAATCAAAGAATTTCAAAATTTAAGTTAGATATATAACAATGAAAAATAATAGAGCAACAGTGTTAGTTGGAGGCTTATTGATAGCTGGGGTCAACATCGGACAAGCAAAGGAAGATTCCTATACTTTGGGGGATTTCGGAGTTTCTGGTCCAGATTTCATAAAGAATACGGAGGTGTTTCTGAATGGACGACTTAGGTTAGAAGGAGCTGACATGGCCGCCAAGAATGGAGGAGCTTCGGTTCTTTCATTACGCAACCGCTTTGGACTAAAGACAGCGAAAGTTGCTGGATTTAGCGTGCTGGCTGAAGGTGAACATACGTGGATTCTTACTCCCACCAGCGCATATAGTCCGTTCCCTTCGGGGACTCGCAGCGTGATAGCTGACCCTGATAACTTTGATCTGAATCGTCTCCAGCTTGATTACTCTCTCGAGAGCACGGATTTTACGCTCGGTCGACAGGACATCAATCATGGCGATCAGCGCTTTATTGGAGCTGTTGCTTGGCGTCAGAATAATCAGACATTTGATGCTGTGAGCGTGACGAATACCACGGTGAAGGATTTAAATTTCACCTATTCGTACGCCAACCAAGTGAACCGGATTTTCGGAACCAATGCGCCATCTGGAGCCTTGAGCCGCTGGCATGGTGATGTGCATTTGATGCGTGGTGACTACAGCGGGTTGAGCGCAGGAACCTTGAGCGGATTTGCTTACCTCATGGACTTCAAGAATGCTGTGGCGGCATCAACAAACACTTATGGAGCTGAGTTTAAAGGCAGTCAGCAACTCTGCGAGTCATTGCCGGATCTTGATTATTTGATTACTGGTGCATTGCAAAACGGAGCAGGGGATAATGCCTCCTATGAGGAGTACTATTTTCGCGGCGACTTGAGCATGAATGCCAAACCAGTCAAAGGTGGATTAGGGCTGGAGTGGATGACTGGTAATGGAAATGAGGCATTTATTTTCCCACTCGGTACGAACCATATGTTTGGTGGCTTCGCAGATGCTTTCCTTACAACTCCAGGGAGTGGTCTACATGACTACTACGCGTGGGTTGGCGGAAAGTGCCCACTAGAAGTAAATCATAAGATCATATTCCACCACTTTTCTAGTGATGAAGGTGGGGACTCCCTTGGATACGAATTTGATTATGTGGCTAAAAAGGTACTCACAGAAAATACCAGTGCTCTTATAAAGTTAGCGCACTTGGAAGGCAGTCGGGCTGTTAAAGATGTCCAACGCGTCTCTATCCAGTTGGATTACTCTTTCTGAATTATTTGAAACTAAGTAATAAAAAACGCTAGCAGACTAGATCTGCTAGCGTTTTTTTGAGGGGCTTAAGTCCGCTTATTTGTGGTCCATCATTCTCGTAACGTGGCGTTTGACTCTTTCTGGGACATCATTGTTCTCAATCCAGTTTGTGGCTTCAGTCTTGTCCTGCTTGTAAAGAGTCCAGAGGGCGCGGCCAACGGTGCGCGAGCGTGAGCTTTCATCATCCAGTTCATTGCCATAGTTGAGCGCGAGTACAGGGTCAGAGCGCGTGGCTCCCTCGGCGAATTCACGGAGTAGATCTTGGTAATTAGAGGCGTTAGCATTCGAGTCTAACCAGTCAGCCGCGGCATTGGCATCTTGCCTAGCATAAGAACCGACAAACTCTGGACCAGCCTTGAGTTGATCTTCGTAGGGGAGTGTGGCGATCCAGGCTTTGGCTGCCGATGGATCTTGGTCGGTCCAGTTATCGACTACTTCGTTTAAAGCCCGCTCGCGTGCGGTATCGTCTTTAATGCGGGAGGCCCAGTCGGCTCCCATGGCTGGATCTTGTTTAGAAAATTGGTTGGCTAGGTAAGCTGATGCGCCACCCATGAGTTTTGGGTCTTCGAGGCCGGTGAGCCACTGTAGGGCTCCATCGATCCCTAAACTAGCGATATGCGGTGCTATGGTACGCAGAGCCTCACCCCGTTCTTCTGAATACGGAAGTTCCTGTAGGATCTGAGTCGCAAGAGTGGGGTTGGAGCTCGCTAGCCCGCGGATGATTCCTACGAGGTAGGGGTTCGCTGTGTCACCATCGTGGTTTTCACGCGCCCAGGCCAATGCCGCGTTGGGGTTGTGGGTTGCCCACGATGCTAGTACTTCTTTTTCCGCGTGGTCCGATTTAGAGTTTTCTTGGGAATAACTGAGGGCTGCTAGTGGATCTACTTTTCCCCATGCATGGAGTAGCATATTGTATTCAGTCATTCTCTCACTAGTCATGCCGAGTGCTCGGAAATCTGCGACTACGGATTCAAATTCGTCAGGGCTCAGTGAGTCGATGAGGTTGATCATTTGGCGTGAGCGCTCGAGAGGGTCACCCAGTTGATTGATTTTTTTGATGGATTTACTCGATCCCTTACCCGTACTTGATGCGCTAGAACGGTCCATTCTGGAGCCTCTCGATGCGCTGTTTGTCGGGGTTTGGCCACTAGTGAGTGTGCCAGAGCGAGCTTGCTTAGAGCTTGTTGAACCTGAAGCTTCAGAATCATTTGAGCTGACTACTGAAGGGGTTTGTGAGGTGCCCATGTAATAGGCGGCAGCGAGCGTGGTGAGCCATGCGCCAGCGACAGGTAGAAGAATTTTATTTTTCATGGTAGATACGGAAGCTTACCCATAAGAGCCTAGAACTCGTATGGGTTTGTTTAGAATTATCTCTAAAGGTTACTATGAATTGAACTCCGATAATTACAAAAGGGTGCAAATAAAATAAATTTTATGCCTTGTAGTCTAAACTAGGGCTTTGCTGGAGAACGTCTTTAAATGGGAATTAACTCATTTTTTCGTGGTCTACTCCACGTTTTGAATTTGCTCGCGGATTTTCTCGAGTTCCGTTTTAGCGGTGACGACATGCTGGGCTAGTGTCGCATCATGGGCCTTGGAGCCGATAGTGTTGAACTCTCGGTTGACCTCTTGGCAGAGGAAGTCCAGTGACCGACCGACTGGTTCTGAGGAATCTAGGTACTCGCGGAACTTGGCGAAGTGCGAGCGTAGTCGGGTGATCTCCTCGCTGATGTCACAGCGCTCGGCAAAAATTCCGACTTCCTTGAGTACGCGGTCGTCGCTGAGGTCGAGCTCTAGGCCTGATTCCTTGAGGCGTCGGTGGAGGTTGTCACGGTAGCGTGCAATCACTGATGGCGAGTGCGCTTCGATGGAGCTCGCTTCAATTTCGAGAGTGTCGAGTCGGTCTAGTGTGTCTTGTTTTAGATCATCACCCTCACGGCTACGCATCTCGACTAGGCTGGAAATTGCCGCCTCTAGTGCGGGCATAATCACTTCTCTCACAGAATCGATGCAGACTTTTTTGTCCTCGAACTTGATGATGTCTGGTGCGCGCAGGATGTCGGCAGCAGTGATGTCGAGTGGTTGGCCAATCTCGTGACTGAGTGATTTGAGAGTATCTGAGAGGGCCTTAGCGCGTTTCACATCGACACTGATTGGGCTCGGAGCCTTGTCGGTTTGATCCAGCGAAATGCTGATGGCAACTCGACCGCGTGAGATCTTACCAAGAACGAACTTGCGGACTTCAGAATCGAGCTCTGCGTAATTGCGTGGAAGTTGTACGACAACTTCGCCTTGCTTACGGTTAACTGAGCTCGCTTCGATGTTAGCGATAAGGGTTTCTGAGGCCTGCGATGCGCGGCCAAATCCGGTCATTGATTTCA
>CAXMPP010000193.1:0-3936 GCA_964195395.1 uncultured Thermodesulfobacteriota bacterium
TAGAATGTCTCCAGCATAGGCAATATCGAGAGTTTCGCGGTCCTGACCAAACAACTTTTGAGCATTCGAAAGTCGGACTTTCTTGCCAGTGCGTTGATCGACAACCTGCATATCACGTTCGAAGATTCCGGAAACGATCCGTACGAACACAGCTCGGTCGCGGTGGCGTGGGTTCATGTTTGCCTGAATCTTGAAAACAAACCCTGAAAAGTTATCGGTATTTGGAGAGACCATTTCTCCGTCATTCACTCGACCAGAGGGAGCTGGAGCCAATTCCAGAAAGCTCTCCAGCATGTTCTGCACACCAAAGTTGTTCATAGCACTACCGAAATAAATCGGCATCTGCTCGCCAGCCAGCACGCGCTCTATATCTAATGGTTCGGTCAGACCATCGAGCATTTCGATTTCCTGAGTCACGGCCTCATAGATGTCATCATCCATAGCCTCGCGCACCAGGTCATCCTCGATACCGGCCACTGAAAGAGGAGCCTTGAACGCTCCGTGCGCGGTTTTCTCAAAAAGATTCACTTGGCCTTTTTGCCTATCGAAAACACCACGGAATCGTGGTCCATCACCGAGCGGCCAGTTGACTGGAGCCGGTGCTAGTTTCAGCACAGTTTCCAATTCGTCGATCAATTCCAAAGGCGGACGCGAAGGACGGTCCATTTTGTTGATAAACACGAAAATTGGGACACCGCGCTTACGACAAACATCGAACAACTTCAAAGTCTGCGCCTGGATCCCTTTACCTGCATCGATAACCATTATGGCTGCATCCACAGCGGAAAGAACCCTGTAAGTGTCCTCGGAAAAGTCATGGTGCCCTGGTGTGTCGAGCAGATTGACGCAGTAATCTTTGTAGTCAAATTGAAGCACAGTCGAGGAAACCGAAATCCCACGCTCTTTCTCCATATCCATCCAGTCACTGGAGGTGGACTGTTTTTCTTTCTTTGATGTGACGCTCCCGGCCAAGCCGATCGCCCCGCCGTAGAGAAGCAGCTTTTCGGTGAGAGTCGTCTTCCCCGCATCCGGGTGGGATATGATCGCAAAGGTTCGGCGACGTAAAATCTCGCGGGCGGCGACGGCTGGAACCGTGCTTGTTGTAGCTAAAGTAGTCAAAGCAGGAAATCGGTAACTCGAAGCTGAGCAATTTGCAACCCTTGCTCTCGATCACCTTCGAGTAAGCTTATCAATGGCTTATGAAAACGCAACCTGTATGCCGAAAATGGATGTTTCGATTGGCAGGAAGCAATCATTGCCTAGTTCTTTCTTCAGACAATCCAAGGTCACTTGAGAAAGTCTCTAGAAATTCAACAAATGAGGCTACTTAGTGAAAACCTTACTTTTTAGTAATTGGTTTCACAACTTCCTCGGGCGTGATCACGCCACTAGGAAGTTCCATGATGCGAATGTTCCTAAAGCGCACATCAGAGCCCTCAGCCTCAAGGCAGAGATAGCCTTTCTTTTTAGAACTGTTGCGAATGCTGTTCACGAACTTGCCATTGATACTTAGGTTTACTGTCCCATTGATAGCAACGATGCTGTAATGATTCCATTCGCCTACTCCCTTACAACGAAACTCCTTAGACATACTGCGTGGACCTTTGGGATTATCAGGTCTCGGGTTGTCTGGAGTTGCAGTGAGCTTTCCAGCACCAAATAGTTCTCCTGAGATATAGCTGGGATGTGCTTTAGTTCCATTGGGCCTGTTTATCCAGTCCAGCTCTAGCATCTGAACCTCCATGCCACTAGGAAGCCTGTTGCGACCAGGGACAGCATCACACCACAGGAAGACCCCGCTATTGCCCTTTTTCTTCATGTGCTTCCACTCAATTTCCAAAATAAAATTTTCATACATTTTCTCAGAACGCATCACACCGATCGGTAACCCTGTGCAGTGCATCTCGCCATCAACAGCCTTCCAAGTGGCTTTACTGGTATTCACATCGACCCATCCGGTGAGATCCGTACCATTGAAAAGACTTACCCATTTAGGCTGGCTGACAGTGGTAAGCTTAGCTTCTTTCTTCTGTGCTGTAGCAGCGCCGGTAAGAGCCACTATCGCTAGAAGTAGTGTGAATATTTTCATGAAAAACGAGTACTCAATAATCGGGCGTGATGCACGTTTTTTAGAACTCTCTCAATAAATAAACCCAGATCTGCGGATATGACAGCGACCAATACCCTGTGAGATGCCCCTCAAAAAAGAAATGATTTCACTAGGAATTGTGGTTGGTCCCTGCCAGATCCTTATCCAGTTATATGACATTCGCTAATTTAGGGCTCTCCGCACCCATCGTTAAAGCTTTAGAGCAAAAGGGCTACAAAGAACCTACTCCTATTCAGTTGAAGGCTATCCCCGTGGTACTGAAGGGAAGAGATGTGCTTGCTGCAGCCCAGACGGGAACAGGCAAGACCGCGGCATTCACGCTGCCGATCATGCACGCTCTATCGAAGTCTTCTTCTAGTAAGCGTCAGATCAAGGCTCTTATCATCACTCCGACGCGTGAGCTTGCAGCTCAGATTCAAGACAACTTGAACCTTTACGGGAAATATCTATCGCTTAAGAACACGGTGCTTTTTGGCGGAGTGAGTGCGGGCCCTCAGATCCAAGATTTGAAATATGGAGTCGACATTGTCGTTGCCACACCCGGCCGCCTTCTAGATCTGTGCGACCAAGGCCTCTGCAATCTTGAGGCAGTTGAAATGCTGGTGTTGGACGAAGCGGACAGAATGCTCGATATGGGATTTATCAGTGACATCCGCAAGATCGTGAAGCTGCTTCCTAAAAAGCGTCAGAACCTACTTTTCTCTGCCACCTTCTCGAAAGAGATTCGCGTGCTCACCAAAGAATTCCTCAATGACCCAGTTTCTGTTGAAGTCGATAACAAGACTACCGCAGCCCAGACAGTCAAACAACGTGCCTATCGTTGTGATGGTGCTGAGAAACCAAACTTAGCCGTCACACTCATCGCTAAAGGTAAGTGGAAGCAAGTGCTCGTCTTCACCCGCACCAAGCATGGAGCTGACAGGCTCACTAAGCACCTCAACGCTTCAGTGATCGAATCGGCCGCTATCCACGGTGGAAAATCTCAGAATGCCCGTGTGCGAGCGCTGGATGATTTCAAAGCGGGCCGCATCCGTGTGCTGGTTGCCACCGATATCGCTGCACGTGGGATTGATATCAATCAATTGCCCCACGTCATGAACTACGAACTGCCCAATGTCCCCGAAGACTATATTCACCGTATTGGCCGCACTGGCCGCGCCGGACAAGAGGGTGAAGCAGTTTCATTAGTGAGTAATGAGGAGCGCGCATTCTTCACAGACATTCAGCAACTCATTGGTCAGAGCATCGAACTAGAAATCAGAAAAGGTTATGAGCCGAAAGAATGGCCAGCCCGCATGCCAACCACCCATGAAGTGCAAAAAGCACGTGATGCACGTCGCAATAAAATGATTAAAGAACGAGGACCTCGTCCGCCTCGTGGCAGTGCTGAAAAAAGGCCAGCCAAGCGAAAGTTTAGCGGTGGGGGACGAAGTGGTTCTACGGCAAAGCGCCAACCACGCAGCAAGGACTAACAGATTAGTCACTCACCTCTTCTAGAGCCCTGTGGTATAGGAAAGCGACACGAAGCTTCTTTGATTCGCTTGAGAAATTACAGAAAGAACCAAGATGGTTCTTCTACGGCGCCTTCGGCATGAAGACCCACAAGATAATGTAGATCAATGAACCAAAACCTGCGAATAAGACAGCGCAGACAAAGATCACTCTCATGATCCAAGCTTCCATATCGAATTTCTTTGCTAGTGTGTAACACACTCCGCCTATCACTGGGCTATCTGCTGATGCACTCATGCAGCCACACTAACTAAATATTTAGACAGGTCGATTATTAATCCATCGGTTATTTATACCTCTAGATTGCCTCAACA
>CAXMPP010000194.1:0-3890 GCA_964195395.1 uncultured Thermodesulfobacteriota bacterium
CCAGCACCGACCATCAGAGCTTTCTGGCGGCCAAGAGCAACGCGTCGCTATTGCTAGAGCGATTGTCCACGACCCAGAGTTGTTGGTTGCCGATGAGCCAACTGGCGATCTTGATAGGGAATCTGCCGACTCAATTTTGAGGCTGCTAGGTGACCTGGCTGAGAAGCATGGGAAAACGATTGTGATGGTAACGCACGACCCGAAAGCCTCGGCTGCCGCCCACCGTGCATTGCAGTTAGAGAAGGGTAAACTCGTAGGCGAGGGGCATTTACTTAGCCACTAAAGCATGAAAATATTTATTCTAGCTCTAAAGAATCTCACGCGCCACCGGATGCGTTCCTTGCTCACTATCCTAGGTGTTGCGGCGGGGATGTTTCTCTACACTTCGGTGCAGACGATGCAGCACTCGCTCTCAGTTGCTACCGAGACCAATGCTGCGGACACCACTCTAGTGGTTTACCGTGAGAACCGTTTCTGCCCGATGACTTCCCGTCTTCCCGAGCACTATGCTCCGATGATCAGTAAAATTGATGGGGTGCGTGAAGTGATTCCTATTCAAATAGCCGTCAACAACTGTGGAGCCTCTCTCGATGTCATCACCTTCCGAGGTGTGCCACCAGAAACCCTGCAGCAGTACAGCCCAGACCTGAAAGTTCTTTCTGGCTCGTTTGAGGATTTCACTAGCCGCTCAGATGCGGCCCTTGTCGGCGAGCATTTTGCCAAACGCCGTGGGCTATCAGCGGGAGACAAGTTCGAGGCCGTGGGGGTCAATGTCCATGTGGCGGGGATTATCACATCAGATTCACCTCAGGATATGAATGTAGCCTATGTCCATTTGCCCTTCCTCCAGCAAGCCTCAAAAATTGGTTTAGGTGTGGTCACTCAGTTCAATGTGAAGGTCGAGTCTTCAGATATGCTGGAGTCTGTTGCCGCCGAGATCGATGAGACATTTCGCTCGGACCAACAACCGACAAATACCCGCCCAGAGAAAGCATTCTTCGCTGAAACTGCTAAGCAAATGATCGAGCTCATCAGCTTTACCCGCTGGCTTGGACTTGGAGCTGTGGCTGCTGTGTTAGGTCTCGTTGCAAATGCCGTTTTACTCATCGTGCGCGGCAGGGTGAAAGAAACGGCAATTCTCCAAACTCTTGGATTTTCTCGTGGCGCTATCGGCTTCATGGTTGTCTGTGAAGGCGCTTTGTTAGGATTGATCGGCGGACTCTTTGGGGTGCTTGGCTCCGCTTTTTTCTTCCACTTTAAATCATTCACGCTGGGCAACGAGGGACTGACCTTAGCCCTCACCCCTTCTCCCATGGTTGTTGTCACTGGCCTACTCGTTGCGGTTTCGCTCGGTTTGTTGGCCTCTATTTACCCCGCCTACAAGGCGACTTCTCGTCCACTTGTACAGTCACTTAACGCATAATTCTATGTTACCATTTTCATACGCACTCAGAAATTTGTTCCGCGATCCAGCAAGGCTCGCACAGACTGTAGGTGGCTCAGCACTCGTCGTCTTGTTGCTCGTCGCCGCGGTTGCTTTAAACCAAGGAATGGACAGGGTCCTAGCCACCTCGGGGTCCTCAAAAAATGTGATTCTTATGGGCAAAGGCTCAGAGGAATCGATAGAGCGCTCAGAGGTCCACCTCGAGGCCGAAGCCGCTGCCGCCACTTCCATCCGTGGGCTCGATTCCCAACTCGGAGTCACCGCCATCTCGGGCGAGATTTTTTACCAAGCCCCGCTGGAAACCGAATCGGGAAATGTCGAGCAAGCCTTGTTCCGAGGCGTGCTGGAAAGCGCTCTGCTAGTGCACTCTACAGTACGGGTGTTAGAGGGACGTTTCCCCCAGTCGGGTGAAGTCATGGTCGGTCATCTGGCACATCGGAAGCTCGGAGTAGATGCCGAACAAACAGCGATAGGTAAAACACTGAAGTTTGAAGACGCGAGCTTTACCATCGTCGGAATTTTCGAAGCTCCTTCTACTGTGCTGGAGTCAGAAATCTGGTTCGACCGCAATGACCTAGCAGCTATCACCCAGCGAGATACCTTGTCGTCGATCACTTTGCGGATGGATTCGGCTGAGTTTGATGATGTCGAGATCTTTACCTTCCAGCGCAATGACCTAGAGCTCTCGGCTATCCGTGAGGATTCCTACTACGAAAAGCTCAGCATCTTCTACAAACCTATCAAGATGATGACTTGGGTGACTGCAGCTCTGGTTGCGGCTGGCGCAGTGTTCGGCGGACTCAACACGCTCTACGCAGCCTTCGCTGCCCGGGTGACTGAGATGGCAACCTTGCAGTCGATCGGCTTTACCCGTGGAGCTTTGTTTGTTTCGCTGATTCAAGAGTCTTTGTTGGCCACGCTTACTGGCACCTTGGTGGCATTTGTCACTGCTTACTTCTTGTTAGATGGTCTTACCATACCTTTTTCCGTGGGCACATTTTCGCTCACTCTCACACCAATGGTGATTGGTGTTGGCCTTGTCGCCGGTTTCCTATTAGGAACTTTGGGAACATTGCCGCCAGCTTTCCGTTGTCTCGCTCCCGCACTGCCCAGTGCACTTCGCTCACACTAAAAAACCAAAAAAAATTGATATGAAACTACAATACATTACCGCACTCGCTCTAGCACTAGGGCTCGCCTCATGCTCAGAAAAGCCAGAACAAGCCAATGCGCCTGAAGTTACTTCAGCCTCTACAGGACTGGCCTCATTGCTCGTCACCGAGGCTCCAGCCGATGCGCTTAGCATTGCCAAGCTAAGAACCTCAGCAAAAGTAGGCGATGATGTCGTCTTCTCGGGGAAAATCATCGGTAGCGCCACCGTCTTCATCGAAGGCAGAGCCATCATGGTCATGGGGGATCCGGAGAAAATTACCTCATGTGATCTCCACCCAGGAGACAGCTGCACGACTCCTTGGGATGTTTGTTGTGATGACCTCGATGTCATAAAGAACTCGATCGTGACCGTACAGGTTGTAGACGCCGACGGAAAACCGCTCAAACAAGGATTCCGCAACGTTGGCGGCATCAAGGAGCTCTCTAAACTGGTCGTCAGCGGCAAAGTCGCAGAAGGCTCTAACGAGGCCAACATGCTCATCAATGCAACTAGCCTCTTCGTAGCCAAATAATAGCTCGAATAGGCATACCCCCCGGCCAGTTAATCGAACACTCGGTTTTGATGCAAGGTGTGTTTTGATTGGGAATAGGGATGGGGCTTTATGGATAAACTACTTACAGCTTAACTTTGCGTACATGGGTAAGTTGTCTAGTTATCTATATTCTCCATCTTTCCGTCTTTCCGTCTGCGTTCGGATAGAGTAATAATGTTCTCTAAATGAAAAACCTAACAATATTGGCGCTCGCGTCCAACGTAGTCCTCAGCCAGATGAGCCTAGCAGAAGAAGCCAAGTCGGCTGATGACATTGCCAAGTCACTGGCTAATCCGAATACTCCATTGGCAAGCATCACTGTGAAAAACCAAGTGCGTAGTTTCTCTGGTTCATTGCCGAATGCGTCGAGCCAGACTGGCTATACTGCCTTGTTACAGCCAAGCCTTCCCTTTGCCTTGGACAATAGGAGCCTTCTACTCTGGCGACCAGCTCTACCGATCGTTGTAGATCAACCAGTTTTCAATGCAGATAAACTAGATTTTGAGAGTGAGAGCGGGCTCGGTGACCTGGCCTTTGATCTAGCCTATGCAACAACTTCGGAGGCAGGTGTGATGACAGCCTTTGGTTTGATAACGACCTTGCCGACCGCAAGTTCCAGTGCTCTGGGCTCAGGAAAATGGTCGATTGGGCCTGAGGTGTTAGTTGGGAAAATAACTGACAAGTACGTGCTAGGAGCCTTTCCTAACCACCAATGGGATGTCGCTGGATGGGGTGAGAAC
>CAXMPP010000195.1:0-3882 GCA_964195395.1 uncultured Thermodesulfobacteriota bacterium
GGGGTTTGTTGATGGCAAAAATCCGTGCCAGCCGACTGTTTTTCCCGCCGGGCAGGTGCGCCGCTGTCCAGTTCAGTCCGAGGCTGCGCAGTTGTTTTTCTCCGGCATCGGGCAGCTCGTCGATGTTGAAGCTAAATACGCTCAAGCGATCGGCGTAGGCAGTTATTTCCTCGCTGATCTTCTTTAATTCCTCCTGAAACCCGGGCATCTGGTTTGACCAGAAAACGACGATACTGGTGTGGCCCTGCTGATCGATGGGGAAACTGAGCGTGGCAGCATCGGCGCGTTTGAAGTTTCCAATGAAGGGAACATCAGCGCGACCGAAGCCGAGGTTTTTGAGTCGGAACTCGACGACGTCTGCATCGCTGGCAAAGCGCTCGGTCATGAGGGTGACGATTTTCTCCTCGAGCTGACTAGATTCAATGTTGCGGGCGATCATGGATGCGATCATCAAGCATTTGGCTTCGGCAGGGGTGTCCCGGTAGCGGGCGATCAGGTCGGTGAGCACCTCGACACGTTCTTGTTTACTCGCAGCCTTGGCATCCAGTTTCATATTGGATAGCATTAGGTCGGCCTCTAGGCGCAGGTCGGCATAGGTATTTGGTGCCTCTACCAGCTTAGTGCAAATTTCAAATAGAGACTTTCGGTTCCGGTCTGAGTTATCCATGCTAAGCAACAGTTTTTGGCTTTGAAGCATGATGGAGAGAATTTCAAATCTATTTGGGGCTGTGGGTGATGCTTCGATCAGAGAATTACCCTCGCGCACGATGCTCTTACAGGAACGACGTTTCTTAGCTGCCGAGTTCTGGGTGTTGATCTCGGTAAGGTCTTGTTGTAGGGTGGTGATTTCGTTTTTTGGAATGTCGCCCGGGGCGGCCTGCGTCTGGGCGGTGAAGATGCAGATACATGCCAGCAGAACAGCCAAGTAAGCGGCTCGGAAATCGGGTTTTCTTTGTTGTCGTATCATCGTCTTATTCACTGCTACTCATGTTCGTTGCTTCATCCTATAAGATCTCTTTATTAACGTCGATTGGCAACTAACTCTTTCAACTTGTTGTGAAACACTCCGTAGCGGGATGGTGAGTGGGTTTTGATGTGGCGGCGACTTGTTTTTGAGAAAGAGCATCAAGCTTTTTCAAAGCCTCCGACCTTAGGGAGCTAATATTTAACACATTCCTCATCTAATAAAAAATCCTATCCAACATTTTAATTGAGACGTAGCACTAGGTCAACTTATTGCTAGGAATTTGCTTCTTGCGGGGTGTCCCTGAGGACGTATAGGGGAGATAGGAGAGGGTGGAAAAGAGGAATATCCAACAGCCAACAAGGAATATCCAATTTCCAACGGGGGCGAGGTTGATACTTTAGGCAACCTCCGGCAACCCACATCGCCGCCGTGTGGTCTCTTTGAATTTTAAGTTTTGCGCACTTCCTGCGGTCGTGAAGTAATGCACCCTTCGGGATGAGAAGCATTACAGCACCTGACTTCGTTGCTCATCAGTCACGGATATGCATCCGCTCCTTCATCACGCCTTGTCATGCACTATAATGCTTCTCAGCGTCGACAATGCTGGTTACCAGAGCTGGCCTTCAATTTTTGACCGCGAAAAAGGACAGTTGCTTGTTTGCTTTTCCGTGTCTTTATCTTGGTTCGCCTCTGGAGCCCCAGGGTATCAACTAGCTCCGAATATAAGGCCATATAGAAACTTTAAAACAGTATATAGAATCATCGCACCGATGATAAGGCAGCTTGGTCACATTGGAATTCCGAGTATCTTCATAGTAACCAGTTGGATGCGATTAGAGCATTAATTGTTCCTAAGAATCCTTCTCTCCTAAGTTCGTGAGCCGATTCAATTGCTTAATCGGCTCAATATTTAGCTTCTTTATGAGCCGGTTATGTGGTTTAATCGGCTCATGCGCTACAATTGGCAACAGGATGACTGGCCAGACTTCACTTATGATTTATCTGAAGTTAGCGGGGCATTGTCTGAAATAAGTCTACTTTCGGGGAGAGTGACAGGTTTGGTCGATGGATTTTCTGATGGAATGGAGGTCGAAGCGATGCTGGACTTGATGATCGCAGAAGCTATTGAGACTTCCGATATCGAAGGGGAATCACTACAGCATGAAGACGTAAAATCTTCGATCAAAAATAATCTAGGTCTGAATGTCATTCATGATCAGGTGGCTGACCAGCGAGCAGAAGGCGTAGCCGAACTCATCGTGCTGGCTCGAAATCAATTTGATCAGCCATTGAGTGAAGCGATGTTGTTAGAGTGGCATTCCTTACTTTTAAAAGGAGTTAAAAACTTACCTGTAGGTGAGTGGCGTAGTGGAGAGACGGCGATGCGGGTGCTCTCAGGTAGAATAGGCAATCCGACTGTGCACTTTGAAGCTCCACCTTCCGCTGAAGTCTCTAATGAAATGCAGAGTTTCATTAGTTGGTTCAATGAATCTAGAAGCGTCCTAGCTGGTCCAGTTAGAGCTGCCATTGCTCACCTCTATTTTGAATCTATTCACCCATTTGAGGATGGAAATGGAAGAATCGGCAGAGCTATCGCAGAGAAAGCTCTCTCTCAGGGTTTAGGTTTTCCAGCTCTCATGAGTCTTTCAAAATCTATTAATGCCAACAAAAGGGACTACTACAAAGCCCTGGAAACCGCACAGCGGAGAAACAAGATCACTCCTTGGTTAAACTACTTTATCGATATCATTCTGGATGCTCAACAGAGCTCCGAGAAAGAAATTCACTTCGTGCTAAAGAAGGCAAAGTTTTATCGTAAATATGAGGATCTGCTAAACCAAAGGCAACATAGAGGGGTCGAGCGCATGTTTGGAGCAGGAGCATCAGGCTTCACTGGCGGAATGAATGCTCAGAAATACATAGGCATAACAAAAACCTCAAAAGCAACCGCCACAAGAGATTTACAGGATCTCCTAGCGAAAAGTGCATTGATCGTGATCGGGGCAGGGCGGAATACCCGTTATGAATTGAATCTGTAGAACTATTTCTAATGGTACTTGGATTCAATAAATAAACGCAACTTTTGATTAGCAGGAAGTAAACTGTTAAATTGAAAAGGGAAAGGTCCGAAAACCCTTCCCTTTTGATTCAATAATTACTTCACTGCTGCCCGATCAAAAGAAGCCATGAAGCACATTACATCTGAAGAAAGACATACTATCGAGCATCTGCTAAGTCAAAACCTAAGTCCAACAACTATTGCAAGGCAGTTGGGCCGTCATAAGTCCACCATCACTCGTGAAATAAAGAGAAATAGTGACCACAGAAACGGGGCATATCGCAACGATTTAGCAGAGCGTAAGGCTCAAGACAGGCAAAAGTTTAAAACCAAGAGGCGCGACTACACACCAGCTATTGAAGCTTACGTTGAGAGGAAATTAGCCAAGTGGGATAGCCCCGAGCAGATTGTGGGAAAGGCTTATGAACTCGGTATAGATTGTGTAAGTATCGAGACAATTTACCTGAAAATATGGGCTGATAAAAAGAGGGGAGGCAAGTTGTATGAGAATTTGCGAAATCGAAGTAAACGTTACCGAAAAAGAGGTTCAGAGAAGGATCTACGTGGTAAAATCCGTAACGCAACAAGCATTGATAAGCGTCCTGGAGTCGTAGACGAGCGGAATCGCTTGGGTGATTTAGAGATAGATTTAATTATTGGCAGTGGTCATAGCGGAGCCATTTTAACCATCAATGACAGAGTAAGCGGACTTCTTATTATGGAGCAACTAGAAGGTAAACAAGCCGCAGAAATAACAGCAGCAACAATTGCACGACTAACTCCTTACAAGGATCAATTGCACACAATTACTTCAGATAACGGCAAAGAGTTCGCGGGTCATCAGGAGATAGCAAAA
>CAXMPP010000196.1:0-3875 GCA_964195395.1 uncultured Thermodesulfobacteriota bacterium
GTGGGGAGATTTGATCAAAAGTATTTTTCATGCTTCGCACTGCGAAGGCTGCGGCCACAGTAAACTGGGCGAGGATGATGGCGGGAATGTGGAAGGTGACATGCATGCCGTGGGCGTTGAGCCAGTTTTCCAATGAGCTATCGCGGGTGGGAAAGGAGTTAAACAGAATCAACAGGCTGAGCCCAACAACGAGTGGGGGGAGGATGATGGGGATATCTAGTACGGTGTCTAACAAGGTGCGGCCGCGGAAGTTGAAGCGAGAGAGTGTGTAGCCAATGGGAACCGCAAAAATGACAGAGAGAATAGCGGTGACCGTGCAGGTGAGGAAGGTGAGGCTGAGTGATTGCTGGATGGCATCACTGGTGATCGCCTCCACCAGTTTGTCCCAAGTAATGTAGCTCGCATTGGCTACGACTAACAAGGCGATCAGCGCAACATAAAGCAAAGTGAAGCCGAAGAGCCCAACGAGGAAGGGCCGATCAGATTTCAGCTGAGGTGTGCTTGGCTTGCTTTGTTGCATGGATGCGTTTTTTTCCATTTAGAGTGATGCTTTAGGAAGCTCTTTTTTATCCTTCGTTGGCGAGGGAGCTTCAAAACCATAGGATTTGAAGATCTTTAGCCCTTTGTCATTCGCTGAAATATAGCGTGCTAGGTGCATGGCCTTGGCTGGGTTTCTTGTGGATCTGAGTAGCGTGATGCTGGCGTGGCTTTTTTGAGCAGTAAAGATGGGTACTTCAATGGTGCGTAGTTCGGGTGAGTTTTCTGCTAAAGCACCCCATGCAATGGTGGCGTCGGCACTACCGAGTGTGACGTCCTGGATGATGCTGTTGACCGTTGGTTTAGTGACGATGATATTGGCTTCTATTTTTTTTAGAAGACCATTTTCTGTGAGAATTCTCCGGGTGAATTTGCCAATGGCGGCTGACTTGTTAGCGAAAGAAATGCGGACCCCAGGTTTGACTAGGTCGTCGAGGCTCTGGATGCTGGTGTTGTTTTTTCGGACAATGATCTTGGCGGTGAGGTAGCTTACTGGGATAGTTTCATCAGCGGCGAGTCCTAGTTTCTGTGCTTCTCTGATGTAGAAAATGTTAGCTGGGAGGTACAGGTCACCTTTGCCTAGTTGAATCTGTGAGAGCAAGGCTCCAGACCCATTGTAGATGACAGTGACCTTACGACCGGTTTCACTGGTGTATTGATCGATGATGTCACTAACTGGATTGCGCAATCCAGCTGCGCAATAGAGGGTGAGAGTGTCTGCTGGCGAGTGGTCTGAGGAATCGGATTTTTCGCGTTGACTGAGTGCAATAAGGCAAAGCACGAGGACTGCAATCAGCCCAAGGAAGATGATCAATGGCTTTTTCATGTGTTAGCGGAAATCTGCAAAGAGTGGGGGTGTTTTAAGGTTTTTTATCGAGGTAGAGTGATGCTCGCGACAGCTCCGCCACTGTGGTGGTTCTCTAGGCTGACGGAGCCCGCGTGTAGTTTGGCTACTTCTTTGACAAATACGAGTCCGAGTCCGCTACCTTTACTGTTTTCCCGCATCGAGAAGAAGTGCTCGAATGCGCGTTCTTTAACGAATGGTGCGAGACCGGGACCGTGATCCATGACCGATAGCACGATTTTTCCATCTGACTCAGAGGCACTGAGGTGGATCACCGATTTTTCGGGGGAAAACTCGATTGCGTTCTCCAGTAAGTTCACCAGAGCCGTTTCCAGCATCATGGCATCACCATGAGTTTTCAAAGTCTCCGGACAGCAGATTACAAGCGTGAGCTGTTTCGTGGTTAGCCGAGTTTTGACAAATTCATTCACCTCAGAAAAAAGGCTGCTTACGACAATGGGCTGTCGTTGGAGTAATGAATCCTTTGCTTCTAGATGTGAGAGCTTGAGTAGCCCGTCAATAATATCGGTCGAGCGCTGGGTCTCCTGACGAATGTTCCTAAGAAATTTATCACGCTGATGGTCGGGCATGTCTTCCTCTAAGAGTTCTGAGGCTCCTTGAATCGCTGCCAGTGGGCTTTTTAACTCATGTGTTAGCATCTGGGTGTATTGCTCCATATAGCGTCGACCATCGAGGGATGCTCGCATGTCACGGAGGGCTTTACCCAGGGTGTTAGCTTCCCGACCTTTACCAAGTTTTGGGTATTGCGGGCGTTCGCCACGGGTGATAGCTCGGGCGTAATTGGTGAGTTTACCCAGTGGTCTGAAAAGCCAAATAAACACAGCGATGGTAAATGCTGCAATGCCTGTACCAATCAAGGCGAGGGAGATAAGGATGGAGCGGTGACGCTTGTCAATGAAGGGGCGTAGATCGTTTTGTGCCTTGTAGACGGAAATGACTCCTACGATTTTCTTGTCCGCATTTTTGATAGGAGCTGCTACATAGAGAACCGAGCTATTCGAGTTGTCTTCGTCGTCACGTGAGGAACGCACTGCGTATTCGTCCTTCAGTGCTAAAAGCACATCGTTGTAGAGGGAAAAGTTTTTGCCGATTCGTTCTGGGTGAGAGGAGTCGTGGATGATAATGCCGTCAGCTCCAGTGATGTAGAAGTTACAACCGACCTGGGTCTTCTCCATGCCAAATATGTCCGCCTTGAATTGGTGCTCTTTGGCTTTAGTTAATGCTTGGTGTATGCTCTGATAAGGGATCTCATCAGTCTCAGAAAGGTGACTCTCTAGCTGGGCAGCAAAGATGTGAGCTGTATCTACCAGAGATTCTTCTGTTGCTTGGAAAGTTTGATCTTCAAGCTCGGATGTTAGGTTCCGGTAAAGCGAGTAGAATCCTAAGCCTGTAATGTAGACGACTAGAAATACAACAATGCGGGTGATCCGCATGGGGGCTTTGAGGTTAAACTTCATCGGGGGAGTGGTAGCAGTAGCCTAGCCCTCTACGGGTCTGGATGACCTCAGTACAATGCTCAGAGGCATCGCGTAATTTTGCTCGGAGTGACTTGATGTGGGCATCGACAGTGCGATCCATCGCTGAACCTGGATCTTCCCAAGCTCGCTCTAGCAGTTGGTCGCGGGTGAAGGTGCGTCCGGGCTGTGACATGAATGTTGCCAGCAATTTATATTCGTGTGCTGTGAGCTCTAACAAGGCTCCAGCACAGTTGATGCGCATGGCGCTTGAGTCGTGCTCGAGCAGCGATTTACTAATAACCTCTGGCATTTTTTCAGAGCAGCGTCGTAGGATAGCCCGAATTCTCGCAGCGAGCTCACGTGGGCTGAACGGCTTTGTGACATAGTCATCAGCGCCGAGTTCGAGACCGAGTACATGGTCTATCTCTGAATTACGCGCAGTGAGAAAGAGGATAGGAATTGAACTAAAGCTGCGAATTTCCCTACAGACATCAAAGCCCATAATGTCGGGAAGCCCGACATCTAGGACAACCAAGTCGAAGTGAGAAGTTTTGAGGGTCTCTACAACTGTCGCTCCGATAGAGAGATGTGTGGTGGAGAAGTTCTCCGTTTCGAGAGCGTAGATGAGGTTCTCTGCTATCGAGAGTTCGTCTTCAACGATGAGAATGTGTGCTGCTGCCATACCTGACAGAGAAACTAGATACTTTTACTCTACTGACCAGAGAGTTTTACCAAGCGATTGATTTCTCTGTTGAGTTTCTTCTCCTCAATTTTAGCTTTATCGAGAGGAAGTCCAGCTTTGACGCCTGGTCGGGTGTGGCCAGTGTGTGTCAGCCAGGCGGATCGCTTGAGCTCCATTCTCTTTTGAATCAGTGGCTTTATTCCTGCTGGTAGTTTGTGCAGATTGATGACTTCGGTGACGGAACTAGCTCTGGATGAAGGGGTGTCACCAAACCATTGGAGGATGGGCTGAGTCATTACCCAGTGACCTTGAGTGTTGGGGTGGACTCTGTCTT
>CAXMPP010000197.1:0-3868 GCA_964195395.1 uncultured Thermodesulfobacteriota bacterium
AAATCCGAAAGCGGCTTGATAGCTGGATGTTTTAACCATGATGAGAGCAGTAAATTCTATGTTTATTATATGCTCTCCTTACAGGAAATCGAACTCTTTGAGTTGGTTTGTGAGTTCAATTGCCTTCAGGCAATGAAACCCCTTCTACCTCGCCGTAGAACTTGAGACTTCCACGTTCCGCCCCACTTCCTCCTTCTTTTGCCGTGGGAGGATTCGTATCACAGCAAGAAGTCAACATAGCACCAATATATAGGTGTGTGACTAATTTCAATGATCGGTGCATATTGTCAGTCAAATAGATGATCCATCAGTGACTTTACTCACTGCTCTCCACATTCACCTCGGTGATAGTCTGTGGCCGCTGCCCTTCCACTAGCTCTGCGGCGTGGTAGTCGATGAAAGTTTGCTCTAGGTGGGCATAGAGATCGGAAATTGTCTGCTTTTTACTCACGCGATACTCGATCATCTCCTTATGTGTCGTTGTGGGATAGCTCTTGATCACCGCATTGGCGCGTTGCCCGGCATCACCCAAACCCGCGGCTTGAACATCGCTGGCTCTTTCAGTGAAGTTTTCCACCACATCATTGAGGTAGCCGCTCGGAGAATTGCGCGGTTCCACATGGTAGATCCTCACGAAATTGCGGGACTTGAGCGAGATTGTTAGCTCGCGCACGTAGGCAACATTATCGACCGCGTATTCCTGAATACCGAAGCTCTCAACGTCGGCCATAGACACAAAAGCAATTTGATTATCGATCGTGGCTTTCCAGAAGAGAGTCTTCACCTTTCCCGTCACAGTCCGGTGGCTCGGGCTAGTTACCGTCTTTTCCTGCCCAATAATGACTTGGGCATGAAGTATCGAACTAACAGATAGGAGACTCAGTAGGCATAGGATTGATCGCATGGCTAGAGTCCTAGCAGGATGCTAAACGCAGGTGAAGCACCTACTTCAAAAAACTTTGAATCTCCGCGTCATCGAGCTCGTAAAATTCACCTGGCTCAAGATCTCTCAGAGTAACTACACCAATATTCTCACGCTTAAGTTCAAGCACCTTGTTACCGATGGCTCCGAACATGCGCTTCACTTGGTGGTACTTTCCTTCAGTGATTGTCAGGCGACCTTCTCGCTCGCCTAGTAACTCTAACTTGGCTGGAAGCGTGCGCTTTTCTTCGCCTCTTAGATACAATCCTTCAGCAAAAATTTCGACAATTTCCTCGTCGATAGGATCTATTAGAACGACATGGTACACCTTTTCACACGAAAATTTCGGTGAGGTGACTCGGTGGCTCCATTTGCCATCGCTAGTGAGAAGCACAAGGCCAGTAGCATCTTTATCGAGACGTCCAGCGATGTGGAGTTCTTTGTGGGTGAAACCGTCGACTAGATCGATCACAGTGTCATCTTCCTCGTCATCGCCAGTGGATGAAAGCACGTCTTCAGGCTTATAAAGGGCAATGTAAACCTCACCAGACTCGGTGATCAGCTGGCCATTGACAATGATTTCGTCCTCAGGCTTCAGCTTGAGCCCTTGGTCTTTCACAACCACACCATTCACCTTAGCTCTACCCGACAGGATAGCTACTTTGGCCAGTGAACGTGATGCTTCAGAATGGGTTGCTATGAATTTGTCGAGCCGCATGGCGCGACGCTACGCAGCAGATTTAAAAATTGCAAGCAAGGCTAGAGAGCTTCTCCACGCTGCGTTCCTTCATTAGCATTGCTGCGCCCTTCCCCACGTCGCTTCCCAATAACTTGTCTACGTCCACGACGCGACAAAGTGATCGGTTTTGTGACATCCTCAGCAGCCACCACATTTCGGTGAATCCAAACACTCTGGATCAATCCGAGCATGAACATACACATAAGCAAGAATGTACCCGAATAAGAAATCAACGGCAGAGGAATACCCGTGATTGGCATTATCCGAATATGCATTCCTATGTTCTCAAAAATGTGTGCGAAGAAAAGTGCCACCACTGAGCAGACAATGACCTGTCCTGATAGATCTCGACTATAGTAAGAAATGAACAATGCCTGAATCAGTAAAACTCCATAGATTGTTACCAGCACCATGCTCCCTCGGAATCCTTGTTCCTCGGCTATCACGGCGAATATGAAATCGTTGTGGGCGGTCTTCCATGGGATGTACCTTTTATCGTGGATCGAGCCTTTATTGGCGTCGGCTAAATGACCAACGCCTTTCCACCCCGCTTTACCTACTGCCATACCAATATAGTGAGACGCGTAAGCGTTCCCTTGAATATCGACCTCACGGTCATTGAGCATGTCGAGATAGAGTTCGATCCGCTGCGTTCCTCGCTCGGAAGCGCTGGGAAGTACTATGAAAAATAAAGGTGGAATCAGGGCTAGGCCGATTAGAAGAATAAAGCTTAGGTAACGAAACGGAATTCCTCCAGTCAGCATGACGACGCCGACAACGGGAAGCCAGACCAAAGCCGAGCCCATATCCCCCATCATGGCTACCAATGCAAACGGCACTAGCGACATGAGAGCAATCATCCCAATTTTGATCATCGGCAAGCCTAGCAGCGGGTGAAGCCGTGGCATTTGCTGGAGCATCATCGCCATCGCAATGAATCCAGCAACCACCATAAACTGAGCAGGCTGGAAGCTCACCCCTGCGAAATTCAACTGGTGAACCTCATTGTCCACAAACATAGCCGTCACCATCAACCCCAATCCAGCTAGATACATGGGCAAGGCCAAATACTTGATCCACCTGTAGTCGGTCAATGCCGTAACCAAATAGACGACCCCACCGATGATTGCCCACATTTTTTGGCGATCTGCATAATACTCACCGCCCTGTGGCAAGTGACGAGCCGCGCTCTCGATCGAGAAAACTCCGAACACAATGAGCCCCACCATGGTGAGTAATAACACCCAGTTGAGTCCTAAAAATTTGCGTAAGAGCGGAGTCATCGTACCAAAATCCTACGCACGATAATCACCGACCCTTGCATAGCAAGCAAAGTTAGCGAACAATTCTTCACTCTACCGTCTAAATACACGAGATTGACCGATATCAGCATTTACAAAACGGTGGCCAGCATTACAGTACTCATTCCCGTGACAATGAAGGCTTTCACTACCATTCTTATCAGCTTTTTCTTCGCCTGTGGTGTAGTGGCTCAATCACCATTGACCTCAGCCGATTCAGAAAAAGCAGTCGTAGATGCCACTCAGCCGCCGACCTTGGTGAAAGCGACGGACGACCACTCATTAGTTACAGTTCTTGGCTACCACGACTTTACCGATGGCGGCGAAGCAACCGAAATGCTTCTGCCCACCAATGCGTTTCGCAAGCAACTCCAAGCCATCAAGGACCTGAAGCTCAAGGTCCTCACGCTTGAAGAATTTATGGCTTGGAAAACTGGCAACTTCAAATTGCCCGAGCGCTCCGTCTTGATCACCATCGATGACGGATGGAAGACAGTCTACACCCACGCCTATCCTATTCTAAAAGAGTTCGAATTCCCCTTCACCTTATTCCTCTACAAGAACTATGTCGATGGCGGCGGTAAGGCCCTCACCTCCGAAATGATCAAAGAAATGAAAGCGAACGGCGCAAGTGTTGGCTCGCATTCCGTCTCTCACCCCTACCCCAGCACCGTCAAAAAGAAGATCAAACTAGGGCCAGAAAAGTACGTACAATTCCTCAATACTGAGCTGGGTGATTCAAAACAATTCCTCGAAGAACAATTTGGCGAAGTAATCACCACCTACGCCTACCCAGGTGGCTTCCACACTCCTGAGATGTTTGATATAGCCAAAACAAAAGGCTACGCATGTTTATTTACAGTCCTGCCCGGGAAGGTATCCAAAAAATCATCTGACATGACGCTG
>CAXMPP010000198.1:0-3807 GCA_964195395.1 uncultured Thermodesulfobacteriota bacterium
TCGGTCTATTCGCCACGGCTGTTGAAGGCGCCGCTGGAAGTGGGCTAGATAATCTATTGATCCCAATAGGTTCATTTCTTTTGTTAGATTATCACATCACACTTACAGGAGCTGAACTCATCTTCAGAATTAGTATACTGCTAGTTATTCTAGCTGTTTTAGTCTACACTAGAAAACTACACACCCTCGACGGAGGCGCGATCCTTACTGCTCTGATCTACACTTTTGCCGCAGCCACACTCGGCGGACTGCCCTGCTTGTTGGCCTGTCTGGTAGTTCTCATCCGCCACATCATAGTGCAGAGAAAAATGCCCCAGCATCTAATCGTCTCCCACACACTAGCAATCATCGTAGCCATCGCGATCCCGACACTACTCTGGCTTACATTAGGGGTGAAGGGTATACTGCCCAATGATAGCGCCCAATTTGGATTCATCTGTAGCCTCGCCATGATTATCTCCATGCTCCATGCGGGCACGCAAAAGTTCCTAGGCTATGGATCCGCGTCACTACTCACAGGGATCAGTCTCTCAGTCCTCGTGTTACTCTCCTCATTGCCGTTACTATCAAGTCAGGTGTTTTGGAAATTCACCATCCTTCTAACACTCATACTTACAATCCCGCTAAGCCACTCCTACTATCTCTGGAAAAGGAGCAGAGGTGACCCCGACCCCACCTATTGGCTCAAACTCTGTTTACTCGCTTTATTAGGCACCACCCCTCTACTTCTTATTTTTCTATGAAAACCATCACAGGAAAATCACCCAAGCTCACAGCTGAGCAATCTCAAATTTTCACTCAAGGCGCAGACTGCATTGTTAGTGACCAGAATCATTCAGCCGCGCTTTGGCATACTCATGCGCCAGGATCTGACAGCTGTAAAATTGGCACAATCGGTGCTTGTGAGCTTTCGCAAAACAATTCCCCAGAGCAATTCCTGCGCGCTTGCGCTGAGCTGCTTCACAACGATCACGGCTGTGACAAAGTCATTGGCCCGATGAATGGCAACACCTGGCTCAAGCACCGACTAGTCACCGAAACGAATGGCCGTGCCCCCTTTCTTATGGAGCCCATCGAGCCAGATTTCTATAACCAAGCTTTTGAAAATGCAGGCTTTGAACAACTCTCTACCTATTGTTCCCATCTAGTCGACCTCACACCTCCACAAAGGGACTGCTCCCTGCTGCTCAAAAAATTTAAGAATAGAGGCATCACTGTTCGCTCCGTCTCAAAAGAAAACTTCGAGCAAGACCTGATCGCCATTTTTCGACTGAGTCTCCTCAGTTTCAGCAACAACTACCTGTACACTCCGATCAGCCTAGAATTCTTCATCGGGAAGTATATGGGGTCGCGTGAGTTGATAGATCCAGAGCTTGTGTTGATGGCTGAGTCTGACGGAGAACTCGTAGCCTACCTATTTTGTATCCCAGATCACGCCGCCACCAAGAGAGGTCAAAAATCAGCAATCATCCTCAAAACGTTAGCAAGTAATGGTGATAAATCGCTCGCAGGAATCGGATCCTTGTTAGTCCTCGAAGCTCAAACTATTGCTAAAAAGAAAGGGTACACAGAAGCTATTCACGCACTGCAACATGAAGACAATAGTTCCACAAAAATTAGCATGCGCTGTGATGGCATAAAGTTCAGACGCTACGCACTCATGTCAAAATCATTTCAATCCAATGACCCCAGCTAGATGAATCTGATAAACCATCTCGAACGTAGAGCTAAGCAACACCCTGAGCGGATTGCCCTCGTCGATGTGGACTCGCAGCTGACTTACACCGAACTCTATCAGAAAATCTCAGCGGGTTCCCAGCTACTACGTAAAGACGGCCTAGCTACTGGAGACTGCGTACTTCTTCTTCTCCCAGTGAGTGTCGAGCTCTACGTCGCCTTTCTCTCCATCCTACATGCAGGAATGACTGTTATGCTGCTCGACCCGTCAGCAGGTAAGAAAACGATTATCCAAAGCCTTCGGACTGTAAAAGTAAAAGCCTGCATTGGTATTCCAAAAGCTCAGCTTCTCCGATTACTTAACCCAGAAGTACGTGCTATAGAGAGGCATTACTGCACAGAGCCGTGGTCGCCATTCAGCCGATATTGGTCACCAGCAGCACAATGCTCGTCGGCCCCCATCGAAGTCGCCCCATCACACCCAGCACTGATCACATTCACCAGCGGTAGCACGGGTAAACCTAAAGCAGCGTGCCGCACCCATGGCTTCTTGTTAGCTCAACATGCAGCGCTTTCTGAGTCGCTCGACTATAAGGAAGGAGAAGTGGACCTCATCACTCTCCCCGTCTTCGCAATTTCAAATTTAGCCTCCGGCCTCACCTCCGTCATCGCCAACAGCGACTTGAGAACACCAGGTAATGTCAATGCTCTCGCTGTTCTAGAGCAATGTAAGCAATGGAAGGTGACTCGCTGTGCCGCATCTCCCGCCTTTTTCCAATCGCTGTTAGAGTCAGATAAACTCCCACCACTTGATGCCATCTATACGGGCGGCGCTCCAGTATTTCCTCACTTATTGGAAAAATTACAAGCCAAACTCCCCCAAGCTAAAGTAGTCACTGTCTTTGGCTCCACCGAGGCCGAGCCGATTGCACACAGCCTTTGGTCGAGCACAACAGAAGATGAAAAATCACGCATGGCGAATGGAGCCGGTTTACTCGTCGGCAAACCCGTTTCAGCCACTCGCCTCAGAGTCATCACCGATCAAAGCTCTGAAGCAATTTCATCTCTATCAGATGAAGAGTTCGACGCCATGAGCATGCCCTTGGGAATTGCGGGAGAAGTTGTTGTTACGGGTGAGCACGTCCTCAAGGGCTACCTCAATGGTACTGGCGATGAAGAAGCTAAGTTCTCAGTAAATGGAGTCATCTGGCACAGAACTGGTGACGCAGCCTCGATCGATGTCCACGGTCAAGTCTGGATGCTGGGCCGCTGCAAAGCTGCTGTCACAGCAAAGAATGGCGACAAGATTTACCCATTCGGCATTGAATGCACCGTCATGCAGCAACTTAACATCGACCGCTGCGCTCTGGTTAGTCACCACGGCAAAGTCACTCTTTGCTACCAAGGGACACTCACTACCACAGAACAAGACACATTGCTCGAGCAACTGAAACCACTTCTAGTCGAGCAACTCAAACAGCTCGATCAAATCCCAGTCGACAAGCGTCACAACGCAAAAATCGACTACCCTAGCTTGAAGCTATTACTCACAGAGTAACAAAAAAGCCACCGCAGGATTGCTCCCTAGGTGGCTTTAAAAATTTGTGAGTGAACTTTGTTAGTCCTTGAGGAGGTACTTTGCAGCTTGCTCGACATCCTTATCACCGCGTCCAGAAAGGTTGGCGATGATGATTTTGTCTTTACCCATTGTTGGGGCGATCTTGCTGACGTAGGCCATTGCGTGTGAGCTTTCGAGCGCTGGGATGATCCCTTCCGCTGCAGAAAGCTCTGCGAATGCTGCGAGAGCTTCGTCATCAGTTGCGTAGGTGTAATCTGAACGACCTATGTCCTTGAGATAGGCATGCTCAGGTCCTATCGCTGCGTAGTCGAGACCAGCACTGACGGAGTGAGTGAGTTCGATTTGACCATCGTCGTCAGCGAGCAACCACGTTTTAGTTCCTTGCAGCACACCAAGCTTGCCGCCTTGGAATCGTGCCGCGTGGCGCTCTTTGATGATTCCTTCACCGCCAGCCTCCACGCCCATCAGCTCGACACTTTCGTCTTCGAGGAATGGGTGGAAAAGTCCAATTGCGTTAGAGCCTCCACCAACACAGGCGACACAAAGATCGG
>CAXMPP010000199.1:0-3790 GCA_964195395.1 uncultured Thermodesulfobacteriota bacterium
CTTTCTTCCAAAGCGAAAAAATCAGGTTCAGAGGCGCTTGATCGATTGTTAGAGGCAGGAACCAAGCATGCGAAAGCTGACAATCTGGGTGATGACATCTGCATGCTAGCGATTGATATCGAGCCAAACAGATAAATATTTGACATTAGTGATAGTGTCGCATTCTAGCGGACTTCACCACCAGTTCCTAAATCGATCTGAAACTGTAACCATAGAGCGTCTTCGTGGCCTTGGCCGTCTATCCAATCGTGGTTGTATTGAAGGCGTACATGACCCGAGAGGTTGTCATTGTAGCGAAGAGATCTTGTGAGCGCGACAGTTGACCTCTGGCGTTCTTCTAGATCTTCGATTGGGCCATCGACTCCTTGGAGAAAGTCGTACCTAAGACCCAGTTCCCAGCTTTCTTTGAAGCCCCATCCAAGACCAGAATGGATTCCCCATTCGTTTGCTGAACCTGAGAGGTCGCCGTCTTCATTGACATAGTCAAAATTTCGGTAGATTGGTTCCAGACTAGCGCGCAGGTGTTTCCCTCCGGATTCAATTCCGTTTTCTCTCCAGAGGTAGGTAATGTCACCTCCCATGATGTCACCTGATTTTTTATAAGCATTCTTACCTTGGAGGTAGCTTAATCCGTAGATGAATTGGTGAAAATCAGTGTGATAGTAGATGCCCTTCAGTCTAGCTGTTAGGATATTATCCGTTAGCAGGGCTCCTTCGCCTTCTACTGATTCATCTTCGTGGTCGTGGCCAGCATGTCCGGCATGATGCTCATCATGCGCGATAGCGTCTCCAAAGGCGATAGAGAGAAGAGAGTCGTGCTCGAATGGTAACCTATAGGAAACTTCAGCACTATTGCTGATGAGTCCTTCTTCGCCGAGGAATCGAGTGGTAATCAAGTTTGCATCTACAAAGTTCCAGCTGTGGAGGTGTTGGTTATTTTGCGAAGTTATGCGGTTGAGGAATCGGCCACCACGGAGTTCGAAGCCAGCTGGGAGCTCTTCTAACTTGAGGAAGGCTTCTTCGAACTCACCGTCGATTTTATTTTCAAGGTCTAAAAACGTGTTGTAGCTCACAAAGCCAGCAATGTGGTCACCGTAGCGAGCTGAAAGGTTTACTTCAAAACCTTGGAGTGTGAATTCATCATTAGGATCATGACCATGTGCGGCAAGTGTCGCCTCCTCGGTTGAGGCCTGGCCAAAAGCCATGTTGAGGTGAGCGTTGTAATCGAACTGAAAGTCCGCAGCAGTGAGTGAACTCACGGTTACAGCGAGAAGAGATGTGATGTAGCGCATTACTTAAGGGCTTTAGTGATGGTTGTGACGTTGTGCTGGAACATGCCTACGATGGAATTGGCGTAGTCAGCATAAAGAGCTGGAGCCATCTTAGCTCCAGTGGATTTGGCGATTGTCTGCAAACCTTTTGAGTTGGCTCCCTTTTCTGGAAAGATAGCTTTCACATGGTTTTTTTTCACGGTCTCAATGGCCTCTGCTACGTACTGTGGTGTTGCTGATTGCTCCTTGTTGAGACCTTGGACAGGAATAGATTTAAAGCCAAATTCTTTACAGAAATATCCAAAAGCTGCGTGGGCTGTGGCTAGATTCCTCTGAGAACGAGGAATGGTAGCAATTTCTTTTTTTGCCCACGATTTAACGCCTGAAAGTTGGCTGCGGTAAGCTTTAGTGCGTGCTTTATAAGTCGAGGTATTGGCAGGATCTATTTCGATCAATGCTTTTTCAACAATGCTGGATGCACGTCTCCAGTTTTCGATGGAATGCCACCAGTGTGGGTCAATTGACCCTTGAGTATGCTGTGGGCAGCAGGCGTAGATGGAAGAATCTCCAGATACTCTCAAGGAAGGGATTTTCAAACCAACTTCTAGCACTCGAGCTTTACTGCCAACTATCGACTTTAACTTAGGCAGGAAGGGTTCGAGGTTTTTACCTGAGGCTAAATAGAGTACCGAACCTTGAGCTTTTACCAACTTGTTAGGAGTTGGTTGAAATGTATGTGGGTCACCATTGGATCCCATGAGATCCACTACAGTGACTTTGTCACCACCTATTTGCTTTGCTAGATCCGCTAGTAGCGGGCTCAAGGTGGCCACTTTAGTTTGAGCGCTACAATGCAGTACTGTAGCAAGGACTATGAGTGAGATGAGTAATTTCATGATGGCGATGATTAGTAAGCTTATTTTTCCGGATAACAAGAATTAATGCGACAAAGTTGCATTTGTTATTTTTTGTTATTTGAGGTGATGCTTGTGGTCGTTGTGAATGCATTCTAGATTGATTGAGATGAGCACAATCCCAGCGAGTGAAAGTACAATTGAATGGAAAAACTGGAATGCCGAAATTCCAGCGACTTTGATGTTTATCGTTCAGGATGGAAAGATTCTTCTGATTGAGAAGTTGACGGGAATTGGGCAGGGAAAGATCAATGGTCCTGGAGGGAAAATAGACCCAGGTGAAAATGCTCTGCAGGCGATCGTGCGGGAGTGCCAGGAAGAGCTCCACATCACTCCGCATTCTCCTGTCAAAATGGGAGAGTTGCATTTCGCAATGTCAGACATTCCTGACATTCACTGCCATGTATTTATGAGCAATGCATTTGATGGCGAGCCCACTTCTACCCGCGAAGCCAATCCATTATGGACAGCGCTCGATGCTATTCCTTATGACAAGATGTGGGAAGATGACAAGCATTGGCTGCCACAGATGTTAGATGGACAACTATTCAACGGTCGATTCGAATTCGATGGCGAAAAAGTAGCCTGGATGGAGGTCTGTTTCGGTGACTCAGCAAAAGGCCTCTGGCTCGGTGACGCGTAAAGAAGTCTAGCTGTAACTGCTAGGAATTTTTTTTGGGTGAGGTGGTCGAGAGCATCGTGTAAGGGGGGTAGATAGGAGGTTGTATTCTATCAGGGAAATTTAGAAAAATTGAAGCCTTTTTGAATGTATCAGGCCACTACGCATTTGATGGAATATTGGGATTCAAGTTACCGGATATTTTTGAAAATGAGCAACTTGTCATTATTTTGCCCTCCGATGATGTCTAGCTTACCATCGTTATCAATATCTAGTGATAGAAGAGATTTTGTATCTTTAGGTAGCAGAATACCGCTCTTGATGTGTGGGATGACTTTGAACTGTTGACCTGACCACTCGAGATGACAGCCAGGATTTCCTCTCCAAGGTCCAGTTTCCGGCCAGTTGGTAGTATGATTTTGCGCCAGGATGATTTCGAGCTTTCCGTCACCATCAAAGTCTCCAGAAACGATGGCATTCACTGGTGAGAGCTGAACTTCCCATGGTAGTTTCTGCCAAGTGAATCTGATCTCTCCTTCTTTTTGAGTTTGATTTATCCAGACACCGCTTTCGAGTTGATTCACACTGAGTTTGAATGCCGGATCTAAACGATCACCATAGATATCTGTGAGACTAGCAGAGGCAAAGTCACGGTAGGTTTTGAACTGCTCACGCACGGTGGGCATGGCTCGGCAAGTTCATCCGCGGCCACGCACTGGTAGTGGCTGATCGCGGTTTTTGACGTCTTTCCCATTTTTAGCTTCTACAATATGATCTTTACCGCTGCCATCCATATCACCGTAGTAGAGCAAGGCAGGTTTCGCTTTCGAAGGAGATTGATACTTGGTATTGATACCTGCATTTCCAGCGACTAAATCCAAGTCGCCGTCGCCATCGATATCTACCTTATGCAGAGATTTCCACCAGCCTGTTTGCTCTGAGAGAGCTGCGTTTTCCGTGACATTGGTCAGTTCACCTCGTTTGTT
>CAXMPP010000200.1:0-3785 GCA_964195395.1 uncultured Thermodesulfobacteriota bacterium
TATATTTTCCAATGGATTGCCGTCGTAGATCAACATGTCGGCCCAGGCTCCCTCTTTGATCACGCCAAGCTGCGCGGCCTTGTAGGGATCACGCGAGTTAGAAAGGCGCAACAGTTCGGCATTTGTTGAGGTCGCCTGCTTGAGCATCTCCAATGGTGTGAAGAATTTCGAGCGCATCTCGAACTCATAGAGGATAGTGTCTACCATCCCTGCGGCGGCGTCAGTGCCGAAGCCCATCTTGACGCCATGCTTCTTAGCCAACTTCATGGTGCTCTCGTAGCCGTTGAGAATCTCACGACCCTTTCGACGATTTTCCTCGGTAAACCAAGGCACATCCATCAGGCCAAAAGGCGAAGACAAGCTGCCGAGCCAGACGTCGTTCTCAGCCATCATCTTGACCACTTCCTCGCTGAGCAAATGGCCGTGCACGATATCTTTGACCCCAGCCTTGATGCATCGCTTTATCGACTCATCATTGTAGGCGTGAGCCATGACGTAGGTATCGTAGTCGGTGGCAGCCTCCACCGCTGCACGCATTTCTGCCTCTGAGTAACCCACACTTTCAAGGGGGTCCTTCAGTGAGGCAACACCTCCACCGGCCATGATCTTGATCTGGCTAGCCCCTTGAGCTAGAGCCCAACGAGTCGCCTTGCGAACCTCGGGAGGCCCGTCAGCAAGAGTCATAAAACTCACTGTGGACGACCACTGAGCGGTGCTACCAGGATACATCTGTCCTTGACCAGGAGCCTGCCCACCAAAATCGCCGTGACCGGATGTACAGCTAACTGCTGCACCACTAGAGTAGATGCGAGGACCATCCACGTAACCGGCGTCGATGGCCTTGCCCAGTTCAACCGATGGACCACCTGTGTCACGAATGGAGGTAACGCCCATCATCAACATGGTCATGCCTTGGGGGATCGCGTTATAAGCGGGAGTGTAGGGAAGTTGGTTGTTCAAGATGTCCAGAGGTCCAGTTTTTTTGGACAGCATGATGTGCTGGTGGGAGTCGATGATGCCCGGGATGAGATAACCACCCTTGCCGTCAATCACGGTAACCTTGGCTGCCACTTTCTCCACTTCCCCTTTGTCATTGGTGACGTTGAAATTATAGGTTCCGCCCTCGAGGCCCGGCGCATCAGCGACTTGTTTCATCGTCTTGCGAACCGCGTCGACCTCGACCGTCCCTTCGGTTGGAATGTCTTTGGCTACTTTGCGGATCTTATCGCCGACAATCAGAACGTCGGCGTCCTTCATTGTGTCACTGGTGCCGTCCCAGACATGGACGTTCTGGATGACAGTGACTGATGGGATGACTAGGGTGGATTCCGCTTTCTTCTCCTGTGCGGAGAGCGGGGTGAGGGCTGCTAGGCTTATGCCTAGAGCTAGGGTGGTTATTTTATGTTTTAGTTTCATTAGTGAATGAATAGGTTAAACTAACTGTTAGTCGTGTTTATGAAAAATGCGCAAGACTGTAGACATATCTCATTTAGCCAAATGTGTCACCCTCGAAACATTCTCATTTCCTGCCAAAAGATTTGGTGAGGAATATTCATCCGCGATGTGCATCTATTTTCTCGCCATTTCCTAAGATATTCTTAGCTTCATAGCCAATGACGGGAGAGATAGCAGTTGAACTCAAAAACGCACGCTTTGCTTGGGAACAAGAAATCGTGCTGGAGCTTGATCGCTTTGAGGTTCGGCAGGGCGAAAAACTTTTCGTCGGTGGTCCCAGCGGTAGCGGAAAGAGCTCGTTGCTGAGTCTGCTTTCTGGAGTGGCTCAGCCGACAAGTGGCTCAGTGGAGTTGTTAGGCCAGAATCTCTCTTCAATGTCTAACTCTCAACGCGACGTTTTTCGTGCCGACCACGTTGGCTATATTTTCCAGATGTTCAATCTGATCCCCTTTCTCTCGGTGCTAGAGAATGTGACCCTCCCCTTGCGCTTTTCCAATCGCCGAAGTGCGCGGGTGAGCGATGCCAAAACCGAAGGTCTCCGTTTGCTCAGGCATCTCGGGATGGAAGAGTTCATCGAGCGTCGGGTGATAGATCTGAGCGTAGGCCAACAACAACGGGTGGCTGCGGCGCGGGCCTTGATAGGTGGGCCTGAAATCGTGCTGGCTGATGAGCCCACCTCGGCACTGGATGAGACTAACAGCCGGGCATTTGTTGACCTCCTTTTTCAGGAGTGTGAAGACACTGGAGCCACATTGATCTTTGTCAGTCACGACTCGAGTCTAGCTGAGCGATTTGATCGAAGCTATTTACTAGGAGGTGAGGAATCATGAGCCCGTACAGTTTGTCGGTGAAAAGCATGAAGCACCGCCTAGGCTCTGTGATGATTACAGTGGTCTCCTTGGCGCTTGGAGTGGCTTTACTGTTAGGGGTCGAGCGTATTCGAAATGAAGCGCGCTATGGGTTTACCAACACGATCTCTGAGACCGACTTGATCGTGGGCGCTCGCTCGGGTTCGGTATCGCTCTTGCTCACGTCAATTTTCCATATTGGCAATGTCACGGACAACGTGAGCTGGGAAACCTATCAGAAAATAAAAACCAACCCGCAGGTGGCGTGGACGATTCCCATCTCGCTCGGCGACAGCCACAAAGGCTACACAGTTCTAGGCACTAACAATGGCTATTTCGAGCACTACAAATACGGTCAGAAGCGAATGTTAGCGCTGGCTGAAGGCAAGGTCCTCGGTGACACCTACGATGCGGTTCTAGGTGCTGAGGTAGCGGAAAGTCTAGGCTACAGTATCGGTCAGCAGATTGTGTTAGCGCATGGCTCGGGAGAGTTGAGTTTTGTAGAGCATAGTGAGAATCCATTCATCGTGGTGGGAGTGCTCAAGCGTACCGGAACACCGATTGATCAGACCGTGCATGTCTCGCTGGAAGGGATCGAGGCGATCCATTTGGATTTCAACAACGGAGAGGGCCACGTCCACCATGCGGGTTGCAATCACGCGAGTCACCAGAAAGAAGCCTCTAGCATAGATGCCTTTGACGCATTGCTCGCTGGCGAGGAAGAAGTGGATCTAACACCTTCCGAGATCACCGCATTTCTAGTGGGCATGAAGTCGCGCTCAGATGCCGTGATGCTGCAACGCGCGATCAACGTGCATGATGGCGAGGCTCTCACCGCCGTGCTTCCTGGTGTAGCTCTGACCGAGTTGTGGCAGGTGGTTGGCGTAGTCGAACAGATCCTATTTGTAGTGTCTATTTTGGTGCTCTTTGTGTCGCTCGCCAGCATGTTTGGCGCGCTGATGATGAGCATCAAGGAGCGCCGTAGGGAGATCGCGATTCTCCGCTCTGTGGGAGCCCGACCACGTCACATCGTTTCTCTGGTGTTAGGTGAGGCGATGCTTGTGACACTTGCAGCTATAGCCCTTGGCGCCAGCTTGCTTTATGTCGCCTTGTTTGCTTTGCGGCCGCTTATCCAAGAGCGTGTGGGAATGTGGATCGAGATCACACCTCCGACCTCTACCGAGTGGGCGATGTTAGGAATCATCTTTTGCTCTGGCGTGGTCATTGCCCTTCTCCCAGCATGGCGCTGCTACCGCAGTTCACTCTCAGACGGACTCACTATTAAATTATGAAATCACTTCTTTTCAATTCAGCCTTTGGTATCGGCCTAATGGCATCAGCGGTGGCTGATGACGCACCACAGAAAATCACTTGGGATGACATGAAAGCTGAATATAAGTTCGAAGATCCGTTCATCAAACTGAGCTCAGAGCAATTGCTCAATCTCTCGATGGTCGCCAGAGTCCGACAGTTAGAAATACG
>CAXMPP010000201.1:0-260 GCA_964195395.1 uncultured Thermodesulfobacteriota bacterium
CTGAGCTTTTTTATGCATTACCAACTCATCTAGAGTAAACTAAATCAACTTTCCAAAGATATGAAAAAAGTACTTATCACAGGCGGCGCAGGATACATCGCCTCCCACACAAATATTGAATTACTCAAAGGTGACTTCGAACTCGTCTTGGTCGATAACTTCTGTAATTCCTGCGCTGAATCCATCAAGCGCGTCGAAGAACTGAGTGGCCGTAAAGTAACATTTTACGAAGCCGACCTCATGGACGCTGAAGCTCTCGA
>CAXMPP010000201.1:271-3770 GCA_964195395.1 uncultured Thermodesulfobacteriota bacterium
TGCCGCACTCAAGGCCGTAGGAGATTCCGTAGCAATGCCTCTCGCCTACTACACCAACAACATCACAGGCTCGCTAAACCTCTACCAAGCGATGAAGAACCATGATGTGAGCAAAATCGTATTCAGCTCCTCAGCAACGGTCTACGGCGACCCAGAAACTACTCCAGTCAACGAAGACGCGCCAATACAGGCAACCAATCCCTACGGCCATACCAAAGCGATGATGGAGCAAATCCTCATCGATACAGCCAATGCTGAGAACTGGGATATCGCCATTCTTCGCTATTTCAATCCAGTGGGCGCCCACGAGTCTGGCCGCATTGGTGAAGACCCGAGCTACCCAAACAACCTGCTTCCATTTGTCAGTCAAGTGGCAGCAGGCGTCAGAGAAAAAGTCGTCATCTTTGGTGACGACTGGAACACTCCAGACGGCACTGGCGTGCGCGACTACATTCACGTCGTCGATCTCGCAAAGGCTCACGCCAAATCTATCGATAAACTAGCCGTGAGTAAGGGAGTTCACATCTACAATATCGGAACCGGAAGAGGTTATTCCGTCCTAGAAATGATCAAAGCTTTTGAAGACGCCTGTGGACACACAATCGCCTATGAAGTCGGTCCCCGTCGCAATGGTGACATCGGTGAAGTCACTGGTGACGCAATGAAAGCTGAAGCTGAACTCGGCTGGAAAGCCGAACTAGGCCTCAAGCCTATGGTCGAATCAGCCTGGAAATGGCAATCGCAAAACCCAAATGGCTACAAATAAACCTAGTCAACTAGTTCATCGTTAGCGATTAGATACGATTCTAATTGGTTATTAACGAATGTGGGGGTATAAAGTACGATAACCCCCAGCCAATGTCCCCCCACACACATTCGCGCCCACATGGCGCCACACTCGTTGAACTTTCCGTCGTTATTATGATGCTCCTCAGCCTCATTTCAGCCCTCTTCATTAGCGCAAAATACTATAAAGAGGCTTCAGACCGAGCTGCATGCATCACAATGCTCAGCCAGTACCAAAAAGCGATTCGCGCCTATCAAAATCTCAACAGTCTATCCTCCGGTGACACAGTGTTTGAAACTGACTTCTACGGCGATAGTAAGCCATTTGAGACAAAACCCACTTGCCCATTTGGCAATGGTCCGTATATAATATCGGGAGAAATTCCAATCGTAGGAATGCCCTTTGCCATCTGTAACAACTACGACACAGAGAATGGAAGCATAGATAAAGCTCAAAAACACAGAGCCGAAGATCTATCCGGTTGGTAGACTTCAAGACCGTTTAGCTTTCGCAACACGTCTTACAAAACTCTGCATAGCAACCTCTTGTTCCTCGATACATTCTACCAACCTAAGCTGAGTCCGGCAGCGATCAAGGTTATGGGATGCATGATCAGTCTTAAAGTAAACATCACCTTCAAGATAATCCGTAAGGAAACGTATGCCTGTTTCTAAAGTAATTACCTTCCCACCTGTAACTAAGTTTTCGATTTCCTTAGCAGTCAGGCAGTCACAGCCATCCAGATACCCTTCAGCCAAGGCCTCAAACATAGACATACGCATTTCCACCTTACTCAAATCTTTTTCGTCCTCAGCTGCTGGGCTAGTAGCAGTCCGCACTAAGTCTCCAAAATCATATAAAGACAATCCAGGCATTACTGTATCGAGGTCGATGACACACACAGCTTCATCAGTCTCAGAGTCCATCATCACGTTATTCAACTTTGTGTCGTTGTGAGTGATGCGCTGAGGTAACTCTCCAGCATCGAGCTGTTTGATTAGACTCGAACACAGAGCTTCACGTTGCTTAACAAAATCAACTTCAGCCTGAACAGACTCGAGTCGTCCCACTGGATCAGACTCAACCAACTCCATGAGACGGGCAAAACGACGAGGAGTATTGTGAAAATCTGGAATAGTCTCTAGGATTTCCTCCGCTGGAAGGTCTGAAACTAGATCTTGAAATGAGCCAAACGCACGGGCTGCTTGATAGGCCTGTCGAGTGCTCTCAACAATATCATAGGTATGACAACCCTCAATAAAGTTGTAGCATCGCCAGATACCGTCTCCTTCCCCCTTTGCGTAGAACTTCCCCCCCCTTGCTGGGAATAAGTTGAGAGTTTGTCCGCCGAGATCGCGCTTCACCCTCAACACCTTCCAGTTGATGTGACGGGTAACACACTCTACATTGTGCATCACTGCCAGCGGGTCAGTGAAAACTTTCTCGTTTATACGCTGGAGAATGTAGCGGCTCTTAACCCCGACATCACTGACGTAAGTAGCTATGTATGTCGTATTGATGAGTCCCGAGTTTATCTCGTGTCCTTCTACAAAGTCACCAGAAATAGCAAACTCGTGGCTTATTGTTTTAATCGTAGAGTGAAGGCTATCTAGGAGCGGTGATGGGTAATTCAAAATAAAAACAAAGGGTAGTTCGATGAGCCCACATTTGAAACTGATTTGAGGAATTCTACAACTCAAAACCCATGAAAGAAATAAGGGGTACAACTAATAAAAGTTGTACCCCTTTCCCTCATAAAAAAGTAACACCTCCCAATGTTACTTCCTAGAAAAATGGTGGGCAGGGAAGGATTCGAACCTTCGTACACTTACGTGAGCAGATTTACAGTCTGCCGCCTTTAACCACTCGGCCATCTACCCATCGTAGAAATTTTAGAATCGCGTTTGATTCTTAGGTTAGCACCTCTTGCGAGGCGGGGCACTTCTAGGACGGTTCTCAGAGATCCGCAAGCCAAAAAGAGGCCTTTTTGATAATTATTTTGTCAGCTATTGATTCTATAGAAATTCTGAGTGTAGTTTACTACCAGCAATGGAGCTCACCTCAGAAACAACCAAGAACAACATCCAATTAATAGCCAAAAAATTAGGGTTTTCTGACTGCCGAATTGCACGCGTAAAACGTGCTACGCATGCCGATCGGTATTTAGACTGGGTGGAGCAAGGCTGCGCTGGAGAAATGGCTTGGCTTGAGCGAAACAAAGACAAAAGAGTGCATCCTGGTGAAATTTTGGAGGGCGCTCAATCCATTATCACTCTCGCGTTGAACTACTTCCCAGGTTCGCAGGCCGCTGACTCCGACTACAAAATCGCTCGATACGCCTGGAATGATGACTACCACGACATTATTGAGGACAAACTAAAGGATTTCGATTTAGCTCTCTCTAACATGGGAGGAACACAACGTTACTATGTCGATACCGGCCCTATACTAGAAAGAGATTTCGCCAACGATGCAGGTCTAGGATGGAATGGTAAATCAACAGTGCAGATTCACAAAGGTTTTGGCACGTGGTTTTTCATCTGCGAACTCATCACAACTCTCAAAATTGAACCGGATCAACCATCTGCCGATCACTGTGGAAAATGCACGCAATGCATTGATAATTGCCCAACTCAAGCGATTACTGGCCCACGTGAGATGGACGCACGGCGCTGTATTTCCTACCTTACAATCGAGCATGCTGGCTCTATC
>CAXMPP010000202.1:0-3700 GCA_964195395.1 uncultured Thermodesulfobacteriota bacterium
TCACTGAAGTTGTGCGGTTATATACGGAAACCTGGAAGCCGCGGCTCTCAACATTGAGAACGAGGTTCTGGCCCATTACTGCTAGGCCGATTAGGCCGAAGTCACTTTTGCTCATAAAATTATATTTTTCAGATGAAAATTACGGATTCGCATTATTCTCATATCCGCCAGCATGGCAACTCGAACTTGCGCCATTTCTTAAATATCTCCGCCATTTATATAAGTAAACTGCGTCAGCTAAGAATATTTCGGCAGATGCTTGCCCATTTATCGTCAATCCGATCAGACGACATTGCTTAGGAGCTACTAATAAAACAACGCTTTGCGGAAACAACGCTTCACCGTGGCACGGTCGACCTTGACCCCACGCTCTAGATCATCCCAGCTGGCACGATCTAGAAGATCTAATGTTTCTCTGGCAATGAGCGCGGGCAAGACAGTCGCCACACGCGCGCGCCATTGCCGTAGTGACTTGGCATAGGTGATACCAGAATCAATATACGTCCGCGCCTTTGCTCGCCATTCCTTAGCTGACTCCATAATCAGTTCTTTGTCGCGTGGATCACTGACTGGGAGATAGCATCGACCATTGGCAAAATCCTCTGGTAGGTCGCGTAAAATGTTCACTAACTGTAGTCCAATTCCATACTCGCCACCCGTCTCATCGAGCTCTGCCCGCTCAAGACGAGAAAATCGGTGAGCGGACTGGTATCCCACCTCAGACCAAAATTCCCCCACTGAACCAGCCACTTGATAACAATAGGTTTCAAGCTCTTTAGCGCTGGTTAGGCAGGGGTGGTGGTTGACAGAAAAACGTCGAATATCGTTCATTTGGCCCGTACAAATATGGCCTAGCACCACAGCTATAGCCTTCCAGGTCCATTCTCTAACTGTGTCGTACCAATGGAAAACATCGTCGAGACGTTCCAGCAGGAGGCGTTCCTTTTCATTTGTCTGGTAGCCAACAAAGGAGCTTGAAATCAGATCAATCAGCTCAGCTCGCACCACTTTGTCATTGAGCGCAGGGGTGAATTTCGCCAAACATGTCTCACGAAGTGCAGCTGGGACTTGCTCAGTGTCAGCAATCGTGTCAGAAGCACGCGCCAGCAAATACCCGAGGCTGATTGGCTCCCGCATCAATCTTGGAAGAAAACGAATGGTGAGGTAAAAAGAGCGTGATACTCCTTTTAGCACCCCTTTTCCTAAATCGATTTGCTGTTGCACAAACACACTCAAACATAAAGTAGGCGATAGTTCACCTCAGATTTATCCAATTTTGTAATTTCCTCCGCATCATGCTGGGCGTAATAACATAACAACCCAAACCGATCCATAGATCCTAGTGCAACTTTACCTTCACATTCCCTTCTGCCACCGCATCTGCCCGTATTGCTCATTCTACAAGCACACACCGGGCAACACCGACATGCGCGCGTTTATCGACGCCATTTTGCTCGAGGGAAAAAAACACGTGGAGAAGATCGGCGAGAACAAACTAACCACACTCTATTGCGGTGGCGGCACTCCATCGATGCTCTCCCCGACTCACCTCAAATTATTATTCAGCGGGTTGCGCGAAATCTTCGACATGAGCGAGCTCAAGGAACTCACTTTCGAGGCCAACCCAGCAACCTTCGACCTCACCAAGGCTAAGCTCTTTAAAGAACTAGGAATCACCCGAATCTCACTAGGCATCCAGTCATTCGACAATGGAGTTCTGAAAACTCTAGGACGCGAGCACAACCGCGAAGAGGCAATGGCTGCTGTACCGATACTACGTGAAGCCGGAATCAAGGAAGTGAACATCGACCTCATGTTCTCCATTCCTGGGCAAACGCTTGAAGTCTGGCAAGACACGCTCGATACTGCCGTCAGCCTCAATCCTGACCACATTTCAGCCTACAATCTCACCTACGAAGAAGACACAGCCTTCATCGACAAACTCACAGCTGGTGAATACCAGGATGATCCGGAGACCAACGCGCAGATGTTCACTGCGGGTCACGACACGCTGACTGCTGCAGGCTTCGAGCACTACGAGACATCGAACTACGCCAAGATCGGCACTCGCTCCACCCACAACCTCTCCTACTGGAAGGGATCTAACTATCTAGGACTCGGGCCATCCGCAGTCTCCACCGTTGGCAACACTCGCTGGAAAAACCTTCCCGACACAGCGAACTACATCAATCAAATCAACCACGTAGGTCACGCTCAAACCGAAATCGAACACCTCACCGCAGAAGATCTCCATCTAGAACAGATCGCCCTCCAGCTCCGCACCACCGATGGCTTACCGCTCAATGTGCTCAGCGATGGAGAGCGCCAACGCGCTCAGAGCGTCATCGATGAAGGCATGGCTCGTGTTGATAGCGGCAACATGATTCTCACCGGCGAAGGTAGACTCCTAGTAGACTCGATTGTGGAGCATATTGTGTAACGAAGGAAAAAGGAGAAAAGGAGAGAGGGGAAAGTGGCTAAATGTCCAACTTTAAGAACCTTACGTAAACAACATCCGTAGCCCAACGGGCTTGTGGAACTCAGCCCAGTGTTGCGGCACAGCCGCTACGCTGGGATTGAATCATGTAATCTAGACAACTCTGAAGGAGTTGAGGAACCGGCCCCAAGATATCCACCACTTCTCACTTCTTAGCTTCGTACCCTTTAAACTCTTCACCAGGTTTTATATTCGGGTACTTGACCATGCTAGCTTGGAGAGTAGCCAATATTTTTGAAACGGGTTCCATAATCCAGGCATGTCCATATCCTTCATTTGCCCATAATTCATAGCTTTCTGCAGGGTCGTTCTTAATGTCATACACCTGTGGGAAAGTGAATTCCTGTACCACGCTATGCGTACCTTCAGCCGCCTTGAAGTGGACCTTCATGTTCCTCCATTTCACTGACCAAATCTCAGTTCCTACAAAAGTGACTACGTGTTCACGGTTCGACTTTTCTTTATTTCCGAACAAGAATTCGCTCTGGCTGAATCCATCCATTGGTCGATCAGTGGGAATACTCGCTTTAGCCCCAGCTAGTTCGGCAATTGTCGGGTACCAGTCAAGATCAGCAAATATCTCATCAGACACTTTGCCTTTCGGGATTTTGCCAGTCCACCTAACCATAGCTGGTGTGCGCATCCCCCCTTCGTAGGCTGTGCTTAGCCCACCGCGCCACGGCCCATTCGAACCAGAAACTTCACCAGAGGCCAAGCCTCCTTGAGGGAAATTACCAGCTGCATTATCACCAGTTAGAATGACCAGTGTGTTGTCCTCAATCCCTGCCTCTTTGATCGCTTTTAGAATCTCTCCTACATTATGGTCAACCTCCATCACGGTATCAGCGAACACACCAGCCTTCGATTTATTGACAAAGTCAGGATGCACCAAAAACGGTGGGTGGAAATGGGTCAATCCGATGTAATTATAAAAAGGCTTACCGGCCTTGGCCATTTGCTTAATGTAGCTGATAGACTTATCGGTGATTTCCCTATCCATAGTCGCCCGAGCATCTAGATCAAAGAGCTTCACCTTCGTCGCTTCTTTCCCCTTAACTCCCTCCCAAATATAGGGAACGGTCGCCACTGTTGGGTCGAATTGAGGAGTCGAGGTGTATGAAGAAGCGTTCGTGCCTTCACTATGACCCCAAAATTGGTCAAAACCCTGGGTATTAGGCAGCTTGTTGATATTCATTCCTAAAT
>CAXMPP010000203.1:0-3618 GCA_964195395.1 uncultured Thermodesulfobacteriota bacterium
GCCTTTGCGCTCCTTATACCTCCTAGACTTTCGTTCTCTCTGAATAGGATCGGCATTCATTTACCCTAGTATGACTCCTTTTTCCCCGCCAGTGCCTCCACTCAGCCGCTCTAATGATCAAAAAGATCATCACCCAGCTCCCTGAACCAAGATATAAAACGAGATAGAGCGATTTTTAAAAGATTGAACTAAATGTGACCGTAGATAGATGTTACTACTATTATGAGAACTAAATTCATTAATCATTTACTAACGGCAATCATCATCACCGCAACCTGCACATCCAGTGTGGTGATGGCGAAGAAGAAGTCGGCCAAGAATAATCCCACAACGCCTCTCACTGCAGGAGGTCAAATACTAGCTTCTAAGTATACACAGCAGCTACAGATTTTAAAAGCAGATCTCACCGCATCATTACCACGGGTCGATAAGCGGAGAATATCTGCCTACACAGATGCTCTCGCCGCTGAAGCAACAGCAAAGTCAAACTCAGAAGCCGCTCAGAAAAAAATCGACGCCATCGGAAAAGCAAAAGGTGCCGTGGGTCACGCTAAAGGTAAATGGATCGGTGGGGCTGACAAAGGGATCGCGAAAGCAAAAGTAGCGCTACAAAAAGCCAAGTCAAAAGCTGAACGTGATGCGGCAGAAAAGCAACTTACCAACTGGGAAAAAAACCGAGCCGATGGAGTAGCCGCATTAAAAGAACGCCAAGCAGTTCTCGACAAAGCGATGGCTGGTCAAAAGAACGCTCAAAAAATAATGGCTGATGCAAAGAAAACATTGGCCAATGCCAAAATAGAAACCTTAAAGTCTGTTAGTAATCTCGGACTCAGCACTCTTCTGACTAGTGACAAACTAGACGCTAAACTCGCAAAATACACAGTAATGTCAAATGCCACGTCGGCAGGTCTAGCAGCATTTGCACAGCAAGGAGCAGAACAGGAAAAGATGCTTAACACAGTACTTTCTTCCGAAAAGCTACTGACTCAGATCTCAATCGCCGATGGAGCAAAAAATGGTAACTACGGTCGGGCGATACAGATCTACTATGACATCAGCAACGCGAGCAGCAAAAACAAGACCCAAGCTGACAAAGACACGCTTCAGCGCCTCGCACTTGCCATCAGCCTAGAGCACGCGACTCCAATCAAGCAAAGAAACGCAGTCGCCAAGAAGGATGCACCCGCCACTGTTGATCCAGTGAAACGTTACCTTCATTATGAAAAAGCATTACTCAATGGCGAGCTAGATCCTGCATTTAAATACATGAGTGTCTGGGATTACCGTATGGTCGTCGACGGCCAAGAACCTGATGAAATTTTAACGTGGGGCAGAGAGATGCTCCGTAACTACCGGCCAGACCATATCTCAACTCCTGACTACCGCTGGCGCTATGTGGCATCTGTCAGAAGCGATGTCCCCTATGGATCTCAGGACAACAAATACGACGAAGACCAGCTACAATTCTTCCAAAACATCCTCAAAAACGGTGGTATTTGTGGCCGCCGCGCCTTCTTTGGTCGCTTCTCTCTCCGCGCCTTCGGCATCCCCACCACGGCTCGTCCTCAGCGCGGTCACGCAGCACTCGCTCACTGGACACCAGCTGGATGGGTAATCAATCTAGGTGGAGGCTGGGGAGCTGGCTGGACCAAGACACTTTACAAACAAGACACTGATTTCCTCGCCACCACACAGGCGCGTTCCGCAGGTAAGCAGTTCTTACAGGTAAAGCGTGCCCAATGGATCGGCAATGTGATGGATGAAACACCTGTCTATGGGCTCGGTTCTAAGAGAGCACCAGAATTCTGGTATGGAATCTCACTCTACATCCAGAAGAACGTGATCAAGTCAGTCGATGCCAAGACACTAGCAGCAGTCGGTCAAGATATCGCAGAGGCAAATGAAACCAAAGAAAAAGTCCTTGTTACCAAAGTAACCATGACCGCAAAAGACCGCGAGATCTCCGTCAATAATAATGGCGTCATCACCATTCCCGCCGTTGCCTCCACTAAGCCGACTAAGAGCTCAGGAAAAATCATTTTCATGGACAGCTACCTCGGTGGCAAGCAATTGCACTACAGCCGCACATCTAAACATCAGGTATTCGAATACACATTCAGCGCTAAGTCTGCGGGCAAGTATCAACTCACAGCAAACGTAGTGACACCAAGCTGGAAACAAAGCCTGCTACTAACTGTCAACAGCGCAGAGCAACAGACCAAAATAGAGCTCCCCTTCACCATCGGAATGTGGGAAAAGACTCAACCAATCACCATCGAGCTTAAAAGAGGTAAAAACCAGCTCACCTTTACCCGCGAAGGATCAGCGAAAGGAATCACCATCAAAGATTTCACACTCACTCCAATAAAGTAAATTCATTCTTAGCTCACTAGCAAATCACGTAGGAAATCGTGGTTTGCTCGGTGAGTCAAAGACTCTACTAAGTTTGTACATCACACATGCTGTATAGCTCCGCCTCATTATTGAAATACCTACCTCATTCCTGTTTCTCACTTTTCATATTCCTGTTAAAAAAAAGTCCTTCCCCGTTACACTTTTCATCCTTCGGTCTTATTCCTCCACAGATCAAAATTCGAATGAAACTAATCATAACAGCCGCCACGGCACTGATTTCTACTTTAATGGTAAGTGCTGCGGAAATACCAAACATCGTTTACCTTATGTCCGATGATCAGAACATCGATTCGATGGGTGCTACGGAAACTCGGATGTAAAGACGCCGAATATTGATCGCCTTGCCGACCTTGGCATGACCTTTGATAATCACTACGTGACAACTGCAATCTGCATGGCCTCTCGTGCCTCAGTGATGACCGGCATGTATGAGTATAACCCGGCGGCAACTTCTAGCATGGCGAGATGATGACCGCGACCTGGGAAAAATCCTACCCCGTGTTGTTGCCTAAAGCAGATTATCTGACTGCCTTTGCCGCTAAGTTCGGGTTTGATTTGCGCGATACTCCGGACGGACCGAAGTAGGGGGTCTGAAGTGGTCTCCTAAAGATCGTGTAAGTCTCAATGAAATATCCGAAAGCGTCATCGCACTAAAAAGCGTCATAGCACCAGCAAGTAGGTCGATTAGCAAGAACCTCATATAGTACCTTTTTTTCAAAGTTGGCACGCTGGAACATGCGCTGCTATGATTGAATATTGTCTTTATTCAAAAGACAGTTGCTGCCCGCTGTTCTACTCACTACTAAAACTACTGCCCCAACTCCGCTTTATTCCAACTATTCGAACTGCCGCATCGACCATAGTTCGCCATCATGATCAGTCATCTTACTGCCATTACTCTTGCGCTCCGCACTCAGATACCCTCCCCGCAAACTCTCCACCACACCTTTCACAAATTCTCTCCCGCCAATCACTCCACCATCCACAAAGTAATTGGTCTTACTCCGCAACACCTCAGACAAGCTCATCTTACCGCCCCGTTCCTGCTCCCGCTCCACATCCTCGGACCTAAATCCCCTCCGCACCTGCTTCCCTGAGGCATTAATGATTTCCTCACCATCCTCAAACAAAATCAACCGATACCGCCCCGCAACCCCACGCCACGCATAATGTTCAGGTGTCACATAACCCTCCCAGCCATCA
>CAXMPP010000204.1:0-3593 GCA_964195395.1 uncultured Thermodesulfobacteriota bacterium
AAAGATTACTTAAAAAGGCTCGATAGTGTTCATCGTCTTTAAAGCGGACGAGTCCTTCTTTAGGCAGTTCGGCGTCTAGATTTTCAGCTGCTTCCTCCGCGAGACCCGTCGGACTCTGCTTGCTAGCGCGATGTGCAGAAGAGCTTCGTCGAACCGACTCTCTTGGGCTGGATTGCTTACGCTCAGCATCTTTTGAACTCGATTCAGAACCAGGGAAAGTCGCCATCAGAAAATAGCCGAGCACTGCGATCAGCGCAATGCTGAGGCTCCCCACTAGTATTTGTCGTTTCGCCGTCATATCCCTAAAAACTAAACTACTCCCATTCACAAAAGTTGCACGCAGAAATACTTGGAATAAAGCGACAGCAGGTCTAGTCGAAGGGAATGAGTCTGAGGTCTTCGCATTCAGAGCACCTATCAACCATCTCAGTATAAGTGGTGAGACAGCACGGGCAATAGCTTGAGCAGTTCGCACCAGACTTTTCAGCCGGTCTCATGTCCTTAGGGTTAAACAGATTCTTGGAGATCAGAATGTCATCGAATTCCTCAAGGGTGAAGTGTGCCTTCTTTTTATGAAGGCTTTCTCGATAATTTTGTTCAAGAAACTCGACCGATTGTTTGTTCGAGCTAAGTGCGGCTAGGAGCAGTGGGTGGCTAGGCGAGAGCCTTGGCAGCATGAATAGCTCGTCTGCTAACCTCATGGAGTGCCAAGGCATGGTACAGGCAAACAAAAGGTGCTTATAACGATCTCCTCTAGCATCTGGAGCGATACGTTTATGCACGCAGAAAAATCGCAGCCCGATAAGTACCATTAGTACGAAGCAGACCGTGATGCAAAGTAATGTGTTGGGGCTATCTCCACTGCGGATGTACATGTAGGGAAGGGCGAGGAAAAAGTAGAGGGTGAGCGATAAGCTGAGGAAGCGAATGTCACTCGTCGCTAATTGAGCTAGGCGTAAAAGCCTTTTGTTAGAGCTAAGTGACCCTCTACTTACATACTTACCTGACTTGCCCGGTCTAGTGATCGAGAACGACTGAGGCCATGGCAAGAGAGGCGCTAAGAAAATAGCTTTCCCTAGACCTGCTAGATTTGCCACTGGATGAGTAAAATCCCACCCCTTCCAGACGCGTTGAGTGATAGCAAAACTACCTCGTGGAGCCTGTCTTAAACAGCTCCAGAGGTAGAACGCAGCCATATAGGCATAGAAAGTTTGACCGTCAGTCATTGTGCGTTTGAGTCACACACTTAGAATTTCTTAGGAAAGGCGACCATTGCTGGAACCTGTGCCAGTGATGCGTCCCATGAACTTTTTGATCCCCGCTCCTAAAGCGATTATCCCGAGTCCAATCGGCTTCCAAAGCTTCCAAAGAACGAAGGCTCCACCGCCGACTATCAAGCCCGTGAGTCCATACTCAGCGATTTTGTCGCCTTCTGCAAATTCGGCGTACTTGTTTCCAGACGTGTATTTGAACTGGCGTAAAGTAGAGGCCAAAACTGGGCGGAGGGCATCAAATTGTTCAGGGCCGCAAAGGAGCGTGGCATTGACCACACCCTTGCGTCCTAACAAGCGCACTTCATGGTTGATTGTCGTGCTGCCGTCATCATCTTTGAGGATCAAACCCCACTCCAGATTGTTGGTCTCCGAGTTGTATTGAGGTTTCACAGACCAGCCTGTGATGTTAAGGTTGCCAAGACCGCTCCGGACTCGATCTTTGTTAGATTCTTTTTGAGCTGACTGCTTTTGCTCTAAAATTTCGTCGGCATCGAGCTCTTCCTTTTCGTCATCTTCAACGTAACCAATGGGATCGAAGCTGAAGGTGATGCACCATGACGCGTCAGTAGGCATGACTAAACCGTCTAACTCCGAGGGAAGATTACCCCATGATTGTAGAAGAGCGTCCCCGTCATGACCGTTGAGGAAGATCAAGTCGTCCTTGAGGTTGAGCGTGGCATAATTCTTGATTCTAGCATCACCTTCTTTTTGGGCGCTAGGAAAGAGTTCCTTAATGTCTTCAAATCTTAGGGGGGCTTCTTCCTCTGTTTGAGCCTGTATCGGAGTGAGACAGGCTGCTGAGAGAACGACTGTGGCAGCAAAAATGTTTTTCATACGCGTGGCGAGTATTCTTAAGTAATACTAGCTTGTCTAGCAGTAATCTAACGATTTTCTGAATCGACATCGGGAATGTGGGTGAAGGAGATACGCATCGGCGCGGCGGAGAGTCCGTCTTGTTCGCAGGCGAGGTGGATGGATTTTTGTCCGTGCTTTTGCCGGATGGTGTCGAGCGCTTGGTTCAGACGCTCTCTTGTTGGATCTATCTGAGAGAAGAGTGAAGGCGTGTAGTTGTTTTGTTCTAAAAGGTGGTTAAGCGTCATAGCTACCTGCAGCAGGGGAGCTTGCTGGTCGGGGCGTTTTTTCCAGAGCGTGCGGACTACCTTGGCAAAGTGGAGTGAATCGTTCGAGTGCTCGAAGCGCATTTCAGCCGACCAACCCGAACCATGCAGATAGCGAAGCTGGAGCTGGAGTGCGCCTGCTAGGTAGCCTTCTTTTCTCAAACGAACCGAAGCTTTTTGCGTGAGCTTGTGCACCACCGGCAGAGCTAGATCTGGCTTGCGTTTATCTGGTGGAAGGACGTGGCTGTGACCAATGCTGCGACGCGTGGTTTTCTGTTCGACTTGTTCCATGCCGTGGAGGTTCATCCAGAATTTGTCGCCCTCAATACTTCCCCAGATACTATGAAGGGTTTGCTGGGAGACAGCACAAATCTCCGCGACACTGTGAATGCCGCGCGAGTGCAGTCTGAGCTCCATGCTGCGGCCCACCCCCGTGAGGTCGGAGAGCTGGAGCGGGTGCAGCGCATCGGGAAGATCCTTCGACTCAAGAATCAGAAACCCATCGGGCTTACGCATTTTTGACGCCATTTTTGCCAGCCATCGGTTAGGCGCAACTCCAATCGTGCAAGTGATGTTTGGGCTGACCTGATCCGCGATGGCGCGCTTGATATTCTGACCAATTTCGGCGAGCTGCTCTAGGCTCCGAAGGTTGTAAGGTAACCAGCACCAGAGTTCATCGATCGAGAGAACGGCCTCGACGTGAATAGTTGACTCTATCGCGGCAACCAGCCGATGGTGGTACTGGACATAGAGCTCCGGCCGGGCTGGAACAATCGTGATACCTGGACAGAGCTGGCGGGCATCGCGGATCGACGTCCCCGTCTTCACTCCAAACGCCTTGGCCTCATAACTCGCCGCAATACAACAAGAAGTCTCAGCCTCCACCGGAGCAACACCGATAGGGCTCCCCCTCAAATGCGGCTGCAGATGCTGCTCCACCGAAGCAAAGTAGGAATCAAAATCAAGAAATAAGGCGCTTAGCGGTAGCTCGTGCATCCCTCAACTGTTATGTTCATTTGAACATTTGTCAATACTGCTAGAATGAGCAAGGGCTACCTCATACTCCCCAGTACGCTGAACCCGTGATTTCCACCCCGAAACACGCGAAAACAAAAACTCCTAATTGGAGCACCGCGACCCAACAAACTAGGCACGTAGAAGAGCGCTTCCAGCCTCTTTGCTCCTGACTGGCGTAAAATAA
>CAXMPP010000205.1:0-3582 GCA_964195395.1 uncultured Thermodesulfobacteriota bacterium
CAAGCTAACGCGCCTATGATTATGGTAGATTTTTCAATATTTGGAAGTAACCTCTGTGGAGGAAGTGGTATCGAGGAGCTGATGGATGATCTCGGTAATGCCCTCAACGATGGCGGCCCTGATATTAAAATGCTTGGAGGTGGACAGCCTGGTAGTATTCCGGAGATGAACGCGATTTGGCGTCGTCGTCTGGAGGAGATAATGGCGACACCAGGGGCTATGGAGGCGATGGTTGGTAACTACGACCCACCGAAAGGAAACCCTAAGTTCATCTCAGCATTAGCTCAACTTTTCACCGAGCACTTGGGCTGGAATGTGACTGAGAAAAATATCGCGATCACTGCTGGTGGCCAAACTGCATTTTTCTTTCTCTTTAATGCCTTAGCTGGACGCACTCGCGATGGACGACGTAAGAAAATACTTTTGCCTCTAGTGCCAGAATACATTGGTTATTCAAACCAGTCCGTAGGGGAAGACTTCTTCACAGCAGTGAAGCCAAAGATTGAATTGATCGGTGAGCACCAATTTAAGTACCGTGTAGATTTTGAGAACCTTAAAATCGATGATGAGATAGCCGCAATTTGTGTGTCTCGTCCAACCAACCCGACTGGCAATGTTCTCACAGATAATGAGATGGCCAAGCTCTCAGCTTTAGCCGAAAAAAATGGCATTCCACTAATTATCGATAATGCCTACGGGGCTCCATTCCCGAACATATTTTTTGCCGATGCCAATCCTTTGTGGAATGAGAATACGATTCTGACCATGAGTCTTTCTAAAATTGGTCTACCAGGCACGCGCACAGGTATTGTCGTCGCTCCTGAGGAAATTGCCTCTGCTGTGGCCTCCATGAGTGCAATCGTCGGCTTGGCGAACAGTAATGTTGGGCAAGCAATCATGGAGCCGCTCGTGCGAAGTGGCGAGGTGTTACAGCTCAGTAATGATATAGTAAAACCGTTTTACGTGGAGAAATCCCGCAAAGCTCAAGAGTGGGTGGCCGAATTTTTCGATTCGACCATTCCATACCGAGTGCACCTGAGCGAAGGTGCTTTATTCTTATGGATCTGGTTTGAAGATATGCCCGTGACATCGAAAGAACTCTACGAGAGACTGAAGAAGCGCGGAGTCCTGATCGTGCCAGGTAACTATTTTTTCTTCGGCCTCGGTGATGCCGATTGGAAACACCGTAGCGAGTGTATTCGTATGACATTTACCATGGAAGAAAATGTGGTGAAGGATGGGATCGCAATCATCGCCGAAGAGGTGAGTAAAATCTACAACGTTTGTATAAATCAGTGAGTTGAAGGTCAAAAAGTTCGGGAACCCTCCTCGTTGCGAGGTTAAGAGTTGTTTGCACAAACCCCACGGCTTAGCAGATGACAAAACTAAAACTCACAAACGATAAAATCAATATCCAAGACTGGCTCATTCTCGTAGGAAATCGGCTCTCAAGGCTCTCCAACTTGAATAGTTATTTCAAGGACTGTGGGAGCTAGGTCTGGCCGTATTCCGGACGTCGATATACTGAGCGCTCAGATCGGACCTGTTAGTACAGGGACGTACGCATTATCAAGATATTTAACCGTGACCGTCAAAGTAGAGAGTCATGGAGGTTAAAAAAAATCATCAAACTAGCCCGCGGCTGGTCATGGTCAGAGACTATCATCGCCATAGACCAGAAACTGGCGTAATTTAAAAATTGCCGGCTCTCCTCCAAATTCTAAATCCGAGCAGGGTAGGCTGAGACGCGACTAGAAATGTCCCAAATACCGACAATGTGGCAACAAGGCAAAGCAACAGATGTTAGATCTCTAAATTTCCAATCAATTCTCTGAAAGATGCACCCTTGACGAAGATTCTCCGAGTTCAGTCAAACTGCTCACGGAATTAGGTAAGAGTTTAACCGAGAAAGGGAACGGGTGCCTATATATTATAAATGAAACTTCTCATGTTGTTTTTTGTCGGCAGTCTGGTGTGTGTTGATACCTAGCAGAGCTGGCACCATGTTGCGGCTGTCGCGCGCTTCATCAGCACCGAGCTTTAGATCTAAAAGGTCAGCGAAGCTGGCAATGAAGTCGATCTGGTTCATCATTGCATCTGATTTTCCGGGCTTAATTTTTGCTGGCCACTTCACGATGAATGGAATGCGGGTGCGCCTTCGTAAACTTGGTACTTATACCATTTTCACAGTTACCTTGGAGTAATGATCGATTTTTAGGTTTGAGAGTAGTCAGCAAAGCTGAATTTTAAGAAAGCGCTAAAGATTTACCATTCTATCAGCGTTCAGCGTCAGTCACATAGCTCGCTATGCTCCTTCCTTGAGACTTGCTAGAATAGAAAATCTTAAGTGTCATTACACCAATCTAACTACTCAAATGGTATTACCACCACGGTAGACTCCAGAGCCATCGTGGCCACGGTCGGATTCTTTGCTGGATGTGTTAACTGTAGTCCCATCTTCATAGCCGTCATCATAGACTGGTCCGTTGTCGCTGGAGAAAATGACGAGAGTGTTTTCTTCGAAACCATTTTCTTTAATAGCTTTCAAAATTTCACCGGTTGCCCAGTCAAACTGAACCATGGCGTCACCACGGTGACCTAACTCGGTTTCCCCTTGGAATCGTGGGTGAGGTGCGCGCGGTACGTGGATGTCTTGTGAGGAGAAGTAGAGGAAGAATGGCTCATCTTTGCCTTTTTGTTTGGCTATATATTATTTGGCCTGTTTGACGAATTCGTCAGCCATTGTCTCATCATCCAAGAGAGTTGATTTACCACCCCACATGTAGCCGATGACTGATTGATTGTGGCCGTGGGAGCTTTGATAGTAAGTCATGGCTTCACGGTCAGTCTTGCCATTTGGGTATCGAGTGGACTTCTCGTCAGGGCTCTCGTAACTACGTGTCACATAGAGTGGGTCCTTAGGGTCTAGATTGAGAACCTTGTGGTTGACCACATAAACACAGGGGACGCGGTCGTTTGTGGAGGGGAGTAAGAAGGAATAATCAAAGCCGATCTCCAGTGGCCCAGGTTTGACTTCGCCATTCCAGTCTAGCGGCGTGCCTCTCTCGCCAATGCCTAAGTGCCACTTACCAACGATTGCAGTAGTGTAACCAACCTTTTTGAAGAGCTTAGGAAGGGTGATTTTATCTTGTGGAATGCAGAGGGGAGCATTGGGAGGTAAAATGCGCACATCATTGCGGAAGCCATGGACGCCAGTGAGCATAGAGAAACGGGAGGGTGTACAGGTCGCAGCAGAGCAATGACCGTCGGTGAACATCAGGCCCTCACTGCCCATTTTATCAATGTTAGGAGTTGGAATCATTTTTGATCCATAAACCCCAACGTCACCGTAGCCGACGTCATCGCCATAGATTATAACGACATTAGGACGGTCAGCAGCCACAAGAGTCATACTTGTCGCTACTAGGAGTGAACTTGTGAATTGGCAGATTTTATTCATTACTGATATAGGTGCATTTGATTGTGAAGTTGCATAAAAACTCATCTTTTTAGATTAGTCAGGTAAATCTAGCTTTAGATTAGTATGAGTCGAGGGTATTCGCTTGAGTTGCGGCTGAGTCT
>CAXMPP010000206.1:0-3552 GCA_964195395.1 uncultured Thermodesulfobacteriota bacterium
AGCTGGGCGAAGACCTTTGTCCTCGCAGTCAGTGAAGAGTAAGATTGCCTCAGGGTGATGGCCTAGGAAGTCATCGTAAGTGAATAGCTCTGAAATATTAGTCTTCTTGATTTCCATTCCATCGAGGCTCATGCGGGAGAGTTCTTTGTGGTTCGGTCGATTCGGGAAAATGATTCGGCCGCGCATGTGTGATGCTACCGCTGTGGTATGGTGTGACTTGTCATCAAGTGGTGCAACTTGCCATACCTCGGCGCTGCCGAAAATGTGGGTGAACTCATTCGCTGCCAGGCTGTTGACTTCATCGTTGTGAGTGCCTGCGATAAGTTGCCCTAGCCCAGCGAAGTCGAGCTCTTCTTCCACATACTCGGAGAGAATGCTCGCGCGCCTCGCGGGTATTCCCTCCACAGTAGCCGCGGCAACGTTTGAGTAATTGGTGTCGAGCAGAAGGACCTCGTGGCCATCGTCGATGAGAGCTTTGGCTAACTTTCTGATCCATCCGTCTGCACCAGCAAACAGGACGCCTCGTGGATTTTTAGCTGCGATTCCTAATCTGTTGGCTAGTGGTGCGGCTAGTAGACCATAAATGGTAACAGTTCCAACAATGACGATAAACATCATGGGAACCATAAGATTTGCTTGCTCGATGACTTCTGGGGGGAAGCCCTCCACTGAGCTGGCAGCGTGGGTGAGTTCGAGCGCAAAAATGGCTGTGACCGCTGCAGCCACGATTCCACGTGGTGCAAGAGCGGCTAGGAAGAGACGTTCTTTAATATTTATTTGTTTGAGAAATACCGTAGCAGCGAAGATGGAAACTGGACGGACGATGATTACAAGAAATGCAATGAGGCCGAGACCAGGGAGTAGAGCTTCCTTCAAGCTCGCTATGTCCACTCTGCCTGAGAGGACAATAAATAGAAGTGAGATGATGAGTGTTCTGAGAGTCTCTTTGAATTCTAGAATATGTTTGACTGAGACGGACTTCTGGTTGGCTAAGGCGATTCCTAATACGGTGACAGTAAGTAGGCCCGATTCCTTTTGAATGGCATTTGATGCTGAGAAGGCGATTGCTATTGTAGCGAGTAGAAATACTGAGTGGAGGAAGTCTGGAATAAGATGTTTTCTCAGTAGGAGTTCGATCAATTTAGCTAGCAGGAATGCAAATACAACCCCAACAAGGAGGGTGACTCCTAGCGCATAGAGTATCGTGGACTGGGCTTGTTCCACATCGCCAGCTAGGGCCGCCTGAAATACGAGAACTGCCATGATAGCTCCAATCGGGTCGACCACAATGCCTTCCCATTTAACTATCGAGCTCATCTTGCGCGATGGCTTTATGTGACGCAAGAGTGGGCCAATCACTGTCGGTCCAGTAACTACTAAGATGGAGCCCAAAATAGCAGCAACACGCCAATTCCAGTCGAAAACGTAAATGCCGAATGCTGTAATGAGAGCGAATGAAATAGCAACTCCCATGGTGCAGAGTCGGATTACTGGGCCACCACTTTCTTTGAGTTCTGAGAATTTCAGGGTCAATCCACCTTCGAATAAAATGATGGCAACTGCGAGTCCAACTAGTGAGAGAATGATTGAGTCTCCTTCAGCTCCAGGTAAGTAGGTGTCGATATTTACGCCGAAGAGCTGGCCTGCAGCGAAGCCAAAAACTAGAAGGAGAAGGATGGATGGCAGTTTGAAGCGCCAGGCTAACCATTGCGCGAGAATGCCTAGTCCTAATATGAAGGTCGCGAACGTTCCAAAATTGATTTCAAGAGAATTGAACATAAAGTGGCTGTGTGAGCTGTGTAGATTTGATGTTGGCTAGTGCTCCTTGTAAAGGGATATATACCAAGAATGATTGTGTGTAATTATCTATAATCGAGCTGATGTATTCACGATGTCATTGCCTGCTGGGTAGTTGCTAGATGTTTAGTGATTAAATATCGTTTGCTACCTTGACGTCAGGGGATGAATTGGCCAGTGTGCAAATCTATCAATACGCTACTTTTGTAGTGGTAATGATGAAATTCATCCGACCCATTAGAGACCTTATTTAATAGAACCCGTGTATTCAAACGAAGATTATTTGTTAGAGCTGATTATTGAATCAGGACTGATTAACCATGATGATGTTGCCACAGCGAGAAGCCAGTTGACTGGCGCTGAGAGTGTTATTGAGCGATTGATTAGAGAGAATCGAGTTACCGAGGACCAAGTAGCACAAGTGTGTGCTCAGAGCTCGAGTATGGAGTTCATAGATCTCCGTAGTACGGCTATTTCACCAGATATGTTTGATCATATCTCGGAGGATGTTGCCCGTAGATTTAGAGTGATTCCAGTGATGGATGATGGCTACGCGCTGACCGTGGCAATATCAGATCCATTGAATTTTGAGGTGCTCGACACCTTGCCACATGTTATTGGGCGTGAAATCAATCCTATTTGTGCCACGGGCAGTGCTATTGATCAGTGTATTCAAATAAACTACGGTGGCGTAGTGCCTCAAGAGGAGGATGGTGATGAGGAGTTTTCCTTCGGTGATGAAGCAGGTGACGAAAGTGATGCCCCGATCATCAAGATGGTGCAGCAAATTTTCTCTGAAGCACTGAAGGTGCGGGCAAGTGATATTCACATTGAGCCATTGGAGACGTCGCTTCGTATCCGTTACCGCGTTGATGGTAAGTTGATTGAGGCAGATAACCACCCGAAAAAACTATTACCTGCGATTATTGCGCGGTTGAAGGTGATGAGTAGTACTATGAGTATTGCTGAGAAACGCCTCCCGCAAGATGGACGTATCCAGCTGAAGTCTGGAAATAAAGAGATCGATCTCCGAGTTTCTAGTGTTCCTAGTAGCCACGGGGAAAGTATCGTTATGCGTATTTTGGACAAGTCAGCCTTGGTGTTAGGCTTGGGCGAATTAGGGTTTTTGTCAGATGATCAAGAAGACTTTCGTCGCTACATCAAGCTTCCTGACGGCATTATTCTAGTTACTGGACCAACTGGTTCGGGTAAGACAACGACTCTCTATGCTTGTTTAAACTACATCAATAAACCAGACCGCAAGATCATCACTGTAGAAGATCCTGTGGAATACGAGATGCCAGGTATCAACCAGGTGATGGTGAAGGCTGACATTGGTATGACCTTCTCCGCGGCACTGAGAGCCATGCTACGTCAGGCGCCAAATGTGATCATGATTGGTGAAATTCGTTATGCTGAGACTGCAAATATTGCTATAAACGCATCGCTAACAGGTCACTTAGTATTTTCTACATTGCACACGAATGATGCTCCAAGTGCCGTTGCTCGTTTGGCTGACATTGGAGTGAAGAAATTTTTGATAGCCTCCGCTGTGCGCGCTATCATTGCTCAACGACTAGTCCGGAAGCTTTGTCCAGTCTGTAAGGAACCAGCAGTGTTGGATGAGCGAGAGATGAGAATGCTCAACTTCGACCCAATGCAGGAGATGAATCATACGATCTATGGGCCTGGTGGCTGTGAACAATGCCGAAATAAAGGGTATAAGGGCCGTATGGGTATTTTCGAAATCCTAGA
>CAXMPP010000207.1:0-3512 GCA_964195395.1 uncultured Thermodesulfobacteriota bacterium
GCCTCAAAATTACTTTTCCCTGCACCTCACGAATTCGCCTTTTCAGGAGCCAAGGTTTATGGCTACGAGGGCACTAACTACCTCTTCACTGAACTAACAGCACCGAAGTCTGCAAAAGTTGGCGACACGGTAGAGTTCACAGTCGATAGCTCATGGCAGGTTTGTGATGACTCCAGCTGCCTCCCGCCCAACAGCCAGGAATTCACTTTTTCACTCAACATTGCCGACACCGCAGTCAAGAACTCCGACTATGCAAAAGTAGACGACTACCGCCTCCAGTCGTTCCCTACAAAAGATCTCCCCAAGGACTGGAAAATTTCAGCAGAGGAAACCGCTGACGGCATCACTCTCTCGATCGATGGAAAACTGCCAGAAGATCTCGAGTTCTTTGAATACGACAAACAAATCGATGTCCAAGCAAAACGCACCGTCAGTCATGATGGAGCCACCCACATGTTCTCAGCGACTCGTAATATGGGAAATAAGCTTGGTGGTGAGCCCGGTCCCAAGCTCGCAAACCTACGAGGTATTCTTTACACCTCTTCAGATGTAGCAGGCTCCAGCAATCACGCATTCTGGATCGACGTTGCCTTTGGTGGATCTAACGAAACAGCCGCCCCAGCAGCGACAACTAGTGAAAACCCAGAAGCCAAAGAAGGTAAACTTGGAGTAGTAGCAGTCCTAGCCTCCCTCTTGTTAGGTGGACTCATCCTCAACCTCATGCCCTGTGTCTTCCCCGTGATTGGTCTCAAAATCATGGGCTTTGTGCAGCAGGCTGGTGAAGATAAAAAGAAAATCAAACTCCACGGCATAGCATTCACTGTTGGAGTGCTTCTAAGTTTTCTCCTCCTCGCCACCTTTCTCTACCCGCTCAAAGCAACCACCACACTGGGAGCGCAACTGCAAGAGCCATGGGTCGTCTTCGTCCTCATGCTTGTCATGCTTTTACTTGCACTCAGCATGGCTGGCCTCTTTGAAATTGGAGCAAAAGCCACCAGTGTCGGCGGAAACCTAGCCCACAAAGATGGCCTTTCAGGTTCGTTTTTCTCCGGAATACTTGCCGTAGTCATCGCCACTCCTTGCTCAGCGCCATTCCTAGGGCCCGCCATTGGTGCTGCTTGGAAATTTGATGGTCCCCTCTTCTTCATCTCACTTTTGATGATGGGAGTTGGCCTAGCTCTTCCCTACATCACTCTTTCGTTCTTCCCCGCACTTGTGAACAAACTTCCTCGTCCGGGAGCTTGGATGGAATCCTTTAAACAAGGCATGTCATTCTTACTTTTTGCCACCGTTGGTTTCCTTCTCTGGACATATGATGCTCAAGTCGGAGACAGCGGACTAAAAGGACTCTCAATCATGCTAGGTATCACCTCCATCGCTGCTGCGACTTGGATCTACGGACGCTGGAATGTGCCGATTAAATCAAAATCGACTCGCCTCAAAGCCAAGCTACTCGCCCTATTATTCCTAGCTGGTGGTATCATACTAGCTAAGCCACCAACAGAATCAGCGCTAACATGGGAGGAATGGTCTCCGGAGCGTACCGAGGAATTGCTCGCTGAAGGAACTCCCGTCTATATCGATTTCACAGCAAAGTGGTGCCTCACCTGCCAGACAAACAAAGCTGCTGCCTACACTGATGAAGTAAGTAAATTTATGCTTGATAATAACGTCGTGACCTTAAGGGCTGACATGACTCAGAAGCACCCTGAGGCAACAAAAGCTATCCATAAGCTCAATCGCTCAGCTATCCCAGTCAACGTACTCTACGTGCCCGGTGACTCTACACCCTACGTCACTCGCGAGCTACTCACCCCTGACTACTTGCTCGACTTGCTAAAGACACGTCTGGAGAAGTAAGTAGTGCCCAACCATCCCAATAAAAGCCAAAGTTCTTCTCAGGACTTTGGTTTTTATTTTTCTAAAGAAGCCTGAACAACGCCCAAGGTTTACACAAATCTGTAGCGGGCCGCTGAAAGTGGATCACTTCATAGAGCATTTTGTTAAGCTCTCCATCTTCTGACGTTTTCTCATACACTCTCTGCGTCAGTTGTTGCATCAATTTGATTTTAAGTGATCTCTGAGAATGCAGCTCTGGATAGCGCATATCCTCCACCGTGATCATTTCCCACGCGTGATCTACTATACCTGAGATCGATTTAAAATAACTCTGAGAGTCGCATTCCCCTCGCTCCATCAATTCAGACATTTTAAGAGCCTCCAGAATACAAACCGTCATTCCTTGCCCAAAAATAGGGTTAAAACTGCAAACTGAATCACCAATGACTAACAAGTTTTTAGGCATAGAACTCTTTTCGTAAAAATACCTTCTACTCTCTTTAAATCGGTAATGCGCTAGCGCACTCAGTGGCTCAGCATCTTTTATTGCCTCGTAGACATCTGGGCAGTCCAGTTGCTTTGCATACTCTAAAAACTCCTCATGATTGGTGGGCATTGTATCCTTCTTGCGGCCAGCCAGTGTCACTAGCCAGTTACCATCTTCCTGAGGAAACACCGCTCCTGACATCGTCTCTGGTGGCTTAGGAATCACAAATAATGCTTTCCAATCCGCGGCGTCATAGTTTGCAGAAACTTTGAAGCGACAAGAACTATAGCGTAAACCCGCAGCCAAAGTCTGAACCTGTGGCTCCCTTCCTCCTATTTTTTCTAACCACTGTGGACAGCGTGATGCTCGCCCTGAAGCATCCACCACCCTATCCGCATTTATCTCCCCACCTGAGGCCAAGCGAACCCCACGAAGCTCAGAACTCTCGCCAATCAGCCCAACCACCGCATCACTACGAAATTCTACATTTCCTAGTGCCATGACTTCAGCGCGCACAGCAGCCTCAAAACAAGTTCTGCTCATGAAAGGACCTTCCATTAGGCTCTCAAAAGTTGCTTTGAATTTCCCAAAGTGATGCCAGCGAAATTCTTTCCCAAAATCAACCCACTCAGCGCCCATTTCCTTGAGCCTTCCTTCGACACCGGGAAGTAACTTCTGCAATGCCGTCCAGCCTGAACTCAACAAGCCGTGCACATGGCGCCCCTGAGGAGTCGCTTTCCGCACCGAGCCCTCACTACTGAAAGTATCCGCATCCAACAAGGTCACCTTTGAATAATACGGTGACATCGCAGCCGCACTCAGCAGTCCCGCAATGCTGCTCCCAATCACGACAACGTGATCCTCTGATGTACCTGCCTTATTCAACTCCCAGACTTATCGTTTATTGCCCAATCAATAGAAAGCACATCCTTCAAAAAAATATCACTCCAGCGATTCAACTCTACTCTTCACCACCGTTGGCTATGCCATTTTGGATTTAGAAAAGAGCCTAATACTGGAGTTATTTCTTGAGACATAGAGACGCGACTAAAGAGAGGTTCGGGCACTGTGACTGAGGAAAAATGCTAATTTATCAAGATAAGCAGCCCAGTAGCCACTCCATCCGCGAAGCTCCATTTTACAAACCTCAAGAAAATGACATTTGGTTCTTTTGAAACTCCGAGTG
>CAXMPP010000208.1:0-3498 GCA_964195395.1 uncultured Thermodesulfobacteriota bacterium
GGGAAAGCTCGGAGGGCGCTTAAAAATGCCCCGACCGAGCCATCAGAAAAAAGACCTTGAGAAAGTTGAAGCATTTAGAACAACACTTGCAGAACAGTTGTTAGAGCTGGAATTGCCCAAGGACAAGGAAATCAGTTTATGGGTGTATGATGAAATGCGCTATGGTCTACATCCTTTGCTTCGTAGAATGTGGTCATTGATAGGAACGCGGGTGATTGCTCCAGTGCATCGTCGATTCAAATGGGGGTATCTTTTTGGAGCTATAGAAGTAGAAGGTTCTGGCAGCGAGTTTCTTTACACAGAGGGTTTGGGTAAAGAATTTGATGCAGCCTTTATTGATCAAATTGCGAATAATGATCCTGATAAGATCCATGTAATCATTGGTGATGGAGCAGGATTCCATCATAAGCAAGATCAGGACAATGAAGAATCTCTGCCAGAAAATGTTAGGATCTTAACCTTGCCTCCATACAGCCCTGAGCTTAACCCAATCGAAAAACTATGGGATGTAGTAAAAGACACTATCTGTAATGTAAATTGGGAATCGTTAGAAGAACTAGAGAGTAGGCTGACAAAAACACTTCAATCTTTATGGAGAAAACCAGAAGGCTTCTCTTCATTATTTACAAACAGCTACCTTCGCTCTGAACTAAACGCTACAAACAATTAGTATGAGTCTTGTTATTTATGCAGAGTGGTATTATACCATTTGAACAGTGATAGTGGTTTGCTCTTACCCCAGTCAGCTTTGCTGCACTTTCAAATCATTCCATCAAACGATCAATCCAGTATCACTGTGAGGATGGTATTAAGACACAGACACACGCAGGGTCGGTCAGCACGCCAGGGAGGAGATAGCCGCTAGAAAAATGGGAACTCAATCGGTGGCTGAGAGATTATCTAGAGCTAAGTTTTTGTGATGATTCTCGACCTGTTTCTGGTTAAGAGAATTCAATATTTTAGGCGTGGACTCGTTGCTTCGCAAGATGCTTAGCGCTCAAGATAGCCTTGCGTTTGCAATGCCTCCATGACTTTCAGGGCGGCATAGGCGTCGTTGGCAGCATAGAGCAATTGCCGTGGGCTGAGCTCTTTAAGTGCCCAGTTGCTTGTGGTAGTAGATTTGGACTTCTTGAAGCATTGCTGAAGGAGGACGCCAATCGCTCCACGCACTCCAATCTGCCCGCGGTAGCCCAGCTTGCGAAAGGTTTGATCGAGATCTAGGGTTTGATTGAGGGTGATTCCCAGTCGGTGCCGAATCTGCCCGTGATCGTTCTTCAAGCCGAAGCCCACCTTAAGGACGTGCTCAGATTGGATGAGATTAGCGACGGCTTTCTCGCACTCACTGCGATGGAGTTGGAAGATATAGGCTTTATCAGTGAGTGCGCATTGCACTACATGTGGGCCGTCGCTTTTCTCCCCTTTTCGAAAGGTCGGCTTGGCTTCGGTGTCAAACCCGCAAACCCCTGCAGCAACTATTTCGTCGATGGCGTGTTGGCATTCAGCTTGGGAAGTGGGAATGTGTATATGATTTGGAGAGAGGCCAGGGAAGTCTGGCAAGAGTGCTGTCTCCGCTTTTGTTGGCCCCATGAGCTTAGCATGCTTGTTGACCTTCTCGTGTTGGCTTGCCTCTGAAGTGTCGCTCGATAGAGCGAGGGGAGGGCGCTGGTGATTTGGGTTGATTTCGGGTTTACTCATTTGGTTGATTCTTTGATGTTGATAAAGTCTAAATAACTAAGCGATTAGTCCTTGCGGTTTGGTGGACGCTTTGCTGAAGGACGGCTGCGTCCACCACCACTGAACTTTCGTTTGGGTGGCCTTTTCTCAAGACTACCACGAGGTGGGCGCGGTCCACGCTCTTTAAGCATTTCAATCCGGCGAGCATCACGTGATTTTTGCACTTCATAGGTGGTCGGCATACGGTCTGACCACACTTTTGGGGCATAACCTTTTCTGATTTCTAGCTCGATGCTCTGACCAATGAGCTTTTCGATATCGTGGAAGAACGCACGCTCCTCATCACACACTAATGAAACGGCTTCACCTTCTTGTCCTGCACGGCCTGTGCGGCCGATACGGTGGATGTAGTCAGCGGCGACGTTTGGGAGCTCATAGTTCATGACGTGTGGGAGTTGAGAAATATCAATGCCACGAGCAGCGATATCAGTTGCGACCAGCACACGAATGCGTCCTGCTTTAAAATCATCCAGCGCTTGCACCCGGCTATTCTGAGATTTTCCACCATGGATAGCAGCAGCATTAATCACGGAAGCAATGAGGTGCTTAGTGAGTTTGTCTGCCCCGTGTTTGGTGCGGGTGAAGATTAGCACTTGCTGCCACTTACCTTTAGCGATGAGGGTGACGGCTAAGTTTGCCTTTGAGGCTCCATCACAACGATACGCACGTTGTTTGACAGTCTGAGCGGTGGCGTTCTCACTATCTACTTCAACAGAGACTGGGTTATTGAGGAATTCTTTGGTGAGGATGCGAATCTCTTTCGAGAAAGTCGCTGAGAAAAGGAGGGTCTGACGTTTTTTAGGAAGGAGTTCAACGATCTTACGGATATCACTCACAAACCCCATATCGAGCATTCTATCCGCTTCGTCCAGCACTAGCATTTCGACCTCATCAAGCCTACAGAAACCTTGTTCGCAGAGGTCAAGAAGTCGGCCAGGTGTGGCAACGACGATATCGACTCCAGCTTTCAGTTCTAGGACCTGAGGTCTCTGGTTGACTCCGCCAAAAAGCACTGTGTTCTGCAGCGACAAATGTTTCCCGTAAAGGTCTAAGTTATCCTGAATCTGAGCAGCAAGTTCACGGGTTGGGGTAATGATTAGAGCCTTAACCCTACGCCTCCCAGAAGAAGACTTCGATAGCTGATGCATGATCGGCAGTGTGAATGCCGCAGTCTTGCCGGTTCCCGTCTGGGCAGCAGCCAGCACATCTCTTCCCTCCAGCACCACTGGGATAGCTTTTAGCTGAATAGGAGTAGGTTCTTTATAACCTTTCTCTTCTAAAGCTTTAACGATATGGGCTGAGAGCCCTAAATTAGCAAACGTCTTTATCATCGATCGGGGATAGAGTTTCATAAGGATCTACTAAAATGCATGGCGGAATTCCATTCTTTTTAGACCTTATCTCTGTCATCTAAATTTGAGAGAGGGGACACTCCATCTGTTGTTCAGAGCCTAGCCCGCTTCCTGCCCTAGACCATGGATGAACTTCCGCAGAACCTGTTCAGGGCATTCGGCATAGTTGCGCTGGCCTTGCTTGCGGAAGAATGATCCGAGTTCGGCTTTAGTGACGACAAAATCCGCTTCCTTGAAGACGGCCATCATGCCCTCGTCACGGAGCGAGAGTGCGATCCGGAGCTTCTTTAAAATTTCGTTTCTGGTGATGGATTGCTGAGGTTCCGGAATGGATCCGTCGGGGCGAGCGCCACGTTTTTCGATGATGAGTCCGTCGAGAAACTTGCAAAGCTCGGAATCTGAAAGAGAATCG
>CAXMPP010000209.1:0-3472 GCA_964195395.1 uncultured Thermodesulfobacteriota bacterium
AAATTGTTGGGAGCGGAAAGCAGCATAGCTGGAGGGGATTTCTGCTGGCACCACGAGGTCAGGCAGGTAGTGGATCTTCCAATTTCTGAGTTGAGCACGGTAGGAAAGATCCAAGTCTTCGGTGAGGGTGTCTGCATTCCAGCCACCTGCGTCATCGATTGCGCTGCGACGCCATACTCCAGCGGTGCCATTGAAGTTGAGAAAGTAGTCGTTGTAGGATCGCGCCACTTGCTCGACAACAAAGTGGCCGTCGATCCCGACACTTTGCGCCTTGGTGAATAGCGATGCATTTTCGTTAAGAAATCCCCATCTGGCTTGGATTAGACCATATTGCTTATTGGCTAACAGGTGTGGGATGGTACGCAGAAGGTAGTCCCTAGGTGGGACGAAATCTGAGTCAAAGATGGTGACATACGGGGCATCACAAATCTGCAGACCGTAATCGAGCGCACCAGCTTTGTAGCCAGATCTGTCAGTTCTTCTCACTGCTGTAATCTGATAGCCTTGGGCCAATAGTTCGCTAACTACTTTGTCAACGAGTGTGCATGTGTCGTCATTCGAGTCATCGAGCACTTGGATGATGTGCTTGTCTGAGGGGTACTCCATTGCCGCGACCGCTCTTATCACACGCTCAGCGACGTTCAGTTCGTTGTAGAGAGGTATTTGGGTGAGTACTACAGGCAGTTCGGTGTCATCGATTGTTAGGGGAACAATGGCAGCATTCTGAACCTTCATTTTCTTTTGTGCTCTAAAAAAGAGAATGAGCATGAAGTAGTGGTGAAAACCATAGAGGACCAGAATGGCGCTGCACAAGAGGTAGAGTGCTAGGAGTAGAGTGAATGCAAAGGGCATTAGGTATGTGAAGTGGGTGTGACTTTCGGGAGCAAACTAGAAATTGCCAGCTATTTCAGATTTTTGCGCTCTTGTAGTTCACTAATCTGTACTGGAGAGGCTGGCAGTGAATCGAGGAATCTTGCTCCATTTTCTCCTTCCCGGCCAAAACTCAAGACTCCAGTCGGACATTGTTGGACGCAGGCGGAACAACGCACGCACTGAGGGTCTTCCATTGCTAGCCCTTTGTTTGCAAAGTTCATGATGTCGATTCCTTGGTGGCAGACTGATGTGCAGACATTGCACGAGATGCATTTGCTCTTATCGGCAAAAATGCGGAACTTGGTAAAGCGTGCGTAGATGTGCATCAGTGCCGCGAGCGGGCAAGCAAATCGACACCAAACACGGCCAGAGAAATGGGTGTAGAATGCGACACCTAGGATTCCCGCAAAGATGAGATCGACAAAGTAGGCGTAGTTCAAGATTGGTATGCCATTGAACATCGAGTTAGACAGTGAGAGCAGGGGCGAGCTGGGGAATATCCATCCCAGAATTCGGAAAAGCATAATGAGCAATGCTATGGCAAGGAATGCCTGCCCGATCATATTCAGTCGATTCACTTTTGAGCCATGGGGCATTTTGTGGCGATGGGTGTCTCCAACTGTCTCGGCAAGTGCTCCACAGGAACAAATCCAGCCACAGTAGGAACCTTTCCCCCAGCGACGAACCATCAATGGGATAAGAACGAAAGTTTGGAGGAAACCAATGATGAGCCATCCCCAAATGGGAGCAGAGGTGAACCAATTGTAGATGAATAATGGCCAAGCTAAAATGAATCCATAAGCGCGCCAGTAGGAGTGATCAGGGAATAGCGTGTCACCAATCCAACCGCCAATTCCAGTTTCAAAAACACCGTTATTACCGAGATAGGGTAAGATGAGTTCAGGTAAAATAAAAAGTGGAATCCACTGAATGAGAGCGAGGGTGATGGTTTGCCTAGTGACGTATGGGGTGTTTCGGCGCTTGATTCTACGGTAGCCAAAGATGCTCACCATCAGGCAGTAAGCCAAGGTGTAATAAAAACCACGCTGGCTAGCGGAATTTCTTAATGTGTGGAGGACGCTCGTCTGGTCGTCGGCAATACTTTGAACTCCAGAAAAGATCCATTCTACCATTGGTTTGGGGTCGAGCCCTCCGATGATATATTTTTTCCAATGGTAGAGCCAGGTGAAGAAGATAACGGAAAGCACGAGTGTGACCCACCACTTGGTGGTGCGTTCACCTGAAATCTCGAGACCGCTTTTACGAAAAAAGGCGAGTGGCGGGTTGCGGCCGATGAGTGAGAATACCGCATCGTTAGGGAAAGACTGTTCTTCACCATTGTGATCCAGAGTCACAGAGTCGGGGTCGATGGATGTTGGTGAAGATGGCAGGTAGAGTTGAACTGTACCGGACTCTGCAAGCGACTGGAGCTTCTCGATGTTTTCTGGTTTTGGTCGCGTGAGTGCATCTTTGCGATAACTCATGCTCACTCGTGCTCCGGCTTCGGTAAGAGCAATGAGAGCCTCTGCCGCCGAGTCACCACCACCCACGATGAGAGCATTTTTGCCAGTGAAGGCTTTAGGATCGTGTAGTCGATTACTTACCTTATCTAGTTCCTCGCCTGGGATGTTCATTTTGCGGAAATCACCAGAACGCCCAATCGCCACAATCACCCTAAGAGCCTGCCATTCTTGGCCTTTGTTAGCCGTGTTTTTGAGGAGAAATCTTGATTTATGGCGCTCGATCTTTTCTATGTGTCCAATAGTTGTTTCGATACCAGCGTCTTCGACCTGTTGCAGGATGTCCTCTATCAGCCCTTCCTTCACGACGTTCTTAGGTGAATCGTATTGGATGCCGCCACTGGGAGTCATCTCAGTGGGGTAGGTGAAAATGGGCTTTGCTTTAGGAAAGTTTTTGATGGTAGAAAAACTGCTGCTAGCCTCGATGATGATATAGCGGAGTCCCGCTTTTTTTGCCTCAATAGCAGCTGAGTAACCACTGATGCCGCCACCAATAATGGCCACATCATAGACCTCTTGCTCTGCTTTACTGCGCTGCTGCTGGTAGTCCGATTCTGTGAGAATGGCGTGAATAGCACGTGCTCCAGTCTCCGAAGAAAACTTTAGAAGCGGCACACCTGATAGATCTCCTACTACCCGAACACCGGGAATCCGAGTGAGGCCATCTTCACCCACAACGGGTAGGTTCTCAACAGCTCCGGAGGGCCATTGACCATGCAGCCAGTGGTAGTATCGCGTGATGATGTTCATTTTTCTAGAGTGCAGATTATACGTGTCCAATTAGAGCACTTCATTTAGGTTCCAATCGTACTTGATCCACTTTACTTTGAGCTTTGTTGAGATTTTTTTGTCACTGTACTTGTTGATTATTTTAGCTGGGTTGGAGCTGCCAAAATCTTTCTTATACCAATCAAAAAGAGAGGAATACTCGGCTGTACCTCCCTTGATTCTAACTGCATGCTTGCTGCTAACAAATTGCTTGGCTTGCTCGTTGAGTTGCTGGTCTAACTTTGGTCCCGTGAATGCAGTATTGCGCAGCGGTGGGCAGGATACACTGGCGCAGTTGACAGCAAAATGAA
>CAXMPP010000210.1:0-3456 GCA_964195395.1 uncultured Thermodesulfobacteriota bacterium
GATCTGATGTTGGGTAGAACTTGGCACGCTCGGGATCGTTCATGGTGGCAAACGGCCAGAGCCATGAGCTGAACCAGGTGTCCATCACGTCTTCGTCGCGCTCCCACTCGCTACCGTCAGCTGGTGGTTCCACGCCAACATAGATATCGCCAGACTTGAGGTCGTTCATATCAAGGCTTTCTTTCTCACGTAGCTCGAATGATTTTTCCTTCCTATACCAAACTGGGATCTGGTGTCCCCACCAGAGCTGGCGGCTGATACACCAATCCTGAAGGTTGCCCATCCAGTTGTTATAAGTGCTTTTCCAACGCTTAGGGCGGAAAGTGATATCGCCATTATTGACCGCGTCTGTAGCCTCTCCCACTGCTGGGTATTTGAGGAACCACTGCATCGATATGCGTGGTTCGATCACTACGTCTGCACGCTCAGAGAAGCCTACGTTATTCTCGTATTCTTCTACTTTGATCAGCAGCCCCATTTCTTCGAGCATCGCAGCAGCCTTGCGGCGCGCTTGGAAACGATCGAGACCGTCCAGCTCGGGAACTTCTGGGCAATTGATTGTGCCGTCCGCGTGCAGCACATCGATGATTTCTAGGTTGTGCCGTTCGCCGATCTCGAAGTCAGCCTTATCGTGAGCTGGAGTGATCTTGAGGCAACCTGTTCCGAACTCCACGTCGACGTGGTCGTCAGCAATGATTTCAATCTCAGCGGATGGGAACGGACGGCGCACCTTGCGGCCGACGAACTTCTTGAAGCGCTCGTCATCAGGGTTCACAGCCACAGCGATGTCCCCCATCAATGTCTCTGGACGTGTGGTTGAAATTTCGAGGAACTCACCTGGCGCGTCCACCAACTCGTACTTCATGAAGTAGAGTTTTGAAACCTTTGGCTTCATGATCACCTCTTCGTCAGAAAGTGCGGTGAGTGACTTTGGACACCAGTTCACCATTCGCTTACCACGGTAGATGAGACCTTCATTGAAGAGGTCTACGAATACTTTTGAAACTTGTGCCGAGTAGTCATCATCCATGGTGAAGCGCTCACGGTCCCAGTCGCACGAGCAACCAAGTCGCTTGAGCTGCTGGATGATGATGCCGCCGTGCTCGTCCTTCCAGTCCCACACGCGCTTGAGGAATTCTTCTCTGCCGAGCTCGCGGCGAGTGGTTCCTTCTTCATCGCGCACCTTCTTCTCGACCTTAGTCTGAGTAGCGATACCTGCGTGGTCTGTGCCCGGAAGCCAGAGCACTTCTTTGCCCTGCTGGCGTGCACGACGCGCAAGGATGTCCTGGATTGAGTTATTGAGGACATGGCCAATGTGGAGAATACCAGTCACGTTCGGTGGTGGAATGACGATGGAATACCCTTCTTTCGAAGAATTCTCATCAGCTTGGAAGCATTTATTTGCTGTCCAAGCCTCATACCACTGTTTCTCTACAGCTTGTGGCTCATACGCTTTTGGTAACTCTGACATGGTCGCCTCATAGCGGGATGTCTTACCTTTGTAAAGCCATCCTGCTATGAGGCGAGTCAATGGACATGAGTTGATTAGTCATTAGGCAAGCACCATGAAGCTAGGTGATACTGGCAACCGCAATTTTCAGGACCGACACGATGAAATTAGAACCATGAATTATTCGACGGTTTCACGCATTCTAGTTGGATTACAAGAAGTCTAAAAGTCCCCTCACTAGACTTCACTCGTGACAACTAAGACAACTTTCGGTGAGACAAGCGAAGATGTCTTGTCTCAATTAGAGCTTAGAGAATTTCATCACATTTATAGATGTCAAAACTCGCCATTGAAATGAGTCGAAGGTAATTTTGAACCGTTGGACCAATTCAGCTGAAGTTCACAAGCTACTAGTAGTTTAAAATCATTTTCAGTCATTGATCCTTGCCCGATCTCTGCTCACTCGCCATGACTTACATTTACATTCCTCTTTACCCCTCTCACAAAAGTATATTCCTCGCAATTGAAGGTACCTATCGAGGCGGGGGGGAACTATTAGACTACATTCTATGACCGACAGGCGACTCACCCCCACCATCGACTTGATGGCCCCCCACCAATCGCTGATCGCTCAAGCTATTGAGTCGTTCGCGCGACCCCGAAAAATTGACCTCAACTCGTTGAAACACATCAGCGATTTGGATCCGACTACGAGGGCTAACTGTGAGTTCTTCCTGGAATGTGTCGAAGAATCGGCCGAGCTGAACAACTTGGGCCGCATCATGTTGGAGAATCTGGTTAAAGAGGTCATCCTGAACAACCGTCAGATTTCCCAGCGATTTCAGGAGAACTCATTCCCCGCGATCAAGGCACCGGTCTTTATCTTGGGATTACCGCGAACTGGATCGTCCTACCTTTTTAACCTACTGGGATCGACTCAGGTTTTCCGAACCCTTCGTCACTGGGAGACCCACAAGATAGCAAGCAGAAAACCAGCCTCTCTGAAGAAACTTGAAGCGGGTCTAATGTTGAAGTTGATGCATCACCTCTCGCCAGGCTTCAGAACGGTTCACGAGATCCGGCTCGATGGTCCTGAGGAATGCACCAAACAACTGATGAACGGCTTCGTGTGCCAGTCCTTCCCAGCTATTTTCCATATCCCTAGATATAACCAGTTTCTGGAAACAGCCGACTACCTCCCAAGCTATAAACTCTTTCAAAAACAGCTTCAAATTTCAGGAAACCATGGCAAGCGCTGGCTACTCAAGTCACCGATCCACATGCAATCCATCGACAGCATCCTTAGCGTATTTCCCGATGCCAAATTCATCCATCTACACCGGGATTTTGATGAGGTTCTTTGTAGTGTCTGCTCACTTGCGGCGGCCTATCGCTGCATGACCAGTCATCGTCTAAATGGCCCAGAAATTGGTGCTGAAGTTAGAAAGTACCTCAGTCGCGACCTAGCTAATGGCAAAGCCATTCTGGATGCAAATCAAGATAAGGTGTTGAACATCCACTACAAGGAGATCGTCGATCATCCGGTACAAACAGCAAAAGAAATTTTCGAGTTTGTTGGAACTAACTTCGACGAGAGCTCTGAGCGAGCTATCCGGAAAGAAATGGGGATTTCGATTCCCAACAAATACGGAAATCACATCTACCGATCAGAAGACTACTTTCCTACAACCTCTGAAGATCCATTCAACAAGGTCGACGGAAACAACCCTAATCGAGGTAATATCGCGACCTCATCATGACTCCCAACTCATTACCTGAATTGAATTTTCATTCGCTCTTCCATTGCTTCATTCGACGTTTGTATTACAGCCGAATTACGGTGACAGGATCGGAGAATATCCCGCACGACGGACCCATTCTTGCCCTGTGTCTACATCGAAACGGAGCGGTCGATGGATTTGTTTACCTCGCCGCCATCTCCCACTTGACCTTTCTTGTCCGGAAAAAACTGCGCCGAGGCCTGATTGGAAAACTCTTTTTTCCGG
>CAXMPP010000211.1:0-3420 GCA_964195395.1 uncultured Thermodesulfobacteriota bacterium
GTTATGTCCGCCCTGAAAGCGCACAATGACGTCGGCGCGCTCGCTTAGCCAATCAACGATTTTGCCTTTTCCTTCGTCGCCCCATTGGAGACCACAGATGATGGTATTCATATGAATTTTACTTGTTTGAGATGCTGAGGCTTTTCTGAACAGTCGCAAACATGCGCTCAGCCTCTTTACTGTGTTGAAGTGCCATCTGAGTAATTACACAGATGGTGTCGCCGTCTTTTTTGAATGTGAAGAGTAGCGACTCACTCGGGATATTATTTCTACTAAATAAAATGTATCGGCCAACTCGGGACTCACCTAGTAGATTGCGGGAAGCAGTCTTATGGGTGAGTTCGGTGGCATTTTCTTCAAACTGCTTGAGCAAGCTTTGGCTCATCTTTTCGAGCAGTTGCTCGGGAGTGATAGATGAACCATAGTTTTGCACCATGAAAAGGCTGTTGTCAGCATTCTCGATGCGCAGAGTTTTGATCTTATCGCCAGTGACAGTGACTTTTTCAGAGTCTCTGTGCTGAAATTTGAAACCGTTTGCTTCGTAAGTTTGTTCGGCGATTACCAAGCCTGAAAGGCTCGTGAATATAGAACAAAGGATAACGAAGTTGCGGAGCATTTTTTCTAACGAATCAAGGTTTTAGCCTTGGAAATTTTCAATCATACCAGCGAATTCGTCAAAGAAATACTTCGCGTCATTCGGTCCTGGTGCAGCCTCTGGGTGGTACTGAACTGAGAATGCCGGAAGCGTCTTGTGACGGAATCCTTCGACGGTGTCGTCGTTGAGGTTGATGTGAGTGATTTCCACGTCATCTGGAAGGCTGTCTGGATCTGTCGCAAAACCATGGTTCTGTGCGGTGATCGAGATCTTGCCAGTGCGGAGATCCTTTACGGGTTGGTTGCCACCACGGTGGCCAAACTTGAGTTTGTAAGTCGTGCCGCCGAATGCGTGAGTGAGGATTTGATGACCAAGGCAGATGCCGAAGATTGGCTTCTTACCGAGGAGTTTTTTCACCTCAGCGTGAATGTAGTCGAGAGCCGATGGATCACCGGGACCATTAGAAAGGAAAATGCCGTCTGGGTTAAGCGCGAGAATTTCTTCTGCTGTCGCGCGTGAGTTGACGACTTCGACATCGAAGCCAGCCTGACGCATGGAGCGGAGAATGTTGTACTTAATGCCAAAATCGAGGGCTACGAGCTTGTACTTCACAGGAGGAAGTTCATCGTAGTGACCTTCACGGTTTTGTGACGGGCTCGGGATGTTCCAGAGGCGGGATTCTTTATCCCAGTGGTAGTTCTCTTCAGTGGAAACTTCTTTGACGAAGTCTGATCCAGCCATCGGTGGGGCATCCTTTGCTGCTTTGATAGCCTCTTCAGCGGAAAGCTCGGTAGAAATACAGCAGCGCATCGCACCAGCGGTGCGGAGATGCTTGGTGAGGGCACGAGTGTCGACACCTTCGATTCCGAGAATCTTGTGTTCCACAAAGTAATCACCGAGTGACTGGCGTGAGCGGAAGTTGGATGCAACCGGTGAGAGTTCTCCAATAACGAGTCCTCGAACGTGAGGCGAAGCAGACTCCGCATCCTCCGGGTTGACACCGTAATTTCCGATCAATGGATAAGTCATCGTGACGACTTGACCGCGATAGGAAGGATCAGTGATTATCTCCTGATATCCAGTCATGGAGGTATTGAAGCAGATCTCACCAGTGGTTGTAGTTCCAGTGTGACCAAAGGCTTCACCTTCAAAGGTGCGGCCGTCTTCAAGTGCGAGTATGGCTTTGTTAGTAGCTTTCATAGGCGCCGTAGCTCGCGCACACTAGGGGGCAAGTCTCACCTGTGCAAGCGGTAAGTATCGCGAATTTTAAGATACTTTGAATTAGCCGAATCCATCCCAATTTATAGGGGTGCTGGAGCGAGTGTGGAACCTATGCTGTACCAGCAATTATTCCATATATCCAAAGGGATACACAAATGATGGCGGAGAACAAAAGTACAAAGAGTAAAGCGCTCCGGGCTTGGTGACGACGCTCGTTTTTTAGTTCACCTTTGGTGAGACGATTAGAAAAGTCGTTTTCGCGTCGACGTTGGGTCAGCTCATCTGGTGCTGGCATTGTTTGCAGACGCTCTTGTTCTTCGCGTTGAAGCTTCTCTGGTGCTTCCTTTATGAAGTTTTGCAGATCGTCGATCTGAGCTTGGAGCGCATCTTTTTGACGCTCAATCTCCGCGAAGTTTTTTTTGTTTTTTGAGCCGAACATGGCTTAACGAGTCAGATAAATCGCGAAACCGATGAAAGCCACGAGGATCAATGGGAGGTTGAAAGCGAAACCTTGCTTGAAGTAACTGGAAAATTCACTCTGAGTAACAGTGCTTTTGTTCGCCTTTTTCTTCTGAGTTGGGCTAAGGACTCCAGCGCGACGACCATCACGAAAATGTTGCATTGCTTCTTCGTACTCGTCTTCTGCGTGGTCGAGCATGGAAATTGAGCGGTTGAGCTCCAGCTTCAAATCATCGCGAGTCCAGTTTTGCGGGTTGAGTTCGTCGATCTTTTTCTGGTGATCGGCAAAGCACTGGCGAGTTTGCTCTAGGTCTTCCATCTCCTGACGCATCTCAAAGAGTTCTCGGTCAATGGCTGTGAGGGAAGTCGTAAAACGGTCGTTGATATCATTCTGACCGGACAAAAATTCTTCTTTGCGCTCGTTCAGTTCTTCGAGCTCAATTTTTTGTTGCTCGATAAACTCTTGCTGTTGTTGAAGTTGCTCAAGTTGCTGCTGGGCCGCAACTAGCTTACCTTCAAAATCTTCGGCCAATGGCGAAGTGCCAGGTTTTGTGTCGGATTTCATTTCCATTTGAGTGGGGGCGACATTGAGGCGTTGTGGGCGAGTTTCGGTGAGACGGGACATGATTCTTTAGAATGGCAAATAGTTCTAGAACCAGATTTAGCAAATGAAATATAGTTTGGCTAGGTAATTATTCAATTCTTCTTGACTAAATCACTGTGGGTGAGTCGGCCATGGGAAATGACCGGGAGGGCAAGATATTGTTGGTGAAAAAAATATGCTTCACCCCTTGCATCAAAAGGAACAGAATCTAAGTTAGGTCATTATGTTATTACCAAGTTACTTGAGCGAAGAGATCATGTTGAACCCAGAGAAGCGTGAATTCCCTCCCTTCTCCGTGAGCAATTTGATGCGAACTGTGTTCGAGCCGACAGAAGGATGTCGCGTTTGTATTCTAGTCGACTTTGACGAACCTCAGAAGTGGATCAAGGATTTCGCCTTTTTAGAAAACTCTGAGTTTAGCGTGCAGCGGAAGGCTTATGAGAACTTCTATCAGACGTTCAAAGATGGAGTGATGGACGAGTTAGGTATGAGTGGTGGTGAAATGTTTTCCTACTATTGTACCCATGGTTCAAATCTAGAT
>CAXMPP010000212.1:0-3395 GCA_964195395.1 uncultured Thermodesulfobacteriota bacterium
CACCAGTGAGGTAAAGCTGCTGTGAAAGTTGGTAATCTCCCGCAAGTGAAATTCGGAACGTCTGGTTGTTCTCGAAGTTACCACCGAAGGAAGATGTTCCATAATCGTTTATGTCATATGCAAGATTAGCTCGTACACGGAACATTTCATTCACACGCTGAATATAACCAATTTCAAATGTTGGATCAGTCTCTGAATCACGGCTATCAACCTTACGATACTGAGCACCAGCTTTAGCAATAAGAACTGCTGTTCTATTTAAGCGATATTCAACACCAGCTAGCACCTTGTGGTTATCAGAATCAAGACCATTTTCTACATCACTCATTCTATAACGGTAATCCAGTGTTCCCACCGCTTGAGGAGAAAGGACATAGCGGAACTGATTGTAAAGAGTCAGATTCTCACGATCGTTACGTGAGTCATTGCCACTATAGTTAAGAAGATCATACTTAAAACCTGTATAAGTACCTAGACGGTCAGTCCACTTGTAGCCCACTGCATTATCAGTGGACAAGAAAAGGTATTCCTCATTCGAGCGATCATTGACTGCTCCGTAGTTGTAATCAGGCTCAAGACCGTAGGTCACATAGTTACGTGTAGAAAAACGAAGTTGCTCGCTCACACTGTGAGAAACATTGAGCTGCACACGTGAATCACTATATGTATCACTAGCATCTTTATTTTCAATATTGTCGAGGTAATGAAGAACTCCCAATTTCAGATTAAAATCAATATTAGTCTGAGGTCCCAGGTTTAAGTAATTGAGGCTGACATCAAGAGAAGTGTATGTAGAGGTGTCCCCACGGTTTTCCTTCACGGTAGGCGTGACGTTATCATCCCAACCGAAGTTGACTGTGCCAGTGATCTTTAGAGGGATGGACTCTGTAATGCCGTCGTTTGGTGAGACATTAAATATACCTTGCGCAGCAAGAGAGCCTGTTGCGAGTGCGCTTACCGCGCATACTTTAATTAGCTTCATAAATAAGTTTTATTGTTTTTAGAGACAGACTTAACGAGTTGCACCTGGAGGCGTATTCGTAATACTATTAGACTCACTCGAGCCACCTGCTGCACCTGCAACACCGCCACCAGCTGGGCCACCAGTTGGTGGACCTACTAAAGGATGATTTGGACCTCCTGGCCCTGGACTTCCGTTCGCAGTCCCTTCAGGAAAATCGAGTGGATGCACGGCACCAGCTTGGGCTGTACCTAATTGAGCATTAATTTTATTCACTACTGCAACAATTTGTGTAGCTGAATCAGGAGCAGTTGCCATTGCGGCTGCTGCAATTTGAGAAAGTTGCTTAGGTGCTGCTGCTGCTGCGGTTTCCACAATTTGACCAACTAACTGCTTATTTGCCTTCGTTGTTTTAATGGCAGCCTTCACGACGTCAGCGGCGCAGGATTCATTAGCAGCGACTAACTTAGAGACCAGTTCAAGTACCTTAGCTGGATCTTTAGCAATTGCTTTCGAAGCGCTTTGATAGACTGCGCTACACTTCTTCACGTCGACTGCGGATTTCTCTGCGGCGGCTGCGAATGGCGCAGCTGCTGCGAAAAATGCACCTACTAATGCGTATTTCATTGTGTTTTTCATATTCTATTGGGTTCAGTTCGAAGAACCTTAGGCTCCTCTGAAGGCTACTATGGAATAAGTTTTCTGGTATTCAACAATGTTAAAATCTCAAAAACGCAATACTCTTCTGTAGCGATATCTAGTAGAAACTAGAGTTTTACACCTGTCGATAGCAAGGACTATTTAAGCTTTTTTCAAAGAAACTCTGTACGACAAAGTTATTTGACCTGATATATTCACGTTAGAGACCTGTAGGATGATCTATAAATACTTGTGGCACCTCCCATTTTTCGGCGATGTGGCTACTGAGAGCTTTGACTCCAAATGTCTCAGTTGCATAGTGCCCACCATAGATGAGGTTCACTCCTAGTTCCTCAGCCAAGGGGTAACTCCAGTGAGGTCCCTCACCAGTAATGAATGTATCAATCCCCTGTTCTGCCATTGCAGCAATTTCAGAGCCGGCTCCACCAGTAATAATGCCAACAGCACCGACTGACGGCTCTCTTCTTCCCCTACAAAAATGAACCTCCTGTCCCAAAGCGCCTTCCACTCGCTGGATCAACTCCTCAAATTCTAGTTCCAATTCTTGTCGCATCCCAAGCTTTATCCCCTTCCAGTCATGGTAGCAAATGGAATTATCCATCCCTATAGCTTTCGCTAATAAGGCATTATTACCTAGTGTCGGGTGCACATCGAGTGGAATATGTGCGCTGTAGATTGCTAGGTTTGCTTGGATTGCTTCTGTAAATTTATCATATTGAGCACCAACTAATCGCTGCACTCCTTGCCAAAAGAGCCCATGATGCACAACCAGCATATCAGCCCCCTCATTGATCGCTTTACGAATCACAGGAAGGGATGCGTCCACAGCAGCAGCTACTTTGGTGACAGTACCATTATTTGACAACTGCAGCCCATTATGAGCCGCTGAATAATCTGGGATCTCCTCCAGCCGTAGCTCTTTACTTATATAGCTCTCAATTTCATGTAGACTCGCCATAGACAACATCTACCAAAACAAAGCGCTCTACGCATCAAAAAAGTCACTTAGATCCTTCGCCAAGCCAATCTTCCACTCTAACACAGTACCATCAAGATCGAGCGCCATACGAGAAGCGTGTAACGCTTGGCGCTTTAGGATGAGCTGAGCTTCAAGATCTCTATTCCAGCCGCCGTCAATGTATCTCAAATAACAAGTCTCATCGGCTCCATAAATTTTATCTCCAACCAAAGGATGACCCAGATAAGCTGCGTGAACACGAATTTGATGCATTCTCCCAGTTTTTGGAAATACTCGGAGCAAGCTCACCTTCTTACCTTGGTAAGTTCCTCGCTTCACTACTCTAAAATGCGTTTCGCTCGATCTTCCATCAGCGTGCACCATTTGCTTTACCCATATCGGAGATAATGCTTTTTCACCCTTTCGTATAAGTGGGGCATTCAATGTCCTCACCTCCCACTCTGGCCACCCTAAACAAATAGCATCATATTCTTTCTCTATTAAGCGTCGCTCCATCGCACGGCCAAACATGCGCGCCGCCGATTTCCTCTTTGCTATTAGCACTAAACCACTGGTCTCCCGATCTAGGCGATTGATAATCGAAAGCCTTGCCCCATTTTGAATCTCAAAACTCAACAGCTGCTCCAGTCCACCCAACATAGTTGGCTCAGATTTCTTGTTCGTTGGATGAACTATCAATGGTGCTGACTTATTGACCACGATCCAGTCGTCACACTCATCAACGACATCAAAGTTGATCGACACATCTAACGGCTCGTCCATCTCTATAAATCTCCCATCACAGTCACTACAATC
>CAXMPP010000213.1:0-3394 GCA_964195395.1 uncultured Thermodesulfobacteriota bacterium
CTCAACCTATCAAGCCATTGCCTATCTTGCTTGGAGCGTTTTAGATCTCCCTGTAAGTGGTATGCCAGACAGCGATCCATAAGTAATGTGACATCTGGTCGATCTATGTTTAGCCGTTGATTCATCTCGACGATAGCTTCCGCTAACACCTGTTTGCGTTCAGCGGATTCCAGAGGAAGTGTTTGAGCTAGGCGAATATTCCAAGTGCTTAAAAACCGAGATTCCGTGCGGTATTTCAGAACCGTTGGCTTCACATCTTTGCCCTCGCCGGCATCCAAACCCAATTGCCAGTTGTTGATGGCGACGGATCAGTTCACCTAACTGCAGGTTAGTTATCGCCTGCTGTAGATACCAATCATCCGATGGCTTGGCCACTAGAGTCAGTGCTTCTGTGACACTATCGTACGAGCGCTGGTATTGCTGCGCAGTGAAATAAATATCGGATTTGGCCTTGAGCAGCCTCGCCTTGCTTTCATTTGAGACAGCTCCTTTGAGTCTGCCATCTAATAGTTTTAAAGATTCGTCAGGCTTTGACTGAACCGCCAATAAACGGGCTAAGGCAAGAGTGCTATTAAGATTACTAGGATCGATCCTCAGTACTTTCCTAAAATCAGCCACAGCATGGGACGCTTTCCCCAGAGATTTGTATTCAACCGCGCGCGCGTAGTAGAGCGCAGCATTTGTCGGAGTGCTTTCTATTCGATGACTCAGCTTATGAATCGTGTCGTGTGGGGATTCGTGCGCATGGAGACCGCCAGTTAGGAATATTGCCGACAGAAGAAATCCACCCGCCACCACGCGCCTAATAAAAAACCTAATAGACATCGACTATTTCTTTAAAATAAGAACTGGGTCGAGAGAGAAATCCGAGCTGCCGACACCAGCATTATGCCCTTCGATAGCTATCACATTCACTCCAGGTTTGAGTAATTTTTTATTCACCCCAAGTGGAAAATATTCTAGTTTACCTGCTTCGTGCGTATGGAACCCTTTGGCTTTAGAACCAGCCCCTGAGTCCACTCCTCTGCGTACGATTTCTTTGCCGTTTAGGTAAACAATGATCGCATCATCGTAGCTCACACCAAGCCCTAGAGCGCTGAAATCCGTTCCAGCTTCAAGCGTGAATTCCTTGCGAATATAGACCGCGCTGTACTTGTTTTTCATATCCAACTCAGTTTTATCATCCTTGTCGCTGTATCCAAATCCAGCCGCACCTAACTTCCAGTCGGAAACATCGAAAGGTGCAGATGCCCAGCCTTTTGCTGGATGAAGCTTAGCCCCTGCTAGGTAGTGCCACGTCGCCCCTCTAGGAATAACATTGCTATAGTTTTTAGGCATTGAGTGTGGCTTGGATGACTTCGCCTTTGGTTCAGGTTCAATGAGTTTCGGTGCACGGGGATTTTCGACGATCGACCGAGTGACCTTGCCCCCTTTTTCTATCACGAATGTGTCTAGCACAGCTCCGTGAACATCAATCATCTCTCCAGTAAGCTTATCGCTCTTTATCTCCATGATCATTGATCCATGAAGCATGATTACCTTGCTCATAAGCGGGTGATTAGACTTTCGGCGCAGACCTGTTCCACCATGACCGGTCACAACCTGAACGGTTCCGTTGTGTGGAGCCAGCCCAGCACTTTTCTTATAAGCTCCGTCGCCCTTTGGGTCGCCATCACCATCGTCCAGCACCACTCCTTGATTGGTGCTAGGAGTAGCGTAGGCTCCATCTATCAGCATCGAACGCTCATAAATGTGCGAATGACCAGTGAAGACGGCATCAACGCCAGATGCTTCAAGAATAGGCATGATATGTTCACGCATCTCAATAAGTTGCTGTTCTAGATCACTATCGTGTGACCCTTTTGTATACGGTGGATGGTGCCAAAATGCGACTAGCCAATCAGCTTTTGTCTTCTGGAGATCAGCCTTTAACCACATAGCCATAGCCCCTAACGGACGACGATCCAGATCGTGTGAGTCCAAACAAATGAAGTGGGTGTTAGCATAGTCAAATGAGTAATACGCTTCCGTGCCAGAGGCCAGACCTCCAGCTTCAGCTTTAGTCGGCAACACATAGGCATCGTAGTAGGGACCTTTCTGAGTCTCACCACTCGATGTCTGGCCTTCGTGATTCCCCATCGACGCCCAACACACGGTATTGCGCAGTGTTGGCTCGTACATATTGAAGAAGTTTCTTGAGAATTCTGGGTCAGTTCCTGAACGGTAGGCCATGTCTCCCACGTGAATATAGAAATCGAGCTTAGACGACTCCATATACTTCTGCATTCCTTCGTGCACAGCTTTCTGCATAGCGCCACCTGTACCAGAATCTCCAACCACCCAAAACTTCACAGGCTTCTTGCTCCCTATAGTCGGGTGAGTCGTGAATTGGTAACTGGCATCTGCTGGTGTGATGCGTTTATCCTTGTCGTAAATAGCGTAAAAATACCTCTCCGCAGGCTTTAGCCCAGTGACACGAGCTTCGTACTGGACTGTATTTGATGGCGCGGACACAGCCTCTTTCCCCTGCCACAGCGGATAACCAGAAGCATCTTTGCCTGCGACCATACGCACCAAAATATCAGCCAGTGGCACAGACTTATCGAGATTGTTCATCGTCGTCCCGAAACGAACAACTGGAGCTGTAGCACCATCGGTACGCCAGACAATCTGCATGCTATCAGAGGTCGCTAACTGGAGGTAGGGAGCGCGTGTCACTTCCGCAGCAAGGATAGACTGAGCATTCAGCAAACTTAGGACGGTGAGAATAATTCGACGATTCATCATTTGCTACTATCCATGAGGTTTACGCTAGGATCTGTCCAACACCATTTTCTACAATGCCACTCACTTACAAATTCTAATCACCCTACCCCAGTATTTGTCCCACCCCGTCATTTAGTGTGACAGAATAAAGAGCCTCATAAACAGAGCCCTATATTGTAAATCCTGCAAAAATCCTGATAATTCTGTATAAATTGGATTTATCTCTGATCTGATAGAAGCTCAAAAACTGTCGTGTAGTAAGTGAAAGAACTCACAAAGATCCAAACCCAGGACTTGTTAATTATTCATTGTTAATCCTTAATTGGAGCGAGCGAGACGTCTCCTTCAGCGTACCACATTCCATCTAGCCCAGCTCAATTAGCACTCTAAAATCTAAACTCAAAACTCCCTTGTTCACCTTTCTACACACCGCTGACATTCACCTCGACAGCCCACTCCGAGGCCTCAGCCAACACGACGACGCCCCTGTCGAACAGATCCGTGGCGCCACCCGTCGGGCTCTCGAAAACCTCGTCACACTCGCCCTTGATAGAAAAGTAGACTTTCTACTCATCGCTGGCGACCTCTACGATGGCGACTGGCCGGACTACAGCACTGGCCTATTCTT
>CAXMPP010000214.1:0-3371 GCA_964195395.1 uncultured Thermodesulfobacteriota bacterium
GCTGAGCACGAATGAACCAGTCTGTATTTTTACGGTTCGTTTTGAGGTGTTTGAGGTGGGCTGGGAGAATGAGTTTAGACTCGACGAGTGAGAACAGAAGGACTGGAATAACGACGAGAGGAATTTGGCGCGCCATTTCACCAAGGTAACCCTCGATGAACATGAGTGGGACAAATGCAGCAATGGTGGTGAGCATGCCGAAGGTCACTGGTACAGAAACTTCCTCGGTTCCTAGAACTGCGGCATCGAGTGGGGATCTGCCAGGTTCACGCATTCTGGAGTAGATGTTTTCACCCGTAACGATGGCGTCATCGACTACAATTCCTAGTACGATAATGAAACCAAAGATGCTCATGTTGTTGGCTGAAACGCCTAGGTAATGCATGGCAATGACTCCGCCTGCGAAGCTGATAGGGATGCCGGCAACAACCCAAAATGCAATTTGTGGGCGAAGGAAGAGTCCTAGGAATATAAGTACGAGAACTCCGCCCTGTAGTAAGTTTACACCTAGTGTCTTGAGTCGGCCCTTGAGGCTAACAGAATCATCGTCCCAAGTGGCGAGCTCTATGCCAGTGGGGAATTTGTCCTGTGCGTTAGCCACGTATTCGTGTACCGAATTGGCGATCTTGAGTGCATTTTCACCATCTAGGCGCAGAATTTCCAGAATGATGGCATTCTGGTTGTTATAGCGTATGACTTTCTGGTCGGCAGCTCTGGTGTCAACGACGGTGGCGACATCTCCGAGTTTGATCTCGGAGCCATTTTCTCTAGAAATGATGAGGTTACGAAATTGCTCGGCTCCGTAGGCCTGGGAGCTTGAGCGGATGAGAATGCGCTCGCCATTATTATTAATAGAGCCAGCAGAGAGGTCGATAGAGGTTTCACGAATTTTGCGTGAGAGCTTATCAATCGTAAGATTATAGGCATTGAGGACCTGGGGTTTTACTTCGATGGTGATTTCTTTGTTGAGTCGCCCTTTGATGATAACTTTCGAAATGCCATTGATAGAAGTGAGGTCGTCGCGCGCTTTTTTTGCCGCCTTTATAAGGTCGGCATTGGAAAGATTTCCGTAGATCGCAACGGAAATGACCTCGTAATAATAGGCTGTGCTAGGGATGTAGATTCTCGGTTTTTCGGCTTCACTCGGGAAGGTGCTGATACGGTCGATCCGTGACTCGATGTCGGTTTTGAGTCTGTCGATGTCAGTGGACTTTGCGACGTTGACGATGATACTGCGAGAATTACGGCTGGCAGTGGACTCGATACTTTCAATCCCTGAGAGGTCGTTGAGAGCTTGTTCGATGGGGAGGATAACCTTTTGCTCCACATCTTTAGGTGCGCCACCGCGAAGGGGGACCTTGATACGGACCTGAGGGAACGAGACCGCTGGCTCGATTTCGACAGGGAGTTGGAAATAGGCCGTGTAACCACCAAACAAGAGAATGGCGATCATTAGGATATTTGCGGCTACGTGATTTTTAGCGAACCAGCGAATCATGGATCAAGGTGCAGGTGGTGAATGTTGTGTGTGAAGGGACTTCCAGTGCTCTAAGCGCTCTTTGATACGCTTCTCCAAACCGTTTTCTGTCGGAGTGTAGTAGTGTCTTCCCTCGGGAAGGTACGACTGGGGAACGTAATTCCCTTCATAAGAATGAGAATAAAAATATTCGAGAGCTGTTTCGCTTTCACCAGAAGCGGCGGAGAGCTTTTTACGGGTGGGGGTACGCAGGTGGGGAGGGACTGCTAAGGTCCTGCCATTGTCGACATCTGCCAGTGCTGCACCCAGTGCTGCGTAGGCGCTGTTGGATTTTGGGGCAGTCGCTAGATAGACCGTGGCGTGGGCGAGTGGGATGCGGCCCTCAGGCATGCCGATGAATTCGAAGGCTTGCTGGGCATCCATAGCCACACGGAGCGCATTGGAGTCGGCTAGGCCAATGTCTTCGCTGGCTGAAATGACAATTCGTCGAGCAATGAAGCGTGGATCTTCTCCAGCATGGAGCATTTTAGCCAACCAATAGAGAGCTGCGTCTGGGTCTGAGCCCCTGATCGATTTGATGAATGCCGAGATTGTATCGTAGTGGGCATCGCCGGTGGCATCATAGACGATGGCTTTGCGCTGGATCGATTCTTCTGCAATGCCGAGGTCAATGTGAACGCTGCCATCTGAGCTTGAAGGCGTGGTCAATGCCGCTAGATCGAGGGCGGTGAGAGCTTTCCGGACATCGCCGTCAGATTTTTCAGAGATGTGATTGAGAGCGTCCTCGTGGGCGTTTATCTGGAGGTTGCCTAGTCCATTTTTTTTATCGGAGATTGCCCTTTTGAGAACACTGACGATGTCTTCCGTGGATACGGGTTCGAGCTGGAAAATCTGTGAACGCGATGTGAGTGGCGAGTTGACGTAGTAGTAGGGGTTGTGCGTGGTAGCACCGATGAACCTCACCGTCCCACTCTCAATGTGAGGGAGGAGCACATCTTGTTGGGCTTTGTTGAAGCGGTGGATTTCGTCGATGAAGAGGATAGTTGTCTCGCCTCGGAGGTTCTTCCAAGTTCGGGCTTGGGCGATCTTGTCGCGAATCTCTGCGACATTGCTCTCCACTCCGTTGAGCATTTCAAAGCGGGAATGGGTTGTCTGGGCGATGACTGTGGCCAGTGTCGTTTTGCCTGTGCCTGGAGGGCCGTAGAATATGAGCGAGCTAAAGAGGTCGGCCTCAATGGCTCTTCGGAGTAATTTCCCTTCACCTAGAATATGTTGCTGCCCAGCAATTTCAGAGATTGTCTGTGGGCGCATTCTAGCGGCCAAGGGCTGCGAGGCATTGCTCGACTCGTGGCTCTTGGGTTTGGTTGGTTCTGGGCCCTCAGGGAAAAGCGAATCCATAGGTAGGGTTGAAACAAAATAGAGTCAAACTAGCAACCGCGATCACTGGAATGTCGCGAGTATTCTTGCTCATGGTGCAGAAATACTTGCAGAAACTGAAATTATGCTAACAGTCGTACCCATGGATGGCATTGAGAAGATTTTAAGAAACAATAAACAATGGGCAGACGAAATCACTGCCAAGGATGCAAAGTATTTTGAGCATCTAGCCGAAGGCCAAGCGCCGGAGTATTTGTGGATCGGTTGCGCAGACTCCCGAGTTCCAGCGAACGAGCTATTGGGGCTGAATCCGGGTGAGGTTTTTGTGCACCGCAATGTGGCAAATCTGGTCGTCCATGCTGACTTCAATAGCCTAGCAGTCATCCACTACGCGGTGGAGTATCTGAAGGTGAAGTACATTATCGTCTGTGGCCACTACGGCTGTGGCGGTGTGCAGGCGGCAATGTCCGGTAAGCGCTTCGGCCTTGTTGATAGTTGGATACGCCACGTCAACGAT
>CAXMPP010000215.1:0-3363 GCA_964195395.1 uncultured Thermodesulfobacteriota bacterium
CCGGCGGGCAGTGGAACGAAGGTGATGTTTCTTGCTCGGTGGTTCGCCGCGTGATGCTTCCAGACGCATTCTACGCCTGTGACGGAATGTTTGAGACATTCCTCACAATCCTCAACCAGATGAATGCCTACCCAGCAGTGATCGACGCCGAAAACGAGCACTACCTGCCATTCCTCATGACCACTACTATTATGATGGAAGCAGTCAAAGCTGGAGTTGGCCGCGAGACCGCACACAAGGTCATCAAAGAACATGCAGTTGCGACTGTCGACGCTCTACGGGCACGCGAAGTCACCAAGAACGACCTCCTTGGTCGCCTCGCAAATGACGAGCGCATCCCACTCACAATCGAGCAACTCGAGGCTCTCCTCGAGGAAGGCCGCAGCAATGCAGGCTCAGCACGTAGCCAAGTCGCGGCATTCAACAAGACTGTGAGCGCATGGACAGCTAAGTTCCCGAACGCTGCATCCTACGAGCCCGGCTCTATCCTCTAATCTTTCTTTTAGAAAACCTTGAAATGGCCTAGCATCTGCTGGGCCATTTTTGTATCGATACATTGTACCAATTCTAAGCGAATGCACCCAATCACAGAATCCATCACTCAAGAGGCTGAAAATGTTCTTTTGCCAGCTCTCAAGGCGACTACTGAGCAATCCGAACGCGCCATCTTGATCAAGTCCTTCATCAAAGAACAAGACTCTAGGATTCGCGAGATCCATGACCTAGGAGCTGGTGGCCTAGAAGTGGCAGGTGCACGCTCCGTAATGGTCGACAATGTGATTCGGACAGCATTTCTCACAAGCCAAGAACACCTCTCACCACAGGAGCCCATCAAAGTGGCTGTCACTTCTGTAGGAGGCTATGGACGTGGCACGCTCAATCCAGGCTCCGACATTGACCTGCTCTTTTTACTTCCGGTGAATTCCGCCAAAATTTCAGAGCTCACCAAAGAACTCGTCCAGGAAATTCTTTATCTACTCTGGGACACTGGCTTCAAGGTAGGCCATTCCTCACGCTCTATCAGCGAATGTATCGATGAGGCTAAATCGGAACAACAGTCAAAAACAGCACTGATGGATACCCGTCTGATCGCGGGTGACTCGGCACTCGTCGACGACTTCATTCTCCGTTACCAGCGCGACTGTATTCAAAAAAACCCTGATGCCTTTTTCGAACTTCGCCGGCAAGATCTGCGTTCACGGCATCGCAAATATTCTCACACGGTCTTCCTTCAGGAGCCACACGTCAAAGAAAGCTGCGGCGGCCTACGAGACTACCACAACATCATCTGGATCGAGCAATTAGAGCGTGGAACCAATGATTTAGAGGCCTTGGTTAAAGAGCACATACTCACAAAGTCCGCTTATAAAGAAATCAATGAAGCCTACGATTTCGTACACCGCGTGCGCAATGAACTCCACTACCACACGGGCAGCTCTACAGATATCCTCACCTTGCGACTCCAGGGCATTGTCGCCACCAACTTCCAATACCCAGAAAAAAGTATCCTGCGTAGGTGTGAGTCATTTATGCGCGACTACTATCGCCACACCCGTTCCATTTACCACCACACATCTTCGTTGATGGAGATTTTTCAAATTGAGATTAGTGAAAATGATGGCGCTAAAGGGTGGTTAAAATTTTTACCCAAACCAAAAAAGAAGCGGGTCGAACTCGATGGTTTCCTCATCCGTGATGGCCGAATTTACCCGAAAGACTCTGAAATATTCAGTGAAGACCCACGCCGCATGATGCGCGTTTTCCAAGAGTGTCAACTACGTAACCTAACCCTCGCTCCAGAGACGCGAAAACTCATCAAAGCCAACTGGGGGCTCATCGACGGTGACTTCAGAAATTCCAAGGCGAACAGAGAAACCTTCCGCGCTATGTTAGAACGCAAAGGAAGTGTCGCTGAAATTCTACGAATGATGCACCGGGTCGGAGTCCTCGGCCGGTGGATGCCTGAATTCGGAGCTCTAGACTGCCTAGTCCAACATGAGTTTTTTCACCGCTACACTGCCGACGAGCACACGCTACGCTGTATCGAGCAACTTGACGCTCTGATAGAAGACGATAGAAGAGAACGCGGGATTTACCGTAAAATACTCACCGACTTAGAAGATCCCTATGCCATCTATCTCGCAATGATCCTGCACGACACGGGACGCGCGGAAAATGTCCGTGAACACACTGATGGATCGGCAATCCTCGCCGCACGTGTCTGTTCACGCTTTAAAATCAAAGGAGCCCGACGCACACTACTCACCTTCCTCGTAGATCACCATCTCACCTACTGGCGTTACGCCACCAGCAAGAACCTAGAAGACCCGGAAGTGATCGAGGAGTTCGCAGGAATCATGCGCAACAAAGAACGTCTCGAAGCACTATTAGTCTTCACCTATGCTGACTCTAATGGAACAAACGAAGAAGCATGGTCACCCTGGAAAGAGACGCTCATGCTACAGCTTTACCGTTCTACTCGTGACTTCCTGGCCAATGGTAAAAATCAATACGATGCTGACCAAGCAGCTGAATTGCAGAAGCTAAAAAAGCGTACTAAAAACTGCCTCAAAGATAAATATCACAACCAACTGGAAATTCATTTTGACACCATGCCAAAAGGCTATTTCCGCTATAGAGCACCGGAGTCGCTCGCGATTCACATCCGTGCTATCCGCAGGTACATAAAAAAATCTGCTCTAGCATCGGCAGATTTCAAAGAATCCGACTTACGCTGGATGAACCGTGACAACCGCGGCTACACTGAGTTGGTTGTCACCACGATGAACTACCCGCATCTAATAGAGAAAGTCGCCTGTGCTCTAGCAGCTTCTCAGATCAACATTATCGCTGCTGATGTATACACCCGCACCGATGGACTCACTTGTGACATATTCCACGTCTGTACTGAAGACCAGCTCGCGGTGACTAATTCAGCCACCAAGAAAAAAGTAGAAAAAACTTTTTCTGAACTGATCCAGACTGACGCCTATGACTCGACTAAATACCTTAAGAAGAAGCGTAATTTCCTACAGAAAGATGCTTCTGAAGGTGGCCTTCCCTTCCCTGTTCAAGCCTTCGTCAACAACCAAGCCAGCCAGCAGTTCACAGCGATTGAGGTCCAAGCACTCGACCGTATTGGACTACTGCACGACATTTTTCTGAACATAGGAAAATGCGGCCTCGTGACTGTGCATGCTCGTATCTGCACCGAAAAAGGTGCCGCGATGGATACTATCTACGTCAGTAACATGGATGGATCAAAAGTCACAGACCCAGAAATGATCATGCAATTAGAGAACACCATTCAGCGACTCGTTGGCTTCGAGCACGCTGATTAAGCTAGTCACAGTAGTCTAAACG
>CAXMPP010000216.1:0-3351 GCA_964195395.1 uncultured Thermodesulfobacteriota bacterium
CGGACATTTTGATTCTCACCGGTGGAGTTTCCAAAGGAAAATTCGACTACATCGCGCCCCTACTCAATGAGATTGCAGGCACCGCGCTATTTCACGGAGTCAGCCAACGGCCAGGAAAACCATTCGCCTACTTTGAGAAACCCATTCCCATTTTTGCTCTTCCCGGAAACCCACTTTCAGTCATGGCGTGCCTAGCCCGCTATGTGATTCCAGCATTGAAACTCCATCTAGGCATCCTCAAGGGTGTGAAAAGTCTTCCACTTTCCTCCCCCGCCCCGCTCCACCCGAAGCTCACTCAGCTGCTTGCTGGGCGCATTGAAAACGGAAAAATCCATCCTTCGTCGCCAAATAACTCTGGAGATTATGCTGCCCTACTTGGCTGTCACGGCGTGATTGAAATTCCACCATCTACGACAACATCTCCAGCGAACTCTCTCTATAACTTTTACCCTTGGGCACAAATTTAAAACCATGTTTACCATTACAGAATCTCCCATCGACCACGCCGCACTGCGTGAAAAAACTCTCAGCGACACAGCTGGCGGGTTTGTTAGTTTTGAAGGATGGGTGCGCAATCACCATCAAGGGCAAGCCGTCGACTCCCTAGAGTACTCAGCCTATGTCAGCCTTGCTGAGAAAGAAGGCTCACGGGTGATAGAGGAAGCTCTGGAAAAATTTGCGCTCACTGCTGCGCATTGTGAGCATCGCATCGGACATCTAGCTATTGGCGACATGGCGGTATGCGTCACTGTCTCTGCAGCCCATCGCGATGCCGCCTTCGAAGCCTGCCGCTATATCATTGACCAGACTAAATCACGTGTTCCAATTTGGAAAAAAGAGCATTACACCGATGGTTCCACAGCCTGGCCACATTGCGCAAAATGCGCCGAAGGGATAAAACACAGCCACAGTCATCCCATAGCCTCTGAATAAGTAGCTGTAATCGTTTATACTTCGGTAGTTTTTAACATTTCCATCGATTTTTTTCAAATTCTGGTGAGCGTCCTTGCTTTTAAAGTCCTGCAGTCCACCTGCTATCCCATAAGATTTGAGTAAACTCAATAGATCGACCCGATCCCAGACACTTCTCTGGGGGGGGGGGCGAACTGTGTATGCCATTTTATTTTTGGCTCTGGTTACCCAAAACACACTGCGCTGGCAAAGGTTGGCAGGAAACTCTGCAAATTGAGACGGAGGTGGAGCTTAGTTGCCGCTTTGCAGCGGCGGTGTTTAGCCCAACTCATACAGTTTGCCTCCAAAGCTATAGTCGAGGAGTCAACGGCGTAGATAGCCCGCTTAAATCTCCTTGGCAGTCCTTTATACTTAATCTTCCCTCCTAGAAATTTTGATCTCTAGATCAGACAGAACAGCCCAGAATAGATCCTGTATCATACCGCAATTACGAGTTTGGTTAGCGTGAAAAAGGGTGTTGTGGGTAGGAGCAACAGCCGCACGAAGACTGCCTAACCAGCGCGAATGAATGCGGAGGGTGTCGCAAACCTCGTTGAGTCCTGCCGAATGAATGAGTTGAGCAAAAGGTAAGCTTATAATACGGCTCCATGGAGTAAATGTACGGGCTTGCTTGTCTATTCCATGTTTGCGAGCAAGTTTACTGACAAGATGTGGAGGAATGAGCTTGCTGAGCTGAGTGAGTACAGGCAGTTTGGATTTGGCTGGTTTATTTATCATCAGGCCTATCCTAAGTGGGATCGACCGCCAGCTAGCTCCTAAAAATTAAATAGCCTATGGGATGGCTGTGGAAACTAGAATGATATCCACCAAAATAAAAGCGAACCGCGAGCTCACAGAAATCACAAAACCCTAATATAGATATGTATCATTTGATCACTATTGGCGGCGGAGCTGCTGGCTTTTTCGGCTCTATCTCGGCTGCTGAAAATGGCGCAGAGAGCGTCCTGATGTTAGAGAAATCTTCCAAACTTTTGGGTAAGGTGAAAATCTCTGGTGGAGGTCGCTGTAACGTCACCCACCATTGCTTTGACCCCAAAGAGCTCAGCAAGAATTATCCACGCGGAGAGAAATCATTGATTGGACCTCTGCATGGATGGGGCGCACAGGACACGGTCGATTGGTTCCAGTCACGCGGAGTGGAACTCAAAACTGAGGCGGACGGACGGATGTTCCCAATCACTAACGATTCTCAAACCATCATCGATTGCCTCACCAAGGCTGCTAGAGATGCAGGAGTGGAGATCGAGACCTCCAATGGTGTTGCATCTATCGAACGACTTGGCGACGATGAGCCAGATGGAGCGCGCTTCATCGTGTACACTGACAAGGGCGAGAGTCACCGCACTCGTTGTATTCTATTAGCCACAGGCGGCACACGCTTGGCTGCGGGTGCAAAACTGGCCGAATATCTTGGTCATCAGTTAGAGCCAGCCACCCCCTCACTGTTTACCTTTAAAATTACCCACCCTCTGCTTAAAGATCTACCCGGCGTTGCCGTTGCTGATACAGCCGTGTCTGTGGAAAAATCAAAACTCAACTCCCGAGGCCCCTTACTCATCACTCATTGGGGTGTGAGCGGCCCTGGAATATTGAGGCTTTCAGCTTGGGGTGCCAGAGAGCTCTCAAAGCTCGATTACAAATTCACCCTCGTCGTCAACTGGCTCCCAGACACTGACACGACCACCACGATCACTCAGCTAAGATCAGATTGGGGCAAACGCCAACTTTCTACTCGTTGCCCCTTTGAAGCTATTTCCAAAAGACTCTGGGCCAGAATGTTAGAAGTCGCTGGAATTCCAGAAACCCAGATTTGGTCCCAGCTTTCAAAAGCACACACTCAGGCTCTGAGTAAACTGCTCAACAACTGCCATCTACCAGTCGATGGCAAGAGCATCAACAAGGACGAATTTGTTACAGCAGGTGGAGTCGAGCTTAAAGAAATCAACCTCAAGAGCATGCAGAGCAAGATCTGTAACGGTCTCTATTTTGCTGGAGAAGTGATGAATGTAGACGGCATCACTGGTGGATTCAATTTCCAGAATGCCTGGATGAGCGGTCACCACGCGGGCTGCGCTATTGCTGAGGACTACTAACCTCTAGTATCCCCTTTTATCACCCACATGGTTTCCCAACCATGTGGGTCTTTTTTTGCCCTAATCCCACTTTTTTAAAAAGTTTTTCAATTTCCAGCGTATCCTCATTACGATGGATACTGAAAGACTAACTATCCTAGTCAATATTCGATCTCTATTCTCTGTCAAATAAGTCGCTAACAACTAACTTTCTAAGATATATTGAACTTCAAACTTTACAAATGAATGTTTCTAATAAAGTGTAATCCTTGTTATGAAACAATTTGTCCTCGTTACTGCAGCCGTC
>CAXMPP010000217.1:0-3351 GCA_964195395.1 uncultured Thermodesulfobacteriota bacterium
TTCTTCCTCGGCACAGAGGACACCATCCTTTACCCTTCCTGTTTTGACGCCAATGGAGGACTCTTTGAGGTCCTCCTCACTGCTGAAGATGCAGTCATCTCAGACTCGCTCAATCACGCCTCCATCATCGACGGGGTCCGATTGTGCAAGGCCACGCGGTATCGCTACGCCAACAACGACATGGCATCGCTCGAAGAGCAACTCAAGGCTGCCGATGAAGCTGGCGCGCGCTTCAAACTCATCACCACTGACGGAGTATTTTCCATGGACGGCATCATCTGCTCGCTCGACCAAGTCCACGCACTCGCGGACAAATACAATGCCATCGTTCACTTCGATGACTGCCACTCCACTGGATTTCTCGGTGAGCGCGGACGTGGAACACATGAGCATTGTGGGCTATTTGGAAAGATCGACATCACCACTGGCACACTCGGCAAAGCCCTCGGTGGAGCCTCTGGTGGCTACACATCTGGCAGAAAGGAAATCATCGACATCCTGCGCCAGCGCTCCCGTCCTTACCTATTCTCCAACTCCGTCGCACCAGTCATCGCAGCGGCCTCCTTGGAAGTATTCGACATGCTTGAGGAATCCACTGAGTATGCTGATAGGGTGAAAGAAAACACCAAGTACTTCCGCGACAACATGGCATCCACTGGCTTCACCATCGCCGGAGACAATCACCCGATTTGCCCAGTCATGCTCGGCGACGCAGCACTCTCCCAGCAATTTTCAGAGAAGCTCCTCGACTACGGTGTGTTCGCCATCGGCTTCTTCTACCCAGTGGTTCCCCACGGCTCAGCACGTATTCGCACGCAAATCTCTGCAGCGCACACACGCGATCAACTCGACGAAGGCATCGACGCCTTCATCAAAGCCGGCAAAGATCTCGGGGTCATCTAAAGACCACTCTAGTTACTCAAGCCGCGTTCTGCAATGGAAGCGGCTTTATTGTCGGATCACTCCATCTCCGCACTTGCAGATTTAGTCAGCAACCGCCAAGTTTCCATTCAACTCACTATGAATGCAGCCACACTCAAGCTCGCCGTCCTCAATGGAAAACCAGAGATTTTCCACACTCTCCAAGGCGAAGGTGTCAGCACAGGAGTGCCATCTATCTTTGTGCGCTCTTCTCTCTGCAACCTCCATTGCTCTTGGTGCGACACCGATTACACATGGAACTGGGAAGGAACTCCATGGACTCACGAGAACGATCAAGTAGCAGGCTACGCGAAGTTTAAAAAATCTGACTACATCCTCGAGTGTCCCATCGATGAAGTGGCTCAGCAGGTAAAACAATTCCCCTGTAAAAATCTCATCCTCACAGGTGGAGAACCGCTGCTCCAGCAAGCAGGATGGATCGCCCTCATTCAGACCCTTCTCGCTTCTGATCCAGACTACCGCTTCGAAGTGGAAACAAACGGCACCCAACTTCCTACCCCAGAGATGGCTGAAGCCATCAGCCAATGGAATGTCTCAGCTAAGCTCAGCAATTCTGGTAATGATGCCAAGCTCCGGGACAACCCGAAAGCAATGCAGTGGTTTGCTAACTCACCCAAGTCATGGTTCAAATTTGTCATCCAAGACCCAAAAGATCTCAACGAGATGCAGCAACTGGAACAAAAGTATTCTATTCCACGCGCGCGGATCCTCCTCATGCCTGAAGGCCGTGACGAAGAAACCCTAAAACAACGCCGCCTCTGGTTAGCAGACCTCTGCCGCGACCACGGCTACCGATTCTCTGACCGCCTCCACATCCAGCTTTGGGGCTCCAAACGAGGTGTTTAACCTGCATTTTCATAAGCCGTAATAAAATTGTAACTTTCCTGCAACTTTTCCCAAGCTCTCTGGTTTCACACTACATCAATACGCTCTATTCAAACACGAGCGATTATGTTACCCCTCACTAGAAAGAAATAAGCGATGAATAACACACAAGAAAACGACCCAACTTGGGATCTTCTAGGCAAGGCTTCTAAACAAGAAGCCAGCGAGATGTTTTCCCGTAATGTCCTTCGCTCAATCCGACTAGAGGAACAAGAAGCCACTCCTTGGTGGAAACGCCTACTCACACCGGCACCCATCGTTGGCACACTTGCGACTGCCGCCGCCTGTGTCGCGCTCATTATCAGCACACCAAGCACCAATCCTGAAACTGTCCCCAGCCCTGTAGTCCACCAGCCTACAGCCGCTGAAAGCTTTGCTGAGCTTTCCGAAGCCTACCTCAGCAATGACGAGCTAGACACCGTGATCAGCCCGATCTCGCTCATAGCCACCTACGACACCGGCTCACTCAGCGACCTCGACCTCTTTCTAGAGCTTTAGCCTCTATTTTTTGAAGTTTTTTGCAGTGGATCTAAACCACCTCGCTATAGAGAACCCACTTGAGTTGATTTAATCTCTTGTGAAAAAAATCAACGTCGCTAGGACTCCACCGACTCCCCAGAGCCACGTGTCCCCAGTCACGAAGTAGGGATAGATCATCAGAGCCGCCCCCAACGCGCGAGGTTGCCACCAATCCTTCATTTAGTGGTCATTATAGAAAACTCTATAAACCCTTATACATGATAGGGTAAACTCTCATTCACCCTAGAATGGCTCCATCAATCTCGGCAAAAAAAGATTCCTAGAGAGAGAATTCCTCCTACCCACCAGAGCCACGTATCTCCAGTCACGAAGTAGGGATAAATCATCAGTCCAGCCCCCAATGCGCGAGGTTGCCACCAGCTTTTCATTTTTCCGTACCCCCAGTAAATCATGCCTAGACAACCGAAAAGCACCCAGGCGTAAATTGCGTTTTCCGTCGGCATAAGGCAGATAGCATGACTGAAATCCAATCCAGCACAAGGGCACAAAAAGTGACTAGGTTTCTGAATAATACCATTTGAACAGTCAGATTGTAGTAATGACGTCGAATGATTGGATTGTAGCATAGGCGCAAGGAAGGAGCATAGCGAGCTATGTGACTGACGCGCAACGTCGCTAGAATCCAATCATTCGGCGCCCCTTCGGCCTCAGCTCCGCTGACTATCTCACCCGACCTTAAAAACCCATCATTATGGTAAGATGACTGTTCAATTGGTATAAGCATTCAGCACTTCTAGCCACAGATTACTCATGTCCAAGAAATCGCACAAAATAATCTTGAGGGTTGATTTCATTCCAAGCATAGGTTTCACGCCAAGCACAGTGAAAACCTTGGGCTTTACAGCTCTGCGGTTAGGAGGCGGATTCACCTTACCGGTCTTAACACAGAAAACTCCCGTCCTCATGTATCGCTAACCACATTCATCCCCCAGAGCTGCATCAAGTCGCAGCACTCCTAAACATTAACTCCCGAGGAAGCGTGGA
>CAXMPP010000218.1:0-3331 GCA_964195395.1 uncultured Thermodesulfobacteriota bacterium
GATTAAGAACCACCTCTTTTCTTCTCTGATGCTCGATTTCCAAATGCCCACCACTGGCGAACCTTTGGAGCTCGCTCGCATCAACTTCGACTATTCGCATGTCGTAGTTAGACACCTCACTAGGATCGACTTTATCATTGAGGTAGTCTTGGCAGTTGATGTGCACTGCCTTTGCTTTGAGCTGCATATTGAGATCTTTAGTCACCAAAACTACTGGTGAGCTATTGTGCTCAGCTAACAATAAAGTCGCAGCTAAAATGCGGTGGTCAACTAGCTCACGATCAGGGAAAACTCTCAAAAATTGCGCTAAAATCTCAGAATTTTCTATACAAAAGGTAGGATCATAAATGACTAACCTCACCGTCCCTCCCCCTTCTGTTTCGACCCCTTGGGTAACCTGTTCCGAGGTGCCAAAAATCTCGGTCAACTTGCGATGTACTTGCCGGGCATTCGCTCCACGCTCGGATTGCTCATTTTTAAATCTATCTAACTCGGATAAAACATCTGAAGGAATGCACACATGGTTGTTGGCAAACCGATTCAAACAACCTGGATCATGGAGCAACACATTCGTATCTAACACATAATTCTTAGCCTTCTGATTTGGAGCTTTGATGCCGAACTCTTGTAACCGCCTACTGGTAACTTTTTGCGATTTAGGATCCGTGCTGACCTTCGTTGCCTTTTTGGTAACTTTTGAAGATTGGATAGATGAACTCATGGGTTATTTGGGTATTCTCTGGGTTGGGTTGCAGGCGCATACGCTTAATCGAGACCACCCACCTACTGGAGCCTCGAACAATCACATTTCTATATGATTCATGGAAAAAACTTATCAAGTTACCTAAACTATCGCACTACTCGGGCGTCGATGTAAACATGATTCCAGTACCGCATCCTCCAACTCACCCACAAAATATCAATAAAACATTGATAAGATGGAACTTAGATCGACTTCCTAGACTCATATATTTTTTTGAAATTCTCATATTCATACTCAATCATCACTTCTCAGAAGAAATTTAGCCAACGGCTAAACTTCCTCTTTTTTAGCTCCGAACGGTATGATAAAACAAAACGATTACTGACAAAGTCTAACATGAAAGCGCTCGTAAAATCCAAAGCGGAAGAAGGTCTCTGGCTCGAAGACGTGCCAAAACCAACAGCTGGCCCAGGTGAGGTTCTCATCAAAATTAAGAAAACATCGATTTGTGGCACTGATCTCCATATCTGGAAATGGGATAAATGGGCTCAGCGCACCATCCCCGTTCCAATGACCATCGGTCACGAATTTTGTGGTGAGATCGCAGAAGTCGGGGCTGGTGTGCATGATTTCACCGTCGGTGAACGTGTTTCAGGTGAAGGCCATATCGTGTGCGGACATTGCCGCAACTGTCTCGCTGGCCGACGCCATCTCTGCCCTAACACCAAAGGAGTTGGCGTCAACCGCACTGGAGCCTTTGCCGAGTACTTGTCCATTCCAGCTGTCAATGCCTACAAAATTCATCCGTCCATCCCTGATGACATCGCATCCACATTTGATCCACTTGGAAATGCGGTCCACACCGCTCTCTCCTTCGACCTAGTTGCCGAAGACGTACTCATCACAGGAGCCGGACCCATTGGTTGCATGGCTGCAGCTGTCGCCAAATTTGCTGGAGCTCGCAACATCGTTGTCACCGATGTCAATCCCTACCGTCTAGACCTAGCAAAAAAGCGCGGAGCCTCTCGCGTAGTTGATGTCTCTAAAGAAAACCTCCACGACGTCAAAGCCGAGCTTGGCATGACTGAAGGTTTCGACATTGGACTCGAAATGTCAGGTCACCCGAGTGGCCTCAATGACATGCTCGAACACAGTTCTAACGGAGCCAAGATTTCACTCCTCGGTATATTTCCGGAAAAAGTGACAATCGGTTGGGACAGGATCATCTTCAAAGGTCTCATTCTTAAAGGCATTTACGGCAGAGAGATGTTCGAAACTTGGTACAAAATGAGCTCAATGGTCCGCGCCGGACTCGACATCAGCCCAGTGATCACCCACCGCTTCCACTACACTGATTTCGCAAAAGGTTTTGAACAAATGCTCTCTGGTCAGTCAGGAAAAATAGTTCTCGATTGGGATTAGCTCCAGGATCACTACACTAGGGATTTTTCATACAGAATTCACAAAATTCCGCAGGATTTCTCAAAAGCTTAAGCTAAGAAAAAGGCCAATACCCTGAATCCTCTCTTAAATATCCCAAGAGCTTTGTTTTCATTGGTTAATTCTGGAAAATTCTGTTCATTCTGTCGAGCGCCGCAGGCAACAACCTAGATAACCTCCCGAGTGTAGCACCCTGAGATTAGCTCCTATTGATTCTCCCCGCGATCGATAAAGCTGACTTTAGCGATCTCCATTTCTGACAGGCAATTCATCACATCAATAAATCGTTGGTGTGATGCATCGTCTTCCACATCTATTTGTACGATCAAATCATTCGGAGCTGCCGCCATCTGCAACAATTGGATTCTTTCTTTCAATACAGGCAAGCGACGGCTATCGGCATCAGTGTCCAAAACCTCCGCTGAGTTCGTCTCTTGAGCCATGCTCACCGCACCCGTCGCCTCTACATTTAGTCGCATTACCAGATCCTCCGCTGGTGCGGGTACCCCACCTGGCAACCGAAGCCCCAAATCACTTTCCCGTGGCATAATCGTTGCCGTCACAAGAAAGTAGATGAGGAGAAGAAAACAGACATCGATCAATGAGGATATATCGATTGGAGCGACATCCTCTTCTGCTTGCAATAGGTGATTTCTTGTAGCTTTCATACCTAGTGACAACGTGCACCTCCCGAAATTTCTTAGTTTATTCGATCAACTTCTCCCCACTCTCGTTGTTAGCGAATGTGCCATTTTCACCTTTACCGACTAGTAAGCGCTCCTACATTAGTCACTCTAATCAATGAAATATCCACTATCAGTACTTCTACTATCAATTATGCCGAGCTTAGTCTCTGCTGATTGGCGCGCAGATATAGGATGGAATGACTTAAAAGATTGGGCAGCCGCAAACGGTAAAACACTACCCAGCACATCTTCCGTGATCGTCGGCCAGACCGAAGCGGGCACGAACTACATCGCGGATTATACGAGTAGCCAGCTCGATCATATTACGACATTCCAGAACGTTTCTGATACTTCTTCAACTACTTCCGATCACGCCACTAGAGTTGCCAACTACATCTTTGGTAGCACGAGTAGCCTAAGCCCTGACGTAGGCGCCGTATACGGATACTCTGCAGATGACTTTTTTAACAAAATTCGAAATTCAAACACATCGTGGCCAATG
>CAXMPP010000219.1:0-3323 GCA_964195395.1 uncultured Thermodesulfobacteriota bacterium
ATCGTGGTCGATTCTGGTTGGGCCGTACGAGCAGGAAAACAGCTCAAAGAAACTGGACGAGTCGCCAAGACAACAACTGAGGGGCAATTAGTATTTAGTCTAGGGCATCCCCAGACAGTGGGAGCCTACAAGCCTGGTCAGAAATACATGCCCTGCGATGCTGCCGTTGCACCCAATGGCGATATTTATGTAGCCGATGGCTATGGCTCGCAGTGGGTCAGTCAATATGACAAAAATGGTGTCTACATACGCAAGTTCGGTGGAGCTGAAGATCCTGATGCCAATGCTAAGCTCAATGGCTCGCATGGAATTTCGATTGATTTGAGAGATGAAAATAACCCTAAACTCATTGTCAGTTCACGCAGTGCCAACCAACTCAAAATGTTTACTTTGGATGGCAAGTTTATCGAGACAATCGATCTACCTGGCGCCTATGGAGGACAGGCTGTCGTTCATGGAGAGAACCTTTACGTCGGAGTTTGTTGGTCGAGAGATGGTGATAAGAAAAGGACCAAACGCAATTCTGGCTTTGTCGCGATCTTAAACAAAAACAACAAAGTGATTTCATGTCCCGGCGGGACCGCTCCTGTTTACATCGATGGCAAAGTGCAGCGGATGCAGCAGCAAACCAAAACCTTCAAACACGTGCATGACCTCTGTGTTGATCGAGAAGGAAACATCTACGTTGTCCAGTGGAATGCCCAAGGAGCCTACCCAATGAAACTTGAGCTCATCAAAGATCAAAATTAGTTCCGCAAGCTCAATCGCATCCTACTCAACACACCACGTGGGCGCAGCCTTTTACGTGGTGTACCGTGGATCATTCTATAAACAGTGGACTTGAACCCCTTTTGGATTAGATGCATGCTGGGCACACACAAGACGCTGAACCAAACGGAATGAACTCTGTGGGTGTTCGTTAAAGTCATTTGACATTCGACATCAACGGGGCCGTTGGTTAGCTCTGAGGTTCGCTCAAGTTCATGAATAAATATTTTCTAATCCTATTGTTGATCCTTCCTACTGTATCACAGGCTAAAGAGCTAAGTGACAAAGTAGTCACCACACTGTCTAGGTCTAACGAAATACGCACGATTACCCTAATTGATGACAAGGTCAGAAGTGTAGACAATATTATACGGGACAGTGATGATTTCTCTAGAGGCTGTTGGACTGATTACGGTGATTTTCAAATAGTCACATTAACTAGTAAATCAGGAGATGAAGTTTTCACATATAAATGCTCCAAGGGGGATTATAAGGCTTTAAGTAAGTCAGCCGAAAAACATATCGAAGTGGCCAAAGGATTCGCTCTATCAGCAATTCTTCATAAAAATAAACTGTTGAAGAAGTAGCATAGGCGTTCTTTAGCGAACGAGATGCATTAGTCTAACGTATCCACTCTGAAATTTTGGATGTTTCATGTTTGTTAACCACCAATTCCCAAACGAAGTGCCGCTATCGAGGATACGGTCGAAGTCCTCTACCTTTGCCTAAATAAAATACTACCATCACACTATCAGTCTAAAATGAATATATTCTATTGGATTCTATCCATCATTGGAGGAGTCATACTCCTAACTGTTGTACTGTTCATATTTCTGTGGGTTCGTTCAATTAGAACAACACTTAGGAGAGACGAAGAGCTTGATGCTTTGGTTAGACCTGTACTGGATTTATTAGAGCAAGAGAAGGTTCCAGATAATGAACTGATTTTGAATCTTGCCATGAACCCACTGATTCGCGCCCATTGTCTATCACGTCTTACCGACTCTGGACACGAAGGGATCTTTCCAAGTAAATATAAAACTACAGAGATGATAGCTGAGTCAGATCTGACTCGCTGGTTATACCATGGGAATGAATTAGGTTCTATCCCAGATGAGCTAGAGTTGGTTTTTGAGCAGCAAGTCTCTGAAGATAACAGAAAGGGTAGATGTTTTCTTTTCAAATTTCGAGTTCATGAACCTCACTGGGCAGCTTCTAATGGATGGATGTGTGGTGTAGCAGGACCATTCTGGGATGGTGATGAATTGCAATTCGGAGCTGAATCAACTTTCAGTGAACTTAGTTCCTACAATGGACAAAGTAATGAGCAACATCTAGATTATCTAGCTACAGCGTCTAAGCGATTCGGCTGGGTTATGCCAACAATAACAACTGGCTAACTAGATGCAGCCCCCCCCTCTAACTGCTGACCAGCTTGAGAGTCCGACCATTATGACAATTTAAAAAACAACCCAAAACCTAAAGTGTTCTGAGGAATGCTTTAGGTTGGGCTGTCAAAAAAAAGGAACACCATGATAACTCGTCATTTAATATTCGCTTTAGCGATTCTTTGTATCTCCCCGTTCGTTTCAGCCAATGATACTCCCAGCATTTCCCACGGGCCTATGTTAGGCGCTGTTTCCGAGCATGCCGCCAATATTTGGGTTCGTACCACTAGGCCAGCAGACGTCACTTGCACCCTGTCTGAAGTCGGCGTCTCATAGGAAGAGCTGAGTCCCCCCCATCTCTAACTGAGACGCTACAGCATTGAAATGTGGTGATTGTTGCTTTGCCATCACAGGCCCTTCAGACGCTGCGTGGAGAACTCCAGATACGATTGATGCCCCAATGGCGGACCTCAATATGTTTTAGTAAACGACACTTCAGCATAGAGCTAGAACTCCTAACATAAATCATGTAGCACACCATCATGAATTTCAGCTTGGTGGTTAGGATGGTATATCCCTCCTCTACTTCACGATTTTCCCAATCTCCACCTCAATGGTCTCGGCCACCTGTTTTGCCAGTTTTTTGCGGCCATCTGGCTTAAAGTGAACATTGTTTGCTGCGGTGGCATGCTTCTTGAGTTCAGGCTGAATCAGCGCGTGGAGATCATTGACCTGAATTTTGTGTTTTGCCATCACCCGTAAGGCGGCTGCGAGGTATTGCTGCTCGAGGGCTGGAGCGATGACAACATCACTGCTAAAGCGCCGTTTCATGGTGACTTCAGGCTCGGGGCATGCCGGGGTGGTGGTTGCCCAGATCAATTTTGCTCCCGTTTTTTCCAAGCGCAGCACGAGGGTCTCCAACCTCTTCTCATACATCGCCGGTGATCGATCCTCTTTGACGTATTCCCAGCCATACATATCCCATAATCCGAAGTTAAAATGAATGAGATCCCACTGGGTATCACCCAACCATTTATCGACCGTATCCTCGCCGATCCCGACGGCGACGAGCCGCGCCTGGTATTCGCGGACTGGCTCACCGAACGCAACGATCCTATCGGGTTGTTCATCGCCTTGAGCATCGGCTTGGCCAACGGCAAGAAGGTC
>CAXMPP010000220.1:0-241 GCA_964195395.1 uncultured Thermodesulfobacteriota bacterium
TACCTTCTTCCGTAAAAAAACGCTGTTCCAAAGAGGACCGTCTCGCACGCCTCAACGCTAACGGCGGTAATGTACAATGTGAGGAAGCCGTGATGAAATCACTCCGGTGGCTCCAGAAAACCCAGAATAGCGACGGTAGTTGGACAAAAACCAACCCCGCCGCCATGACCGGTTTCGCCCTCCTCGCCTTTCTCGGTCATTGTGAAACACCAATCTCAGCTGAATTTGGTGAGACAGTAGA
>CAXMPP010000220.1:251-3319 GCA_964195395.1 uncultured Thermodesulfobacteriota bacterium
AAATCACTCCGCTGGCTCAAGAAAACTCAGAAGCCCGACGGCAGTTGGCCCGGTAACCCCTCCGCCATGACCGGTTTCGCCCTCCTCGCCTTCCTCGGTCACTGCGAAACCCCCAACTCAGAAGAATTCGGCGACGCCGTCACCCGCGCCATTGTTTACCTCGTCAACCTCGGAATGAAAAACGACGGCAGGCTCGCAACCGCCCCTGTTGGCTCGCACCACTGGGTCTACGAACACGGCATTGCCACCTACGCCTTGGCAGAAGCCTACACCTTCTGCAACAGTCTCGGGTTCGATATCCCCAACCTCGCAGAGGTCACTAAGACTGCCGGCGACATGATCATCTCTGGCCAAGGCGACAGCGGCGGCTGGGTCTATGGATACAAATCTACCAACGGTGGTGACAACTCAGTAGGATTCTGGCAAATTCAGGCGCTCAAAGCCTGCAAACACACCAAGCTCTGGAAAGAATCGGCCTTCAAAACCGTCTCACGCAAGGCTCTCGAGTGGCTCGATAAAGCACAAATAAGCAATGGCGCCATCGGCTACCGTGGCAATGGAAAAAACCCCGGGCTCACTGGCGGCGGCGTGCTTGCCTTCCAAATGTGGGGCAAGGGAAGCTCCAAAAATGCCCGCAAAGGTGTCAAATACATCCGCACCAATACCGAGTTCAAATGGGGCGAAAAAAGTGCCGACCTCTATTACCATTACTACAACGCCCAAGCCATGATCAACAGCGGCGGCTCCAACTGGAAATTCTACAATGACCTGTTCCGCGATGAACTGCTCACAAACCAGACGAAGGACGGCACTTGGAAGGGCACAGGGCACAGTGGAAATCTCCACATGAGCACCTGTCTCGCCACCTTCATGCTCGAAGTCTACTACCGCTTCCTCCCCGCCACCGGTTCGAAAACCCAATAACTAAAACCACCCGCGCTTACGCACTCAATCTCTCACCTATCCCGAATGGCACACGGTTAGGCAGCCTGATCGAGAATTTTCAGTAGGGGCTCGTCGCTGCGAAAACGCTCAAAATAGGCACACCTCGGTTTTTGTAACTAATGCGTGCATTTCGGCCTTCGTTTCACTCGTCTGGGTTCATTTCGGCCTGATCGTTCTTTCACGTAACGCTCAGTGATGCGCTCCCATAAATTGGTCACTTCTTCAGCTCTAAGCAGTGGGTGGCCTATCACACGTTCAAAATTTTTACGGTTCTCTTCTATACTGATGCGCATCAAGATTTGTGAAAAAGAGGGGTAATTTTACACGAGTAATTTGCGACTTATAATCGCTGGTCTAAATGATAAGCCTAAAACAATCATACTCAAGGAGTATGCCAAAGGGGGACTAGCCTCCACTCTCGAAGATCGATACTGCCCGTATTGAGTCTCTCACGGGAATCCGACTGAGTGATAGTTAGGCCCGCCGCTTCATGAAGGGCTTAGGCATGAAAATCCGCAAGGCTTGCTCTATTCCAGGAAAGGCCCCCCCCCAACTACAGTTCGAGTTTTACACCTCCACACTACTCCCTAGGCTTGAATAAGCTGGGCGGGGCGAGGGCAAAGTCTTCTTCGTTGATGCTGCTCATTTTGTGATGGGTGCCTTTCTAGGAATGATTTGGTGCTTTGCCAGAGTTCTCGTAAAAACTCCGCCAGGTCGCAAACGCTACAATGTTTTGGGAGCAATCGATAGTCACAGCCAAGAGCTCATTAGCATCCGCACAGTCGAAAATATCCACTCCCTGAGCGTGGTCGCGCTGCTAGATGAAATCGCCAAAAAACATCCAGAGGCCGAGGTCACCCTCGTAATGAATAATGCGGGCTATCAACGCTGTTACTTCGTAAGGGATCACGCGCAAGCTTGAGAAATAGAACTCCTATTTTCACCCTCTTAAAGCCCCAATCTCAACTTGATCGAGCAACTACGGAAGCTAACCAAACGTCGCTGCTTGACCAACCGGTACTATGCCGATTTTAAAGCATTTTGCAGCGCCATCGATAATTGTCTGGATGACTTATCTGGTCCTCTCAAAGAGGAACTCACGAAGTTAATGAGCATGAACTTCCAGTTCTTCCCGAATCTCAAATCTTAATGCGCGGCAGTATAGGAGACAGTCTGAGCTTTATGGATTTTCTGGGTCTAGAGATGGGAGAGGACATTCCAGACGCAAACACGATTTGGAATTTCAAAGAACTCATTGAGCTAGATAACCGCAATGGCAGCGACAAGCTATTCGCCTGTTTTCGCGGACTTCTCAACGCGCAAGGACTTATCGCCAAAAAATGCAGTAATCAGTGATCGTGTCTATATATCTCAGACAAGTGAGGGTATACTCCTCAAACGTAGTCTAGAATACTTCATCATGTCCAAAGCTAACAGAAATGCGCCACTAAGTGATGAAGATAAGATTTACAACAAGAAGGTCAGCCGTATTCTGGTACGTGTCGAGCATGTGTTTGGTCGGATGAAACATATGAACTCGGAATATTCAGACGAATAGGAATCCAACGAGCCAGCCAACACAACGCACTCTGTAATTTGACGTACAATATGGATCGTTACGCCTCATTAGAGAGTTAGGAACCGAAGATACAGCCAAATGGTCTGAAACGATTAAACCGAGCAACCAAGCATTCTATAAAATTTAATTCCAACCCACACATTAAAAAATGTCGACTCAGCCGAGATTGCCATAAGAAAGTATATTTGATTTCAGACAATCTGAAAGTTCACCATGCAAAAAAAAGTGAAGGCGTGGGCGAGTCAAAAATATGAAAGCATAGAGCTATATTACCGGTCCAGCTACAGCCCAGATCTTAACCATGACGAATATTTGAATAGAGACTTGAAGGCTGAATTATCAAGAAGACCATCAGGTAGAAAGGATGGGCACTTCAAATCCCAGGAAAAAACTGAAATACGCAGACTTCAGAAATCACCAGCGAGAGTTAGAAAATACTTCAATCGCTCCAGCATTAAATATACTGCCTAAAACGTTACCTCATTAATAGTTCTGGAATAGATGATCCGTTTCATCCCTCTCATTCTCATAACTGTTTAAAACC
>CAXMPP010000221.1:0-3258 GCA_964195395.1 uncultured Thermodesulfobacteriota bacterium
TTATGCAAGAGGTAGTACTCACCCATAACTATGCCCTCAAATCCCCACCTCCATGTCTGAAAACCGCCGCCGTCAGGATGGTATCGCAGATTGTAGTAACTCTTGATGTTGTCCTTGATGACGCTCTTATACTTCGAGTTGTTGCTCGCCATCAGTGCCAGCATTTGGTGCGCCTTGTTATGTGGGCCACCGTGGAAGGTGTTTGCTGATTTCCAGTTGCCGGACTCGTAGTCCATCACGATAAAGTCGCAGAGTTCTTCGAGCATCATCTCGGAGCGTTCGCAGTTGTAGGGGAAGGTGTCAGCAAACCGGCCGACAACTCTGAGTGGTACGGTGACCGTTTTTTGGTCTGTTTGTTTACCTTGTGGCCAAACCATAAGATTGAGTTTGCCATCACTTCCTTGGCTGTCTTCAATGTAAGCCGCCAGCTCCATCATTGGGCCGTCCCAGCCACCACCGCCGCGGAGGTTGCGGCCAAAGCGATGGGATGTTTTAAACCTTTTACCATTGGCGCCGACGATGATGTCATCGATTTCGATAAGCCCCTTAGCGGGAGATTGCTTGTCCTGGAACACATACTTGACCGCGAGCTGGTTCGGCTTCTCCGGGTAGATGCGTGCGCGGATTCCCGTGGGTCCGAGATTGAGAAGCCAGGGCACAGTTTTCAGTGTTTTCTCCATCTCGAGGTCATAGAAGCTCCGCAGTTTCACATCCCACGGGTATTCGCCACGCAGCATGATGGAGGACGCGTTCTGCGAGAGAAGGCAAAGAAGTACAAAGGATAAGAGAGCTCTTATTTTCATGGTGTGTGATTAGCAGGTGATAGCGTACTGGGCAATGCCCGATTAGCAAAAAGGGGACTGGTCAAAGGTTCATGGCATTCGCTTGTAGAGTGAAACACGTGAAGCGCATTAGAGTTGTAAAATGATAGCAGAAATGTATACGTCTTCACACTACACGACAAAAAATATGATCATTAAGGGGCTCAAATATCGAGCTAAAATTTAACTCCCGAACTGCTCAGTAGCGAGCTATCCTCGTGTGTCATGAGTTCACGGGGATGTGCTGCGCTCAGCTTGCTACCCCTTTGTCAAAGCGTAGATCGACTGCGCAGGCATGAGCTTGAGCACGCACTCAACGATTTCCATACGTTGAGCGGTGTTTGAGTTTTCCCGTTTAGTTTTTTGAGGGAGCACTACCCAAGCGATAGGCATTGCAATATCCTTGAAAAACAACACCCACAACGAGGATATTGATGTGAGTTTTATCAAACTTCCATTTCGTCCGATCCATAGAAAGAGTCCAGTCCTTTTTAGGTTTGGTGACTTGGCTCAAAACAAAGAAACCAATGTCTTGAAGAGGCATGGCAAACTTCTCAAATAAGCGTTGAGCTTTACGATACTCGCTATCCTTTCTAGTGCTGTTGGTCATGCATGTTGTCGAAATTGTTAGAATAACAGTTCGGTTCTTAATGAAGGAGTAGACTATCGAAGAGAGGCACTTCAAATCCCAGGCAAAAACTGAAATGCGCAGATTTCAGAAATCACCAGCGAGAGTTAGAAAATACTTCCACGGATCCAGCATTAAATATGCTGCCTAAAACGTTGCCCCATTAATAAACACATAGCAGTCCCCTCCATTTGTAGTAGTCACGGGCTGGATACTCGAAGTCTGGCAAAAAGATGGTCTCCAGTCGCCTCAATGTTGGCTCCTTCTGAGCTGATAGTGAATCCAGTTGACGACCATGAAATGAGGTCTTCTGACCATTCAGGTATGATGGTGAATCCTGGTCGGTGCATGTCAGTGAAATCAAGGGTGAGTAGGCCCGCTGAGTAGGTTGTTATAATGGGGGAATTGGGAGTTGTTAGGCTTGAGCCTAGTGCGTATTCTACGAGGTTGATGACGCCGTCTCCGTCCGCATCCGATAGTGGTTCTATATCCTCTCCGACAAGTCCTTCGTCGTAGGCGTAGCGGCTGACATCGGAAAGGCCTGCATAGTAAACATCTAGCAATTCATCTGGAGGGAGAGCTCTTTGGTAGATTCTCATTTCGTCGAGGCAGGCATCGAGCCGATACGGGCTTACTCCGTTCCAGCCAATAGTACTAGAGTCGCTGAAGTTGCTCGCTGAGTTACTAGCTTGGTGAGTCGAGGAATACATCAATGTGCCGTCGTGCAAGTAGAGCGTGGTTTGAGTGGATTTGATAACAAGTGCGATGAAACACCATTGTTCGGAGGGAAGGGTCAAGCTGCTTAATGTAGCTGAGTCGCTAGCTCCTGCATTCCATTTATAGGCTAAAGAATTGCCATTTTTTATAGTAAGTTCGGAGAATAGGTTGCTTGATCCGTTGTGTAGGATCGCTACATCAGGATCTTGCGATCTGTTAAGTTTGACCCAGGCTGTGAGAGTCGTTTGCGGGTTTACCAAATTGAGTGGGGGGATGGTTATGAAGCCTTGGATCCCATCAAGATAGAGACCTTGCCCCCGCATTCCTAGGATCGGACTAGCACCTGAGGAGGAGAGGGTGCCATCGAATTGGCTCCCACCAGTGTCGGTGACATTGAGGTTTTGAATTTGATCAAATTTCCATTGTCCGTGTGGGCCGATTTGATGTCCATCGATGATGAGGCTAAAGGCTTGGGAGCCGCCAGTGAGGGTGCCTTTATGGTTCACACTGAGAATGTAATTACCTAACACTGGGATATTGAGAACGATTTGTTCTACATTGTCACGGGTGTTGTCGCCCCTGGTTGCGTTGGAGCTGGGGGTAGACGGGTCAAGTATCCACGGGAGGATTATATCCCCACTTGGACTAGTTAATCGAATGTCTAGATCGTTGACTAAAGTGGATTGTGGATTGTCGACACCAGAGATGGCAGAGTCTATCACTGGGTCAGTCCAGCAAACTGTGACTCGTAGCTCACTGGAGCTACCATCCCACTGAAATTGCCTCTGGTGGCTGGTACCATTGGCGAGATCTATGACGCTGATGTGTTCGAGGCTAGGTTTAGCATAGTGCTTATCTAGCAACTCGACGGCGGCCTTAGCATTCATCAGTCCCCAGCCAAAACTATAGTCTGGACCAATATTTCCAAGATCGTCAGCCGAGTGTAAAATCAATGCCTTTAGCAAACTCGACTGCATTCGTTTGTTAGAGTTTAGTTGTGCGTAGCGTTGCTGAATCAGCATTGATGCTCCCATAGCGTTCGGAGTGGACATGGAGGTGCCACTGAGAGTTCGGTAGCTGGTGTCGCTACTA
>CAXMPP010000222.1:0-3235 GCA_964195395.1 uncultured Thermodesulfobacteriota bacterium
AAACTCAGCCCGTATTCATTCATGACTACCAATAGATCAAGACCACCTGGCATCCTGTGGGGTAAGCTTGTCTGCTCTACAATGAATATAATTAACTAGCCATATAAACAGACTCATTCTGCTGCGGATATTTCAGCAGGATGTGCTCGTAGAGTCGTCCACATTTACGCTCAAAGAGGTCAATGGTGTAGCTCGTGGGAAGCCCTGCATCGAGCATGGTCTCGATGGCTATCTTCACGGCAGCTCTGTTAGTGCGGTCGTGTTTCCAGTCGAGCACGAGTTTCTCAGTCTTCAGCGTAGCGAGCATTTCTTTACAGACCATTTTCACAGTCTTCTGCTCCTCGTCGCTCAGCTCTGGACCGGGACGAGTGAGTATATCGAATACCGCTAGTTCCTCTTCACTCAGATTCTCGCGCATGTGGCGGTGTTCTTCAGCGCTGAGATCTTGTGATAGACTGACCAGTTCGGTGAAAAGCTCCTCGATGTTCTTGGCTCCGCTATTGTATGCCTCGATCATCTTCAGGAAGCGATCCAGGTAATCGTAGCGAGTAGAATTAAGCCGGATCAGTTTATCGAGTTTTTGCTCTACCAGTGCTCGTAACTTTTGAGCCTCGGTGTTCTTGGTTTTGCTGCGGCTGAATTTTTTCTCCAGAGCTACAAAATCAATTTCGCTCAGATTGATCGTCGTCACTGCCTCGCCAGGTTCAGTTTCGGCTACTACAGTGACCGCTCCATCTAGTCTGGTTTCAATGTCGGCCATGACCTTTGAAATATCTGTCGGTGACTTAGTCGCACGGATTGCCTTAGCTAGCTCATCGATGAGCTGACAGCTTGGAGCGAGATCTGGAATGATCGGATCTGGCATCACCGCCTTGTAGAGACGTTTCACATCATTCGATCTGGCTAGAAACTCATCTTTCACAGCATCGGTGCGAAGTAACTGATTGACCGCGCCAAAGAATGCTTGGTGGCCTTGACCTAGTATTTGATCGAGTAATACTGATTGCTTGCGGCAGAACTCGCTAGCTTGCTCTAGTGTCAGCTTGAGCGCATCACGCAGTTCTTGTTTATCTTTTACAGGAAGTTCACCACCGCCACTTCCTGAGCCATAGATAGCAAGCGCCTTCTCTAGCTCTTGGAACACATTGGCGTAGTCCACGATGAGTCCATTGTTCTTTTCACCATTCACACGGTTCGCCCTAGCAATCGTCTGCATGAGTGTGTGTCCACGCATGGGTTTATCCAAGTACAGTGTGGAGCAGTCTGGCGCATCGAAGCCTGTCAGCCACATCGAGCACACGAACGCGATGCGGAAGTCGTTGCCTGTCTTCTTAAATTCGGTTTCCAGATCCTCCTTTACGATCCGTTCGCGATGAGGCCGCATATCAAGCCCGTGCTTCGCCATCTCAGAAATCTCGTTCTGCCCAGGTGACACGATCACTGCCATATCGGTGCGGGTCAGATTATCGTATCGTTCGGTTAATGCGGGATAGTCTTCGTAGTTGGGGTTCATTTCCTCGAGTAGCTTTCCGACGCGCGCCGTCTCAGCATCCCATTCATGCTTCACCTTAGTGTACATCTTCACCGTCGTAAGCTTATCGATAGATATTACCATCGCCTTACCTTGATAGCCTCTATTGAGGAAATGATGCACGATATCCTTAGCAATGATATCCAGTCTCTTGCTACGTGTGATGAGATGATATTTACGACCTAAAACCTTCTCTAGCTTCTCCTCCTGATCTTCGTCTAGCTCAGCCTCTTCGATCACATCGTAAAGCTCTTGGTTTAGCTCTGGGTTTTCTATCTCTAGTTCTGGGGTGCGATTCTCATAGAAGAGGGGGACAGTCGCTCCATCGTCTACAGATTGCTTGAAATCATAGACACTCACGTAGTCACCAAAGACTTCACGCGTTCTTTCCTCACCAGTGATCAGTGGTGTTCCTGTGAATGCCACAAACTTCGCATTTGGCAGGGCAGTTCGCATATTCATCGCCAGAGTATCGTATTGGCTACGGTGTGCTTCATCAGTAAGCACGATGATGTCATCACGCTCAGACAGCACCGGATGTGCTTCGCCAGGGTTGGTATTAAATTTATGGATCAGCGTAAACACATAGCGATTATCTCCACGGAGCAAGGCTTTTAAATTCGCCGAACTGGAAGCATGGCATTTCTTATCAGTCGCCGCACCACAGGCGGCAAAGGTGCGGTAAATCTGCTTATCCAGCTCTTTACGATCGGTGATGACCACAAAGGTCCAGTTGCCTCTAAGCTTGCGAAACACCTTTTCTGCAAAGAACACCATCGAGTAACTCTTACCAGATCCCTGCGTATGCCAGAATACACCAACTTGGTGATTCGTGGAATGCTCTAGCGCATCGACTGCCCGATTAACTCCTAGAAACTGATGATTTCTCGCTACCAGCTTACTCACCGCTCCTTCCTTCTCAGAGAAAAGCGTGTAGTTCTCTACTAGATCCAGCAGACGTGATGGCTCACAAGTTCCAGAGAGCATGTTCTCCAGCGTCGCAGCAGGGAGTTCCTCCTCACTTGACGCTTTCTTCCAGTCATTGAAATGTTCCCATGGTGAAGTCAGACTACCCACTTTGTTTTCAACGCCATTAGAAACCAGCAAGAGAGCATTGAAATGAAATAGCTGAGGAATTGATTCTTTATAGTCGGTAAGATTCTTATCAAATCCCTCACGCACATGCACACTCGGCTTTTTGAACTCCATCAGCACCAAGGGTAGACCATTTACAAATCCAATGACATCTGGACGTTTGGTAAGATATGTCCCGCTAATCGTAAGTTGCGAAGCTAAGAAAAAATCATTATTCGCAGGGTCTTTCCAATCAATCAGTTGAGCTTTTACTTCCTCTTGTTGCTGCGTCTCAGGATCAGTGATTTTCACTCTCACACCTTCCTTGACCAGCTGGTAAACTTCACGGTTCGCCTCCACCGAACTCATTGCCGATCTATCACGACTCACTTCTTCCACATGCTGCCACGCAAACTGATCAGTAAGGAATTGAATCGCCGGTTGCTCGACGAGTTGGTCTTCGGTAAATGCCATAATAGAGAATTTCTTAGGCTGTTCTAACAACTCAAATGAATCATGACGAGTTGAATTTTAGCTAACAGAACAGGAAAGATTTTCCGCAAGTTTGAGATTGACAAAATGTCAAAATAGTGGAGGTTTCAGTCAACACGGCCTCCGCCTCTTTCTTCG
>CAXMPP010000223.1:0-3176 GCA_964195395.1 uncultured Thermodesulfobacteriota bacterium
TAGGTCGGAGATGGGCGGGCTATGTCACGCATAGCGTTAGGTTTCTCATCCAGCTTCACAGTCGTCCAATTTGCTGTCAGTTCTATTCCAAGGCATTTTAGCTAGGAGCATGCCCATTCCGCAGAATCCTGTGGCTCCTGCTAGAAATAGACCGGCACTTGTTCCTGCAATTACCCATGCCCAATTTGGATTTACGAAAAGAGCTAACAGTGCGGCTGTCATATTGATGATACTGACTGTTAGGTGGACTTGGCGAATCAATGGGAGCCCACTTGGAGTGCTTCGGACTACGGGTTGCCCTTCTTTTTCCCAGCCTTGTAGGGAGCCTTCAAGGCACGCTACTTCATGCCCAGCATCGGCGATTTGTTTTGCTGCTTTCTGAGCGCGAGCACCGGATAGGCAACTCACGAGAAGTTTCTTCCCCTGAGCTTGGAAACTAATTTTTCCTGCATTGATAGAATCTAAAGGGTGAAGATGGGCTCCTTCAATATGCGCTTCACGGAACTCAGATGCAGTTCGTACATCTACTAAGTAAAAAGCATTGCGGTCAGCGAGGTATTCTTTAACAGGAATTGTGGTCATGGCTCAGTGTTGGTGATTATTATTTAAGGCACTATATCGCGAAACTGAAATATTCAAAAGAGAAAGTCAGTTATGGAAGAATCCTTTTAGAGAGTTTAGATGGCTGACTGAGAGGTTGGATGCTCGATTTAGTTTCTAAAACCCAAGGAAGGTCATGAGCTTGGAGTTGAGATGACGGTTTTTTCCACGGTAGGGAAAACAATGGATGTGGATGGCTGGATTGAAGTTCATTTCTATGATCGAGTAGTTCTCCGCCGTAGCTGGGATGTCGATGTCTGGAATGATCATGTCGAGACCTGTGATTTCAACATTCAGAGCCTTGGCTGCTAGGCTGGCGATGCGTTTGTAGCTTGGGTGGACTTCGTCGGTGAAGTCGATGCTGTCGCCGCCGGTGCTGATGTTTGAGTTCTCTCGGAGGTAGATGATCTCGTCTTTGTTGGGGACGTAATCGACTGATAGGTCTTGGGTTTCGAGAAACAGGCGTTCGGCTTGACCGAGTTCAATCTTCTCCAGCGGGGTGACGTAGCCTTTACCGCGCAGTGGGTCTTGGTTCTTCAGTGCAACTAACTCGGTGATGGTGATATTGCCGTCTCCACAGACGTTGGCCGGGACGCGATGGAGGATGCCTTCAACTTCGCCATTGATGAGGAAAAAACGAAACTCTCTGCCTTCGACAAAGGGCTCGACCAACACACTAGTGTCCTCGGCGAATGCCATGTCGATCGCTCGGTCGTAATGCTGTTGGTTTTCGTTTTCTTTGAGAATGCTGATACCCAATCCGAAGTTAGTCGACTTTGGCTTCACCACGGTCGGCTGTGATTGGTAGCGAAAGTAGTCGGCCTTGGCGTGGGTGGCATCTGTGTAGTGGCCGCCGAGGGGGACTGTTAGGTTGGCAGCATCGAGCACCTTTTTTGTGACGAGTTTATTCTCCATCATCAGAATGGTCGCATAGTTGTCCTTCGAGGTTTTGGTGGCTTGTTGGACGTATTCGCTGTGGCCGCCTTTCTCGAATTGGACGAAGTTCTCATCACGGTCGAGTAAGTCGAACTTGACGCCGCGAAGGACCGCTTCACGCAACATAAGCTGGGTCGAAAGCTCGAGGTCTTCGAGTCCGTTGAACCGGAATGTTTGTTCGGAGCTCACTTGTTGGAAGGCCTTTGCTTGCGTGAGATTGTATTCGATGAAGCCTTCGCTGTGGATACCTTTGCGTGATTGCTCAAGCGGCGAGAGTTCGGGGGAGTCGAGTTGATTTTTGAAGTAGCGAACTGCTTCACGGTAACTATCGCTTTCTTCTGGGACGAGGGCGCTAATTTCTGATAGGAAGTTGCTAACCTCTTTCTTTGAACTATGCGGGAAGGCCACGCCATCGACGCCTACTATCTTGCTGTCAAATCCGCAGCAGGCACAATGGTACTGATTCTGAGTGGCTATCTTTTGTTGTTCGGAATCAAATGGCTTAGGCTCATCTTGTGTCATTGCCCAGAGCATATAGAGGTGGAGCAGATGGAGGCTCTCTGGGCGGATTCCTACTTTGGTAGTAGGGTCTAAATCTAACATGCGCATTTCCAGGTGAGTGATCTCACCAGTCTGCAGGTGAGTTTTGATCCGGATCGGGCTATAGAGTTCTTTTTCGTGGATTAGCTTTCCAGCATCGACTAAGTCGCGAACTGATCTGTGAAAGCTAGACCAGTCGGTGTAATCGAGCACGAAGTCTTCATTGTTCTTGTAGCCACAAATGCTTGCTCTAACGGATACAGTTTTTTGTCCGCAGCAGGTATTGGGAGTGACTTGAGGTAGGTCAGGACACATCGTGATATAGCTTTTATCGGCGGCGGGAGAGTTGCCTAACAAGGCGATCATTATCCAACGATGGCGCATCATGTTTCGCAGTGCTTTCATGTAGAGCTGCGAGCGAAAAACTCCGAGGCTGAGCTCTGAACCAGATGAGTCGAAGAGCTTTTCGATCAAGGTCTCCGACAGGCTGATGTTGACGTGGACGCCGGAGATCATCTGCTTCTTCCTACCGTAAGTTTGAGCAAGAAATCTGCGGTATTCAGTCAGCGCCCGATGCTCGCTAGTAAACTGCGCGAGCGGTATTTGTGAGCCATCCTCGGGCAATGCTGGAGGCATGCTCTGTGGCCAGAGTAATTCGTCGGCTAAATTCTCGGTAACGATATCGTGGATCGTTTCCATAAACCCGAGGGCTTCATCCATGCTACCGACGGGAGGAGTGATCATCTCTAGCTGGCTCTCAGAGAAGTCGACAGTCACATAGGGGTTGGCTAGCTTGTCTCCGAATACTGCGGGGTGCGGGCTGAGCGCCAGCTTACCTGATCGATCCACTCTGATGTGCTCTTTCTCCAATCCAAATTTCCCCTTAAAGAGCCATGCTCGGCTGGATGGAGCCGTGAGAGCGTCGCGAAATTGCATGGCACAGTTTCAACCCAAATCCCAAGAAATCCAATGTTTTCTTCTGTTGGATAGAGTAGCCCCCTAACTATTTAACCCTCAGCGTAATGGTTCACCAGAATTGACGTGGAAGTGTAAGTGCTTGGAGTCTTGGTATTCGCCGAGGTTAGTTAGGACGCGGCAGG
>CAXMPP010000224.1:0-3127 GCA_964195395.1 uncultured Thermodesulfobacteriota bacterium
GAGCTGAGTTTTGCTAGGTCAGACTCGTGGAGCCATGAGGCAGAGACGCCGAGGATTTGCGATGAATAATCGAGCAAAAAACAATGTTTGTTGGAGTGACCGAAATAGTTGAACGTGCGGGTGCCGCCAGTTGGTAGGCGGTTGAACTTCTGGATAAAGTCATCGCCAGAGTGAATCCAAACAAGTTTAGCCCCTCGTTTTTGAGCCTGTTCGGTGATCCAAGTTGTGTAGGGTTTGCCGTCTTCAGAACCACGCAGCTCGTAAGCTTTTTTATAGACGTACCAGGTGATCGATGGGGTGCCACCTTCTTGCGCTTTGAGTATGTCCATCTGCATGGTGGAGGCTCGGATAAAGTTGGCCCACCACTTGTCGTGTCGGTCATTAGGTACTCGGTAGTTTTCCCATTTTCTGAGAGCTGTGCCGCCTGTTAGGATGACGTGCTCGGAAGCTAAGCTCGAAGTAACGAGGGCAAGGATAATAAAGAGTGAGCCGATCAGACGCTGCATGCGTTGGAAGATGAAGGGTGAAGGGGTGACTGTGAAGAGTAAAATGCAAGGAGTTGGTGAACAGCCTAGGGATCAATGACCAATGGCGTCAGTGCGTGCGAGCACGGCGAGCTCAAAGGCCTGGGTGTCGCCGTAGCGTTTGATGGAGAACTTCACACAGCGGCGCTTTCCTGATTCAGGTGACCAAGTGGCTTGCCAGAAGGTGTAGCGGACACCGTTGGTGACTACTGAGACTTTCGAGACTCCAACGACTCCAGAGGAATTGCGAGTTGAGCGCTGGCAAATTCGGGCGCGATCTTCGATTTCTAGTCGCTCCAATAGGCAGTCGCGCCATTCTCGGGCAGTTTGAAGCGAGATTTCGATGCCGCCGAGTGGGGCATCGGCAAAGAATTTAGCGTATTTGATTCCGCGCCTTTGAAGGCGGACTTGCCATCCATGCGTGCGCGCATCCGGGAGGTCAATCCGGGCGATAGCATAGTTGGGTGAGTCAGCGGGCATACAGAAAAATTGATGCAGCGAGTGGTGATTGTCAACAAGAGGCTGAGGTGTGGAATTAGGAATTAAAAAATTCTTGGCTAGGGGCTTGGCGTGAGGGGGGAGGCTGTCTATGGTGCCGACTCATGCGCTGCCCTCGATGTCTACAAACCATGCATTTATCTGCTGAGGAATGTCCTCATTGCGGCTTGGTTTTGGCTCAACTCGACAGCGTTTATGTTGGTTTTGATAGGACGGTGAGGAGGCCTCATGATGCTGCTGGAGTTCTGCGTGTTCCTGATAGGAAGAAGGTCTCGAAATGGATTGCCCGTGCTGAACGCGCCTTTCCCCAACTTTACTTTTGTGTGGTGACTTGCTCGCTTCGCGATGAACAGAATGTTCGTTCTTACGGGTTTTGGTTGATGAACCGGGGGGAGTTTCAGGACATCCCAGAGTCAGCGAGCAAAGAGGGATGTGTGATGTTAGTGATAGATGTGAACCGCAAGGAGGTGTGTTTGCATGTCGGGTATTTATTGGATGCCTCCATGAATGAGAAGGAGTCCTTTGATGCTCTGACGGGAGGTCATCCCTACTTGCTGGAATCTAACTTTATGCAATCTATTGAAGTAATGCTTGGTGGCGTGCGTAAGTATGTGAAGCGGCTTCGGAGAAAAGCGCGCAGATTGGCGAAATGATGAATGTATGGCTTAGATTTTTAGTAGGAGTGGTACTGAGTGCAACGTCACTCAGCATGGCAGCTAAGCTTCCACCTCTACCTGTTTGGAACGATGTTGATAAAACGCGAATCAAAGAGGGGGAGATGGTGGTTGGCATGGCTTTGCTTACTACTGCAGGACCAAAGAAGGAGGACGACACACCTGAGCGAGAGCAGGAAGTAGAGGTGATTATCGAGGCTGTTGATGCTAAACCGAGTTTGGATAGACATAAACAGCTGGAGGAAAACTCTGAGATTTCTGGAGTTCATCTAGAGCACTATTTCGGCAAGAAGCCCGAAGGGTATTTGGTTGATCCCCAGCAAATCTTGAGCATGCAAGAGCGTATAGATTTTAAGTACGCACTGGACATGCATATGGAGGAATCCGAGTTGCCCATTTATGTCTACCTCTTTGATTCAGCACAAAAGGTGCCAGAGGGCTACGTGCCTCAAAAAGTGTACGATACTGTATTTAAGGAGAATAAAGATCCATTAGTCATCGTTTATTACTATATAGGTGCTCCCGAGCGTTCAGACTTTTTGTTGGCTGGGGGAGTGAGTAATAGAGTGCCAGAATGGCAGGTGAAGGAATTGCTCTGGAATGCAGCTCACAAAGCGCGTGAGAAGTCAGACGTATTTGACCAGCTCGATGGCTTTGTGGGGCAACTCTCGATGCGCTTGTTTTGGGTGGAGGAAATTCTACGCGAAATGATAGTGGAATCTATAATCCCGATTGTTGGTCAGCAATCTTCATCAGACAGTAAGGCTGATAAGCTTGTCGGGATGCTTGACTCTGCGGCTGAAGTTGAAGTTCCACTACTTGTCTATTGGATTGCTGGGGGAGTAGTGTTCTTCGTGATAGCTGGAGTTTGGTTCATGAAACGGAAATTGTATTTCCCTGAGTGTCCTCGCCCTTGCCGGATCGGTGGTGATGTTGGCGCAAAGAGTGGCGGGATATTAAGTTACCGTAATCGGCAGCAACCTCCATCGGTGCAGCGCGAGCAGTTCGGTAAAGATTTTTTCTAGACTGATCAATGTAATAGATTTCTCTTATAGACATTGGGTTGGGCTGAGATTTTAAACGAAGGTTTCTCGATTCATGACGAAACTATTTGCAGAATCAGAAAGTGATGACATATTGCAAATGTCTTCGCAAGAGGACAAGACGATCCGGTAGGTTCACTGTTCTTTAAGGTTAGGGGGTTTCCTTTAGAACGGTCTAGCGGGTCGTCTTTTTTTATGCTTTGTCGGTGCCTTTACTTCGTGAGGGTGTATTTGTTCAAATGGATTATTGAATCCCTCGCGACATAGGCTACCTTGGTCAAATCTATTGAATTTGTGAATTGATGAGACTTTTAGGAAAACTTACGGTGTGCGCGTGGATCGCAATTTTAGCGACTTCTTCTGCAGCAGAACGCCTTTACGTTAATGA
>CAXMPP010000225.1:0-3099 GCA_964195395.1 uncultured Thermodesulfobacteriota bacterium
AAAGTAACGAAATAACAGCAATACCAGAACTCCTCGAGCTACTTGATATTGAAGGCAGCGTAGTCACCATAGATGCCATAGGAAGCCAGACCGCTATTGCTAAGAAAATAGTAGATAAAAGAGGCGATTACGCCTTAGGAGTCAAAGAAAATCAAAAAGCACTCTATGATGAAATTTCTAGCCAATTTGAATATGCTAGCAAACAACTAAATCTAACAGAAGTAAGCTCAGGTCAGTGGAGCTACGCCAAAGATGTAGAGAAATCCCACGGTCGCCTTAGCACGAGACAAACAGTCGTCTGCCACAACCTAGATTGGATGGACACAAGCATCCGTGAGCGCTGGGAGAACCTTAACAGCATCATCATGGTGCAGCGAGACGTGATAGGCAAAGATAACCAAACACATTCAGAAACGAGCTACTACATGAGTAGCCTCAGAAACCAAGGAGCCAGAGCGATGCAACACTTCATCCGCGACCACTGGAGAATAGAGAACAACTCACACTGGATACTCGATACCGTTTTCAAAGAAGACGCCAATCAAACTAAAGAAAAGAACTCGGTAAAAAACTATGCTACGATGAGACGGATGGCTTTAAATCTGTGGAATTTAGAACCAGAAGGCGAAAAAAAGAAGAGCCTGCCAAAGCGCCAGCTAAGAGCATTGAAAGATACTGACTACCTAGAGTCTATCCTGTTCTCCCGAATGTAGTCCCCGTGTCTGTCCCTCTATAGAAAGATCCAACGGTGTCAAAAAGTAGCTGTGATTTTCGGAGTTTAGAGCGGGTTTAATCCGCTTGAGAAGCCCTGTGAGATGCCTCTTTTCTTGGGGGGCTTGGGATTCATTTTTTTCTTAAAAACCTTATAAATAATGAGATGAATCACTTGACAATAGTTCTAGAAAATTTGAAAAAATTATGAGCTTAAATATAACTGACAACGACACGTTCAATCAACTTCTCTCTCCTCTTCATGATGCTTGGCTAGCGGCAGATCATCAGTATCTATGCCATAAATTACCCGATGAACAATGAGTTAAGTCTGGTATTTTACGTGTGCTGGATGACTTGAGAACTGGTTGCGGATTTCTGCAAAATGCTCATCTAATCGATCTGTTAGATGCTTCAAAATCTCACTATTTTGGCTCGTTTAAAAGCAAGAGAAGACTAAAGCACTTAGAGTCGATCTCTAAGCAATTGTTAGAGACTCAATCACAAGAAGCTTTCAAGCAAAACCCAAGTGCTGATCTTCATGAGTCTCTGAAAAATTTCCACCTCTACGCTGGGGATGGGCATTTCCATGCGGCTAGTTCACACGATGATAGAAACGATAAATCCAAGAAGGATGCGGTAGGACATCTCTACGCCTTGAACCTTCGAAACCACCTTCTCTCGCATCTGATACTCGCAAGTGATGGTAGCAAAAAGAAGCCTCATGACATGGGCGTTCTCAAGCGTATGGAGGTAGAGCAATTGAAGCAAGGAGCGAGGAAGGGGCAGCAAGTGATCTATATTTGGGATAGAGCAGGGATTGATTTTCTTCAGTGGGATAAGTGGAAGAGTCAGAGCGGAATTTATTTTGTGAGCCGCGTGAAATCGAATCATGTTTTTCAAAAAAGCGGGTGCCATAAATTTGACAAAGAAGATACAATCAATGCTGGAGTGGTGTCAGATGAGCAAGTTGGAAATGGTGCTGGCAGAATGATTAGACGCATCACTTATATCATTCCTGAGACAGGAGAAGAGATGCAGTTTATCACCACCCTTGGTCATAAAGTTCCTCCAGGAGTTGTGGTTCAGCTCTACTTTATGCGTTGGCGTATAGAGAAGAGTTTTGATGAACTCAAAAATAAACTCTACGAGCAAAAAGCTTGGTCAAAGAGTAACGAGGCAAAAACGATGCAAGCTGCTTGTAGCACATTGGCTTACAATTTAGCAAAGCTCTTGAATGAGAAAATAGAGCGGGAAGAAGAGATCAGAGATGACCGCAACGAGAAGAAAAAAGAGCAAAGGAAAGAGGAGCTGTTAGAAATATCAGCCACACTTAAGACAGAGATACCATCCTTGCGAATAGAGTATCAAAAAGCGAGCCAGCTGAGCGTAAAGTTTTACCGCTGGCTGAGAGTCTACATCTTCAAACCAAGCTCGTGGAGTGAATCTATGGCGAAGCTACGCCATATCTATGCGTGCTTTTGATGAGTAGTTATTGACACCGTTGAGAAACCACACCCCTATCCAATGGATAGACGGCTAGGCCTTCTGAAGAGAAACCAGAGATTTTCGTGGTGCCCGCATTTTAACTCACCTGTATAATGAAAGTAGAAACACCATCGTAATTTTGAGAATACTACCCTTTCTTTCTTACGATTTAGTGGCTATCTTTTCACTCCGCTGCCAGATTTTGACGACCTAAGGAATCTCCCCTGACAAAATCTCGTCGGTTTCACCGATTTACTATTAATGACTCCATGCCTGAAACAACACCATTTCATGAATACCTCACTCCCTATAATAAAACGGGAATCTGGAAACATTGGTCCGGTTATTTGGTCGCGCCCAGATACCAGTATTCCACGACGGCCGAGTATTATGCCATCCGTAATTCCGTCGCCGTGTTGGATACTTCCCCGTTGTTTAAATACCGTATTAAAGGGAAGGATTCACTCCAGTTTTTACAAACGGTTATGGTTCGCGACATTGCACAGTGTGCTGTGGGGGCTGCCCAATACACCTGCTGGTGTGACCCGGATGGCTTTGTCCTACAGGATGGAGTGATCATGCGCATTGCGGAAAATGAATTCTTAATGAGCTCCGCCGAGCCAAGCCTACGTTACTTCCGCGCCACCGCTACTAAGCTCGCAATAGAGGGTGTCGAGATTCAGGATATCACCAGCGAATATGGTATTTTAGCCGTTCAAGGACCGCATTCTTATCGCGTCGTCTCGCAGTTAACTGAGACAGCTGACTCAATGGATTATTTTGAGTTGGCGGAAACAGAAATAGCCGGTTGCCCAGTCATTATTTCACGTAATGGATACACCGGCGACCTAGGCTATGAACTCTGGATCCGTGCCGATCAGGCGCAGCAGGTTTGGCAAT
>CAXMPP010000226.1:0-3090 GCA_964195395.1 uncultured Thermodesulfobacteriota bacterium
ATCATCAGAGGCAGCTCCGGAAAATGCTAGCGAAGAGTTATCTGAAAAATTTGAAGCTGATGTACGTTTTGCAAGCGCGCTTTCAGGTAATTCAAGGCTTTTGGCCTTACTCGAGCTAGGTCCAGAGCTCTTGAGCTCGCCAGTGAGTTGCTCCATTATATCCAGATTATTAGCGGTATTCCTGACTGTTAGCATTCCAGTGCTTCGGTTGAATGAGGCCGTTGCGCCATTAGGGAAAACAACACCGGACTCTGCCAGTAAGTCTTTCACGGGTGGAGTCGCGCGTATTCCAGATGAAGCATCGTCGTCATCAGCGAATGGATCATAAGCTGCCCCGCCGCCACTACCACCAGAGTTCATCAATCTTATGAAATCTGACGGCACCTTGAAGCTTCGGGTGTAGTACTCTGTGTCATCAAAGTCTGTGGCAGGGAGGAGAATGACGGCGTGTTCCTCTACCTTGTAGCGTAGTTGCGTTACATCACAAATTTGTTTGATCACAACTTCGAGCGGGACGTTACGTAGTTGTAGCGAGCGGATTGTTTTTGATCCAGGTTGAGCTGCACCGCCAAACTCGGAAGCGCCATCATCACCGCCAGTTACAGTGGGAGTGCGGACTACAAACCTGATTCCTTTTTTTGAAGGATCGAGCTCTAGGGTGTCTAGTTCAATGGAGCGAGACCGCAGTACATCGATGGCTTGACCCACCGTGATATTTTGGAAATTAATCACAGGGATGATAGTATTCTGCAACTTTCTCCTTATATATCGCTGAACCGAATGGCTCGCCATGCTTCGCTTGACCTCATCCAGTTCGCTATCGAATCCTTGTTTTAGCAAGGAGGTGAAGAGCTCGGTCTCCGCCTCGGTGTCGGGACGCACACGAAGGTAGTCGGACTCCAGTTTTTTTGCTATTGGGGCGCTCTTTAGACTCTGGGCTAACAAGGCTTGTTCCATAGTGTTGAGCGTGTGGAATTTGCCAGCAGTGGCGTAGGCTGAGAGGTCGTGGTCGAGCAGGTAGTGATCGAAGAATTGCTTGCGACGCTTATTTTCTAACATTGGAGCCACGTGCTCCTTGAACCAATTTGGGTCGCGATTCTTGATGAAGATGTGGAGCTCATGGCTGCCCGCATTTTCTAGCAGCTCGAGTCGATCTTCTTGATCTAACTTTGGCCAATGGAGGATAGGAGCAATAGCGCGTAATGCTTCGGAGTGATGTTCGTCTTTGATGTGGGTGAAGAAATAGCTATAGGCGTCTTCTAGCGTGCTGTAGGCTTTCCAGTCTGCATCCACCACATTTTCAATACTTGCCGAGGCGCCAGCCTTGAGCACGGCATTGGTCTCACCGGCACGGAATTGCTTGGAGCTGTCGAACGATTTTGCCAGGCGGAGGTCGATAGTTTTGAGCTCAGTCTCGGGCAGGGCAATACGCATGCTGTCGACATTCCCCCCCTGAGTGACGATGACATCCACTCGCATATGACCAGCCAGTTTGTCGAGGTTGAGTTCGTAGTTACCTTCTTTATCAGCAGTGAGGTTCGCTAGTACGATGGCTTGATTCTCAAGAAATTTGATCGGACTAGAGCCGAATTCCTCGTTCTTCGCAGCTGAGCCTCGCTTGCTAGATTTTTTCTGTGACAAGGATCCAAAGCGACCACGACCACCAGCCCCACCTTCCCCCAACTCTGAAAGGTAGGACTCAGATGCCTCCGTTTTCCACGGTTGTAGATGCCAAGCTGGGCGTTCCAGCATGACTCCTAGCTTATTTCCAGCGAGTCGACGGCTGAGGATATATTGATGCTCACCAGAGAGCGTGCCACCATTCGAATAAATGCTAGGGATAAACCCGAATCCGAAATGCGCCTGGCCAAGTGTCTTCGGCAGTGCTGGTTGATAGGGATTCGTCGTTTCAGTGAATTGTGAAGCGATAAGGTGGATTCGTGTGTATGGGCCCGAATGGCTGAGTTTTATTTTCAGTTTACCCTCGGAGTGTGTGACTTCACTAATTTGAGCAGCCTTTTTTGGTGGCAGTTCCACAGCTTGACCTTGAAGTGTGAGCCATTGCCCATGTGTGTTAGCGTCTAGAATTTCAAACTGCTGTGCCGGACTATGTGGAGTTTTTAGAATGTATTTTCCCGCAGCAAGCTGCCCGCAACTGAGCCTGTTATCCTTGAGAGAAAGTGCTGAGAAATAATCTTTCTTGTCAGACCCAGCACCGCGCAGGCTGTAATCATAACGGTTGAGAGGGGGTACGTGGTTAAGAAAGCACTCGATTTCTTCACCTACTGGGTAGTAGTCTGCCAATGCTAAATTGTCTTCTTGAACAGTGAGATCCAGCTTTGCTGCTGGGTATTTTAAGTTTTCACTAATCCCAACGCGTGTGATGTTACTGAGATTACCTAACTCTATGATTCCATCAGTGTCGGTCACCAGTTTGTGGTGGATTGACTGGGTGAAATCGCGGTGACTGAACTTGGCAGTCAATGTCACATCGGGCCATGGTTCACCATTACGACCTAGGCATTGGAGGAACCATGTCTCACCCACTTGGTAAAAGTAATGGTGCGCTAAACGATTCGCTTTCGGATCGGGAGTGACCACCAGTTGTTTAGTCGCGCTCACCTTGGGGGTCTCGCGTCCAGCAATCGCTTTGAGCTTGCTGGTGACCTCTATCTTTAGTTGAAAGAGGTTCTGCGGAACTGTGAAGCTGAGTGGGAGGAAATCGTTAGAAGATAGTTTGATAGATTTTCTAACGAGCTCAATCTCCTGGCCGTCTCTTAGAGTAGCGCTCAAGATTACCTGACTGCTCTCTATTCTGTCGAGCGAACCCGACTTTCCGTTTACCAGAAAACTCGGCTTGTAGTAGAAGGTCGCTTTTTGGTCTGCCAGCCATTGCTCTGGATGAGAAATGCTAGCGATCTCGAGACTTGTACTGGCACCTCTTCGGTTGAGCTCGACCACGCGGGTGATGCCATTCTCGCGATCTTCACTGGCAAGGTGCAAGCGCATGTTTGTCCGTGACACGTAGGGGGAGTAGGGTATTTGCACCAATCCATCGTCGTCGCGGGTCCATTGCTTTCCTCCCACATA
>CAXMPP010000227.1:0-3033 GCA_964195395.1 uncultured Thermodesulfobacteriota bacterium
ACTTCATTCTCGCTGGTATCGAAGCCGATGTCTTTGCGGGAGACGTCGTTAGCGACCACGAAGTCGCACCCTTTGCGTTTGAGCTTTCCGCGTGCGTTGTCTTCGACATTTTCAGTCTCCGCAGCGAAGCCGATCAATGCTCCTTTGTAACCAAAAACCTCTCTAGCAGATCCTAGAATGTCGGGGTTTTTGACCAACTCGAGCGTTAGCGTGTCACCGGTTTTCTTGATTTTATGTTCGGGGACATTGACTGGCCGGTAGTCGGCGACTGCTGCAGCAAAGATAGCAATCTGCGATTTCCCTATGTAGCGAGAGACTGCGTCGTACATTTCTGCAGCGGTTTCCACCGGCAGGTAGTCGACTCCTTCGGGGACCTCGAGGTCGCAGGGGCCTGAAATCAGAGTGACGCGGTGGCCTTCGTGGGCTGCAGCACCGGCGAGGGCGTAACCCATTTTTCCGGAGGAACGATTTGTCAGATAACGGACGGGATCAATTGGCTCGTGTGTCGGGCCAGCGGTGATGAGAAAATGCTTTTTCACAGATTAGAAAAGTAGTTAGGAAAGTTGGCTGCGGATTTTTTCAAGGATCGAGTCGACGGGCATCAGGCGGCCTTTGCCTTCGTAACCGCAGGCGAGCATGCCATTTTCGTCGGGGCCGAAGAATTCGACGCCATCGGCTTTGAGTTGCTCCACATTGCGCTGGGTGGCGACGTGCTCCCACATTTTGCCATTCATAGCTGGGCAAATGAGCACCTTGGCCTTGGTGGCGAGATAGATGCTAGAGAGGGGATCGGGGGCGAGACCGTTGGCGAAGTTACCTATGGAATTAGCGGTGGCTGGGACGATAACCATCAGCTGAGCGCTGTCTGCGAGGTCGATGTGACCAGGTTTCCACGATTGTTTCTCATCCTGCAGACTTACCAGCACTGGGTTGCGCGAGAGGATCTGCAGAGTGAATGGGGGGATGAACTCGGTGGCTGATTGAGTCATCACGCAATGCACCTCATGGCCGTCTTTGACGAGGGCTGAGGCGATGTCTGCTGTTTTGTAGGCGGCAATGGAGCCTGTGATGCCGAGAACGATAGTGGCCATGGGGGAAAGTGTGGAGTGCGAAGTGTGGAGTGTGAAGTGAAATACTTGTAAACTAGTTGGAATGGTAGTTTGACGGATGTGTTGTTAGTTTTTAGGTTGTCTCTATGAAATGGGATGATGCTTCAGAGAAAATCTTGATAACAATGCTCGGTCATCTAGGATTTTCCATCGAGGTGGAAAGGCAAACAAGCGATGATGGGCTTTGTCTACAGATTATACATGAGGACACCAAGACGCTGATTGGACGCAATGGTGACCGGCTAGAAGACCTGCAGTACCTAGTGAATCGTATTCTAAATAAGCATTTTCCAGATGCTCCTAGGGTCAAAGTCGACTGCGACAACTACCGCCACGAGCAAGAAGGCAAGTTAGTAGAGAGCGCGCGCGAGCTAGCACATAAGGTGGTCGAGACTGGCAAGTCAACCCGCACCCGCCCACTCAATGCCTACTACCGCAGAATCGTCCACAATGCCCTCGCTGCTACCGACGGAGTGAAGACCGCCTCACCTAGTGGCCATGATCGGTACAAGAGGATTGAAATCACACTTGCCTAATATCATGGAAACACATCGACTCGTACTGACTGAAGATCTCAACCAATATGGCTTTCTTTTTGGTGGCCGTTTGCTGAGTTGGGCAGACGAGGCTGGCTACATTGCTGCTAGCCAGGATTTCCCCGAGGCTCGATTTGTGACGATTGGCATGGGTAAAGTCGAGTTCCACCAATCGGTGAAGAACGGCTCGATCATCCGCATCTGTGCAACATTGCAGAAGAAGGGGACCACATCGGCCAGCTATCGAATCGATATTTATTCGGGCAAAGAACCCGAGCGTGGCGCAATTTTCTCAACCGACATCACCTTCGTCAATGTGGGTGAGGATGGAGTGAAGAAGCCCCTGGCTTGAACAGAGGTTCAAAACTAGAGGCCAACGCCTAGTTAGTGTCTGGCTGGAAACTCTCACCTCCTAGAGTTCAAAAGGCTGAGGCTCAGACCGCTCTTTGAATGTTTGAGCTCTAGAACCAAAAATCAGCGATTTTAGCCGAAAAAACGTCAAGATTCGTTCATTTCAGGCTCCATTTCCCCGTTGTTAGAGGTTATTTTTTTCGTATGCGAAAATCATTCGAAATCCAATTAGCTCTCGGCGCGGTTCCTATCGAAAAAGTAGAAATCCCGACAAAGACCCGTGATGAGCTACCTCCAACTCTTGCTGCTTTACAATGGATTTTCATCACTCCTGAAGTCAATAAAGAGGTTTTCGAGTTATTAGAAAAAGAAATAACCTCCTCCCGCAAAGCCACTGGCCGTCCAGGGATGGACCTCTGGCAGATACTCGTTCTAGGCGTTGTTCGTATGACTTTGGATGTCATCGGTGGCTAAAAGTGGCGTTTATTTTAGGCCGTATTCATGATCCAGCAGTTCCAAGGATGTATCCCACGAGCATTGCCGTGTAAATAGTGCTCGCGCCCAACGAATGAACTTCACACTTATCTGAGTGATTCTCCGAAGCTTTTCGAGCCACGACGATATCGACTTCTTGGCGTCTGCATAAACCTGCTTTGTCTGATCCCAACGCTGCTCACTTTTTTGATGATTGCCTCTTCTTTGAGGCCTTCAGATTCTTCAATATGCTGTCGCATTCTAAGAAGAAGATTATAAGCCAGCACGATAAACTGTGCCTGCATACACTTACCTGTTAGACTCTTCGACCAAGCCTTCGTCTCATCGAGTTTATTTTTAAAGTCATCGAAGACCTTCTCAATATCCCATCTCATGCGGTAGAGTTGAACAATAGAGTAATAGAGGGACAGTAGATCGGTGTAGAAAACTATTCAATTTCAGTCTTCCAAATTACAGTTAATCTGGAGACTGAGGCCAGCCATGAGACGTTCAAATAAATGCGTACCCTCACCCACCTGATAAATCGTTGAGTCCTCTGAGTC
>CAXMPP010000228.1:0-2955 GCA_964195395.1 uncultured Thermodesulfobacteriota bacterium
GTTATGGGAATGAGAACGGTGCGCTGTTTGTTTTTTTTGCTCTTCATTATGCATGCGACAATCAGAGTCATGGCTGGCAGGGTGAGAGCTGGTTGGTTGTCGTCCTCAGACTTTTCATCGAGAGCGAGAGGGGTGAGCAGGGGAAAGATGTTATTCTCGAAGCGGCGGAACACTTGCTCTTTGATGTGCTTGGGAAGCTTTTTGGGAGAGCTGATTTGGATTTTGTTGTGCTCTAACGCTGGGAGTAACTCGTCATTCAATAGGGAGTATTGTTCTGATATTTGAGTTTTTATACGTTTACGAATAGCGGTGAGTTGCTGAATTGGAGTCATTCCAGCGAGGCCTTTTTTTCTAGAACCTGTACTTTTGAGGAGGGTGAGGCCGCCAACTCTGACTTGAAAAAACTCGTCCATGTTAGAGGCGCTGATTGCGAGGAATTTTAGACGCTCAAGTAACGCCTTGTCTTGACGTTGGGCTTCGCTGAGGACTCGTTGGTTGAACTCAATCCAAGAGAGTTCTCTGTTTATGTAGCTGGAGGACATAGTGGTTTAGCTGAGTTTGTCTTCTATGAGGTTGATCTCTAGGCCGAAAATGTTTTCAAAGAGGTCTCCTTTGCTTTGCATGGCTAAGCGTTCGCTGTGTGCGTCTGCTACACGAGGAAGGAAAATGTGGAGGCGTCGTCGGCTCACGCGAGTTTCTAACTCAGTGATGCGTCCAGCGTGAGGGCGTTCGAGAGCATCGGCGATACGAAGTAGCGATGCGAGCTTAGAGACACGCATGCGGTTGATCATGTCGAGGTCCTTGTAGATTGCATGACTTGCTTTTGGGAGTGAGTTGCGGTGGTAGCGAGCGATGAGAGCGATCATTTCAACGTCATTGCGAGGGAGACCGAAGATCTCACTATTGAGTATGATGTACTGCGAGTGTTTGTGGTGCGCTCGATTGCTTATGAATCCACCACATTCGTGGAGAATTGCCGAAATATGTAGCAGCAGAGCATCGTGCTCTGAGAGTTTGTGCAAATCTTGAAGTTGCTCGAAAATCTGAAGTGCTAGGTGGGAGACTTGACGTGCGTGAGGCATGTGAACCTTATATTTTTTAGCGATTTTTTCGGCAGATCGAATCACTTCCTTAGTGAATTCTCCGGAAAGTGATGGAGTTAAGTTGAGGTCCTGGAGGAGTCCTTGCTCATAGTCACTCTCAGGGATATGGATGCGCTTAGGAGCAAATGCGGAAACAATTGCTAGGTTGATCTCAAGTGCTGGCAAAATAGCCTCGGCGGTCTGGTAGTCGACTCGGTAGCTTTGGACTATCTCATCATCATCTTTTTTCGAGGCTTCATCACAGAGCTTGGTGAGAGCTTCGGAACTACAGGACTTGTCTTTGAATTGCTTTATGAAGCTGCGGAGCAGTTGGATTTCGTAGCCGATGAGGACTATGTGCTCGATATTGGCTTCTTTGAATTCTTCAATAATTGAATCCAAAGGTCCTTTGATTTGTGAGCGCACACTTTTCCGGTAGGAACTTGTGCTCGCGTTTTTGGCAATGCTTTCTCCCGTTCTGTGAACTCCAAGTCGGTAACTGCTATATGTGGTGATGCGCCCTTTTTGAAGTAAGATAGCGCGTGTGTTTCCTGGTCCTACATGGAGAACCAAGGTGTTTAGCGAGCGCATGGATGGGGTGTCGCTTAGTCGTCTGCGGGTCTTGAGGTAGATGAGGCGGGTCATTTCTCCATCATCGAGAATTTCGACATCCATGCCGCAGCTGATGTGGATTCGGTTGAGGAAAATTTCTTTGTTAGAGGCCTCTGAGAGGATGTTGGTGGCTACAACTCTCAGGTTGGTCATGCTAACAGACGTACCGAATTCTTCGGTGCTTTGTTGGAAGCCTGTAAGGATGTTGACGCAGCGCTCGATAGTAGAGCGGTTGAGTTTGCCGCGGCTGAAGACGTCGTGGGCGATCGGGACCGATTGCTCCAAGAAATCGATTTGTTCCGACTTTCCTTCTGGGCTTTCTGTGTAGATGAGTAGAGAAATGGAACTGGCACCAATGTGTATTGTTGAGCTTATTGGCCTTTGCTGTGGAGGAAGAAGCGAATCGGAACTCATGCCTTCAATATGTCAATCAGTTCGGGTTCTTGCAATAATGAATCTATGGTGATTTGTGACGAAGCCGTTATGTGAGATATTTGGCTTGAGTTCCTGTGCCTATAGCGGAGAGGATAGAAACTATGTTAACCGATGAAGCAAGCGTGATGTATCGTGTCGAGTCTGGGGGAGGGATTGATTTATCAGTTCAGGACCCTTCAGATAAAGGGCTGTGGGAGGATGGCTCTAAGTCTGACTACGAGGCAGTGATGCAAGAGAAGTTAGATGAACTGAAGGCTCTACAAAATTTACTATTTGCTGAAGGTAAGCATAAAGTGTTGATCGTGATGCAGGCTATGGATACTGGCGGGAAAGATGGTTGCGCTAAAAACGTATTTTGCTCAATGGACCCGCAAGGGGTGCATGTGAAGTCCTTTAAGGCTCCGCATGAAGAGGAGTTGGCTCATGATTTCTTATGGAGAGTGCACAAAGCTGTGCCGCCGAAGGGGATGATCTCAGTATTTAACCGCAGTCACTACGAGGACATTATAGCGGTGCGAGTGAAGAAATTGTTGCCTGAGGTTGACTTTGAGAAGATGCTCTCGGATGAGGGAACTAAAATCGTGAAGATTTTCCTTAACATTTCGAAAGAGGAGCAAAGAGAGCGACTGCAAGCGAGGCTTGATGATCCAGCCAAGCTTTGGAAGTTTGATCCTGACGATCTAGCTGATCGGGCTCGTTGGGACGAGTTCATGGTTGCGTGCAATGAACTCATTTCAAAGACGTCCTATGACCATGCTCCGTGGCATGTGGTGCCATCTGATAGGAAGTGGTACAGAAATCTAGTGGTTGCGCAGATTGTGATCAA
>CAXMPP010000229.1:0-2914 GCA_964195395.1 uncultured Thermodesulfobacteriota bacterium
CGTCACTGGTAGAGAGTTCATGAACCTTGCCAGAGAGATAGGCAATTTGCTCAGCCCTGTATGCTAGAGCTTTATTAGGAAGTTTGGTTTCTTGATCCCATCCAAGGGTGGCGGATGTGCTAGCAATAAGTGATATTTCCCGGTGCTTTTTGACTAATGAAGCGTATGCGTCTGACATGATTGAGGATTCATATCAGAAAGTCTGATGGGGGCAAGTTACTAGAAGTTTATTCTAAAATCCCACCATAGGAACGTTTCGCGAGACCCTTGGTGAGAGCTAGTATGTCGCTGCTGAATCGGCAGCGTAAGGCTTCATCTGCAACGGCTGCGCACTCAGCATAGGAGAGAGAACGAATCGCTTTTTTTATGCGTGGTAGGCGGTGCGTGCCTACAGAGAGTTCGTCAACGCCAAGGCCTATCAAAAGTGGAGTGAGCTCTAGGTCGCTCGCCATTTCACCACAAACGCCAGTCCATATACCGTGGTTATTAGCCGCGTCTATTGTCATTTTAATAAGACGAATGACCGCAGGATTTGTTGGTTTGTAGAGCTTTGATACGTGTTTATTGACGCGGTCTACAGCGAGAGTGTATTGGATAAGATCGTTGGTTCCTATCGAGAAAAAATCGACTTCTTTGGCTATCTCGTTGGCCATGATGGCCGCGGATGGCACCTCGATCATGACTCCGACTTCGATGCCAGGATCGTACGGAATTCCTTCGCGGTCGAGTTCGTCCATGCATTCTTGAAGAATGGCTTTGGCCTTCATCAGTTCACCGATGCCAGAGACGAGTGGGAACATGACGCCGAGACGCCCGTGAGCGCTGGCTCGCAGGATGGCTCTAAGCTGTTCCTTAAACATTCCTATACGGGTGAGTGATACACGTATGCCGCGCCAACCTAGGAAGGGGTTCGGTTCTGGTTCAGGAAGGGGTTCGACTGGGAGTTTGTCGCCGCCAGCATCCAATGTCCGAATGATTGCTTGGTGAGGATGGGTGGTAGTGGCTGCATCGGAATATACCTGGTATTGATTTTCTTCCGAAGGAATTTCGCCTTTGCCTAAGAGGTAAAATTCAGTGCGAAATAGACCAATTCCCGCCGCGCCACTAGTTTGAACAAGTGGGAATTCGTGCTTGAATTCGACGTTCGCAGAAAGGATGATTTCGCGGCCATCTGTTGTTGTTGTCTGCCGGTCCCTAAGGTTATCTAACTGTCGATCTTTGGCTTCCTTTTGGAGCTTGATGTCTTGGTAGTGCGCTATCGTTGATGGCTTCGGATTGATGATTAATTTTCCGTCATATCCGTCGAGTATAGTTTGGCTGAGTTCTTGGATCTCGATGATGAGTCCCTGAAGTCCAACTACGGCAGGTATTCCTAGTGAGCGCGCTAGGATTGCTGTGTGTGAGTTGATGCTGCCTTGCTCCGTGGCGAAACCTATAGAGAGGTTTCGGTTCATGGTAGCAGTGTCAGATGGGGAAAGGTCGTGCGCAATAATGATGTGGTTGTGCTCTGGGCAATCGTCACTAGAGGGGCATGAGTCATCAGCGCTGAAGTTACGAATCACTCGTTGAGCAATGTCGTCAATATCGGAAGCGCGTTCTGCCAGGTACGGGTCGTTTACCCGCCGCATTGCTTCTGAGTAGTTTTGGAGGACCGCGTAGAAGCTGAATTCAGCATTCTGCTGTCGATCGCGGATCGTCTCTTCTACCCGTTTGATCATGGTGCGGTCGGAGAGCAGCATGAGGTGGGCTTCGAAGATTTGGCCTTCGGTGTCCTGTGTGATTTCTTCGATATGCTTCTGGAGCTTGCTGATTTCCAGTTTGGTGTTATCGAGAGCCTTGTGGAGGCGTTGGATTTCCCTCTCTAAATTCTTGGGAGAGATTTCGTAAACATCAGGTGCCTGCAGTCCACGTGAGATGACGTGGGCTGGGGCAAAAGAGAGTCCAGGTGACACTGCTGTGCCTTGAATGACTACTTCTTGGTTGGACGGGATGACTGGCATTTGGGGAAATCTATAAGCAAAAAATAGGAAGTTAGGCTGGCTAGCTTCCTATTATGGATGGGGGCAATAGCCTTGAAACTATCGCTTATTCCTCAAAGTTACGGGAAATGAGACCGCCGACAGCTTCGAGTGCAGCTTCTGCATCAGGGCCGTCAGTGGTGATTGTGAGTACGGATCCATGACCAGCTGCCAACATCATGAGGCCCATAATGCTTTTACCATCAATTTCTTCCCCGTCTTTTTCGACGGTGATTTCGGCGTCAAATTTGTTCGCTGTTTTAACGAACTGAGCTGCTGGGCGCGCGTGAATACCGAGCTTGTTGGTGATAGTAAATTCCTGTGTTGGCATTGGCTGTGGTCTTGTACGTATAAAGTCGGGATTTCGATGACTCTAATGAGTCTTCTTCCTAAGTGGAAGGTAAAATTTCAAAGAATTATGAAAGTCGTTTTCTAATAGTTTGTTGTGAATGGTGAGCTAGGTGCCGAGCCTGCTAGTTTTTCGGTTAATCGGTTATTGAACTCGGCGGCCATGTCGTAGCCGAGGCGTCTGAGCTGGAGCTCTAGTGCCGTTACGGCGACCAATCTAGCCGTGTCTCGCCCAGGTGCGACGGGGATGTCTACGATAGGAATGTCGACTCCAAGCACGTTTTCAGTTTCGCGCGTGATTCCGATTCTGTCGACTTCATTTAAATCGCTGTAGGGCCGTAGGTTTACGATGAGGTCGAGTGGTGCATCTGGGCGGATGGATCCTAAACCGTAAATATTGGTGACATTGATGATTCCGATGCCACGCATTTCGATGAATCCTCTGGAAAAGTCGTCGGTGAATGCCGTGAGTTTGTCATTCACGTTGCGGATTTTCACGTGATCATCGGCAATAAGAGCGCCGCCTCTTTCTACGAGTCCGATGGCCG
>CAXMPP010000230.1:0-2868 GCA_964195395.1 uncultured Thermodesulfobacteriota bacterium
TTTAAGCTGAAAAGTAAAAAGGTACATTTTATCGCAAGGCTTTAAGAAGAAACTAAGACTCCTCCGCCAACGATCAGAATAGAGCCAATCACTAATTTAATGACATTCACATCTCTCCATTCAGAGAAAATGAAGAGCGCTCCAACAACCGCGACTAAAGTATTCATGTTATAGAGAGGCGCTAACACTGACAGTGGAGTTTTGTAATTACTGATCGCAATAGCAACGAGCACCGATCCACTACCCCAGGCAAGCCCCATAACGATCGCAGGGATGACTGACTTGATATTCGCAGTCTGAGTGGTATTCCAAAGGCAGAGAATCACGCCAACAAGGACAACGCCAATTCCTACGCTGAGAACATAAGCGCCAGTGCTTATACCGTGCTGATTACTAAGTTTCTGGCAAATACCAGCGATGCCGAAAAGCAACGCTGGTACTAGACCTCCAATGATAATACCAAGTTGAGTTTCTGACATGACGATGTGATAGCGACTTGAGTGAATTAAAGCAACACTCGATAAAGTCGATAAACCCAATAAATTTTCTAGTAAGATCGAAACACATTCCTATCATACCCACATGGATGACCTCTTCTCTTTTGTAAATGACGCTGACTCTAAAAATGAGCCCGCGAGGATCCAAGAACTCACTACCCAGCTCAACCATCACTCCAAACTCTACTACCAAGACGCCGCACCAGAAATTTCTGATGCCGAATTCGATGAGCTCCTCGACGAGCTCAAGAAACTAGAAGCCAAGCACCCAGAACTGATCGCCCCAGACTCCCCCACCCAGCGCGTCGGCGGTGCTCCACTGGATGGCTTCGAGCAGCGGCAACATCTCGTCCCCATGCTCTCCATCGAGGACGTTCATGAGCTGAAGGATGATGACAGAGAGCGATTAATTGAATTTGCAGCAAACCCAGATCTAATAGGTGGTGAAGCCTATCAGAATTTTTACCGTAAGCTCTATCAAAAAGGTGTTTTCAAAACACCACCTGTTACTATCCGATTATACGCCTGGTTCGATCGCTTCCAACGCAACCTCGGCCACAGCGATGTGGCTCTGACCGTCGAACCTAAGATCGATGGTGTAGCTGTTTCTATAGTCTACAAAAACCGCGTCCTCGACTACGCTCTCACCCGTGGTGATGGCACCGTAGGCGACGACATTACCCAGAACATCAAGACTATCAGAAGCATCCCACTCAACCTTCCAAACTCTGCTCCAGATTTATTCGAGGTTCGTGGCGAGGTTTTCATGCCTAATGCCGCTTTCGCTGAGCTCAATCAACAACGTGATGAAAATGATGAGCAAGCTTTCGTCAACCCCCGCAACGCCACCGCTGGAACCCTCAAACAGCTCGATTCAAAGCTCGTAGCCACTCGCCCGCTCGACTGCATATTCCACTCATACGGCCTAGTAGAAAATGCTCCCTACTCTACTCTAACAGAGTTTCAAACTACTCTCAAAGATTATGGTTTTAAATCAACACACTGGTTCAAAAAACCAGCTACGATAGATGAATTGATGGCCGCAGTCGATCAACTCAACAATGATCGACACGATTTCCCCTACGCTACCGATGGAGCTGTCATCAAAGTTGACAGTCTATCCTTACAACGAGAACTTGGCTCAACTTCTAAATTCCCCAAATGGGCATGTGCATATAAATTCCTTCCAGAACAGGCGGAAACTTTACTTCATAACATCATTATTCAAGTCGGAAGAACTGGAGTTCTCACCCCAGTTGCCGAGCTAAATCCTGTGTTCGTGTCTGGAACTACTGTATCACGAGCTTCTCTTCACAACGAAGACGAAATCCAACGTAAGGATATCCGTATCGGTGACATGGTCGTTGTAGAAAAAGCAGGCGAGATCATTCCTTCCGTCGTCAAAGTAATTAAAGACAAACGTCCTGTTGATAGTTCACCATTTAACCTCTTCGATTATATTGACGGGAAATGCCCGTCCTGCTCAAAACCGATCACTCGCGAAGAAGGATTCGTCGCATGGAAATGTGTAAACTTCACATGCCCAGCACAAGCAGTCACTAAAATCATACACTTTGCAGGTAAGCAGGCACTCAATATTGAAGGGATTGGAGAATCTGTGGCAGCAGGACTAGTGAATGATCAATTAGTTTCCTCTCCTATTGATCTTTTTAACCTTAGTCATTTCACTTTATCACAGTTAAACCTAGATGACTCTGGAGAGTCTAGGCTACTAGGTGATCTTCGTGCACAGAAAATTCTGGATGAATTACAGAAAGCCAAATCCAAACCACTTTCGACTTGGATACAAGCTCTCGGTATTCCTAAAGTAGGTGAACGAGCATCAATCGAAATCAGCCGTTTACATCGAAATTTTGAAGAAATTTCGAAATCTGAAATCTTAACCAAAAATGCACACAAAGGTACTATGCAAGCTTGGAAAACGAAGAACCCAGTTAACCCCAAGAAATACATTATTTCCGAGGAAGAACGACTAGATCGCAAGACTAAGGCAGAAGAATATTCCCCTCTCGTTACTAAACTAAATCAAGAGTTATCAAAATATCAAATTTCAGGGGAATTAGGTGGGTCGTCTTCTCAATCTATAGTTGATTTCTTCAATTCTCAAGCCGGTTCAGATCTTTTAGAATCTTTAAAGGTAGCCGAAATCAGCCCAGCTTCTGATAATTACAATCCTCTTCGTGCGATATCGAAAGAAAATGAAGAAGGCTCACTGACCGGAAAAGCCTTCGTCATCACCGGCACACTGAGCCAACCTAGGCCAGAGTTTAAGAAGCTCATAGAAATCAACGGCGGCAAAGTGAGTAGCGCTATTTCTGGTAAAACTGACTATCTACTAGCGGGAGAAAGC
>CAXMPP010000231.1:0-2787 GCA_964195395.1 uncultured Thermodesulfobacteriota bacterium
GGCAAAAAAAGTGACGTCTCCAAAATTGATCGCGAACTCGCCAAACTCTACGCAAAAATCAAAGAAGTCCGCGAAAAAGTAAAATCAGATCAAAAAATGAGTATGGACACAAGCATGGTTCCTATGAGAAACCTCAGAGTTAGGGATAGAAAACTACTCCGTGCGTCGGAAATGTCCTCCCCCTTCAAGCCAGGTAGCTTCGCCCGTGACTTCGGTGCATCGGACAGAATCACCACAGACTCCCAGCACACCCATGCATCCATCCCCCAAGCTCTAACCATGCTCAATGGCAAACAGATAAATACCATCACCAACGAAAAAGGAAAAATGGCGCAACAAATGAAATCCGCCCGCAGAGAGGAGCATCGCCTCGATGTGCTTTTCCTTTCAATCTACAATAAATACCCGTCAAAACAGGAACGTACCGACCTCAAATATGTAGCGCGCAGCCGCCAAGACATAAAGATTCTCGCCAAAGCCATGCTCAACTCAAAGCGCTTCCTCTTCATCCAATAATATAAAAACTCACATCCACTATGTCTGAACTCGACCGCCGCGCCTTTCTCGCCCGTACTGCACAATCCTGCTTTGGAGTCACACTGGGAGGCTCCATGGCCAGCCTCTTTAATTCACCGCTCAATGCCGCCAATGCTGCGATCAAAGCTGCTGGTGGAGGTAAAGCCAAACACGTCATCTACCTCTTCATGTCCGGAGGAATGACCCACATCGACACCTTTGACCCCAAAGCCGAAGCCGGCTCATCCATCATGGGTGACACCCGCGCCATTGGAACTAATGTCGACGGTATTCAACTCGGCCATTGGCTGCCCCAGCTAGCGAAACAAGCTGACAAGCTCGCCATCATTCGCTCAATGAGCTCCACCCAGGGCGCACACGGACCTGGCCGCTACTTCATGCGTACGGGTTACGCGCAGCGCTCCTCCATCGTCCACCCCTCCACTGGCGGTTGGATTAACAAACTCAGCACCCCTCTCAACAAAACCCTGCCTTCCAGCGTCACCATCAGCTGTAGCAATGATCACCCAGGGGCTGGATTCCTAGAACCGAGCCTCCAGCCACTCCCCGTAGGCAACCCCACGGATGGACTCAAAAATTCAGTGAAAAATAGCAAAGTCACGGAATCCGATTTCAAAAAACAGCTCGAGCTTCGTAAGCTCTTAGATACCGAATTTGATGCCAAATACCATGCCGGCCACAAAACGGTAAGAGCCTACAGCGAAGTTTACGACTCTGCTGTCAAACTCATGAAAAGTGAAGACCTCGCAGCCTTTGACCTCTCAGACGAATCCCCCGTGGCCCACAAGCTCTATGGCGGTACTCAATTCGCTAAAGGATGCATGCTGGCTCGCCGTTTAGTCGAGAAGGGTGTGCGCTCAGTTGAAGTCGAACTCGGAGGCTTCGACTGGCACAACGACAACTTCCAACAAGCTGCAGACAAGCTACCAATCCTAGATCAAGCGGTCTCAGCTTTACTCATGGATCTCAAAGCCAAAGGCCTACTAGACTCCACACTCGTCGTGCTAGCTACCGAATTCGGCCGCACCCCAAAAGTCACGGACGATGGCGGACGCAACCACTTCCCCAAAGCATTTTCCACCATCCTCGCTGGCGGAGGAATCAAAGGCGGCATGGTCTACGGCGAAACCGATGCCACTGGCTCCAGTGTGGTTAAGGATGCTGTGAGCGCCTCGGACTTCAATGCGACAATTGGCCACGCTATGGGACTGAATTATGACGAAACAATCTACTCGGCAAGCAAGCGCCCATTCAAAATGGCAGGCAGAAAAGGATCCGCGATAACTAAGATCTTTGCATAGTCAGTCAGTTGCATGCATATTCTTGGCATGCAAAAAAGCATCACGCATCTAACACTCATCGCCTTAACCATTCCTAGCTTTGCCGCTGGGCTGAGTAAAACCGAAGCCGACGCCTATAGCTCGGAATCACTCGCTCAACGAAAGAAAGAACTCAAAGAAGAGCGTCAGCAAGATTTTGATTCTAAGACCATCAAACACGGTGATCTGAAAATGCCTTACGCCTTCCTCGAGTTTGGTGAAGCACCCGCGACTGGTCACTCGCTCTACATTTCCATGCATGGTGGTGGCGGTGCTCCAGCCGCAGTCAACGACAGCCAATGGAAGAACCAAATTCGTCTGTATAAACCAGATGAGGGCTACTACCTAGCTCCCCGCGCAGCGACAAATAGCTGGAACCTCTGGCACGAAGGCCACATCGACCCGATGTTTGACACCCTCATTGAGAACTTCGTGGCTCTCAAAGGCGTCGATCCTAACAAAGTTTACATCACAGGCTACTCGGCAGGAGGCGACGGCACCTACCAGCTAGCGCCACGCATGGCTGATCGATGGGCCGCAGCTGCTATGATGGCGGGCCACCCGAATGAAGCTCGCCCAGACAACCTCTACAACCTCCCCTTCTTTATCCAATGTGGAGGAAAGGACGCGGCCTATGATCGCAATAAAATTGCAGCTCAATGGGGGGCTAAGCTCGATACCTTAGCCAAATTGAATCCGGGCGCTTATGAACACAAAACCATCATTTACCCCAACTGTGGCCACTGGATGAATGGCAAAGATGCTGTAGCTATCCCATGGATGGCCAGCCACACGCGTGATCCCTGGCCAAAACACATCCTATGGCATCAAGACGACATCACAGGAAAGCGCTTCTACTGGCTCTACAATGAAGCCCCGAAAAACGATCAAATCATCTCAGCTACTATCGATGGCCAAAAAATCCTTTTAA
>CAXMPP010000232.1:0-2780 GCA_964195395.1 uncultured Thermodesulfobacteriota bacterium
CACTGGGTGGTCGATGCCGGCCATGTGCTGGAGGAGTTCGCCAACCTGACGCGTCTTCCATTTCACCTGAGTCGGGTAATCAACGTGTTGGTATTGGCAACCACCACATTCACCGAAGAGTGAGCATTTTGGCTCGATGCGGTGCGGGGACGGCTCAAGGACTTCTATTAGGTCGCCCTGGGAGCAATTGTTGTCATTGCGGAAAATGCGCGTGCGGACCTTTTCGCCAGGAAGTGCGAAGGGGACGAAGACGACCCATTTAGTGGTTTCGGTTTCACCTTCCTCTTGAGACGCAGGGATATCGACTTTAGCAATGCCGACCCCAAGGTTGGAGAGAGAGTCGATGGTGATGTCGATTTCTTGATGGTACTCGAAAGGGAAGGGGACGAATTTCTTGTGTGGGCGCATACTGATGAAAATGTTTCGTTTCGGAGAGGGTTTGGTGTATCTTTGGGAGGAATGAAAGCCTTTTATTTACTCATCAGTTGCTTGCTCGTCGGTCTTGCTTCAGCGCAAGAGGAAGAATGGTACGATGCCGAGGGAAATGTGGTGCGAGTATTAGCCCAAGATAAGACTTCGGCTGAGCTTGAAAAAAAGGAACCGCTCTTTAAGAATGCGTACCAGTGGGACGCTCGCCGGATTTGGCGTAAGTCGCATGTGCGCGGGAGGGCTATTTATGCCAACAGCCGGTATGCTTTTGGCTACGGATTTGGCTACAGCCATTGGCCAAATTATTACTCCCGCAGCCATTGTCGTAGCCGCAGCTACTACCAATCGTCTTGTCGCCCAAGCCATTATAGAGGGTCGAACCTCAATATCGTGATCAGCCGCTAAGGGTCTCGGAAATAAGTACGGATCCTGAGATTCGCAGAGATTTGTTTCAGCAGCAAGGCACCTTCAATCCACGTATATTGGAATATTCGAGGTTGAAGACAACGCTGCTGGTGGAAAAAGATCAAGAAGATCCGGGACTGTATTTCTTTCCGCGATCCTAACTACCGGTTCGGCACTGTGAGACCGTGGCTGCCCGAGTTATTGCGTGTGGACGTGGACGTCTCCTTGAGGTCTTCACTTTTTGGAATGTCGAAGACATTAGGCTGCATGAATGGGCTCGTCTTTTTAATGACTGGCGGCTTTTTATTCGCAGGTGGAATGTTTGCGGTGACAGGAATAGGTGCGTCACCTTTTACCACCGGTGGTAAACCTTGCTGGCTCACCTTCGACACTTTAGCTTCACCATTATCGTAATATATTGGATCATTCATGCTCCCACAGCTACTGAGGGCTCCAGTTGCGGCGATGAAAAGAAAGTGAAGTGGCTTCATAGGTGCGGGAAGCTTGCGAGATTCTGAGCGTGAGGCAATAGGAAAGTTATTTATATTTTCTGGACTAGCCAACCTGCAGTACGAGAAAAGATGGCTTCGGCATGTGAGTCATAGAGCATGAGATGGTAGGATTCTGGGAAATGGCTGTGCTCCACAGAGGTAGTGGTAGGGAGGAATGTCAGCCATTGCTCTAGCGCCTCTGGTCGGGTGAAGAAATCGTGGCCACCATTGATGACGAGTGTTGGGACAGCGAGTGACTCCGCGGCGTGGGGCATATCTACGATCAAGTTGGCAATCGCATTGAGAAGCCGCATGGAGAAGCTGGAGACGTGCCAACTATTCGTGCTGGACTGGGCCGTGTGGTCGGCAGCGCCCTGAGTGACCTGAACTGATTGCGAACCGGTGAATAGGTCTAGAGAGATGCGTTTTTCAGGAAATACTCGAGCAATCCCATGGGCGAGCGCAATCTTCCATCGCGCCACCTGTCGGTCTATTGCAACCACTGGTGAGTAAAGGATGAGTGCGTCACAAAAATCCCGAGTATGTGGGTGGGTGGATAGCGTATTGCAGGCAATCAATGCGCCGAGTGATTCAGCGCACCACACGAGTGGGATATCTGGGTAAAGAGCTCGGATGTGGCTGCAAAAACTCAGAAGATCACGCGGCCAGTAGCTTGCCGACTCGATATCACCACGGCGGTTGAGCACAGGATCTAGACCCATGCCACGAAGGTTGTAGGCGACTACGCCGAGTTGTGGGTTTTGCAGGCAGAGAGAATGAGCCAGGCCATTGAAGTCGCAAGCCGCTCCACAAAACCCATGGATACCGATGACGAGAGCCGTGGGAGATTTCTCCTCTCCCCATTGCTGGTAGCTGAAAGCTGTGGTGTCGAAGCTGGAGAAGGTGGGCATGAGGCGGTGAGGGAAAGTGTGTGAGTTGGAGTAGGGTAACGGAATTCTTTCTGTCCTCAACCCTTATGCCTGTGACTAGGTCCGAGAGGTCTATACCGACGTGTAACTCAACAATCTGAGTTGATAGGGGTTGCATGCTGGGGAGAATTACAGCATGAAACAGGTAACAAATTTCCGTTCAAACACATGAGCAACTCTGAAGACAAAAAAGACTTTATCCGCGAGATCATCGCAGAGGATTTAACCAACGGCAAGCATCAGACAACGATCACCCGTTTTCCACCAGAACCTAACGGCTACCTTCATATAGGACATGCCAAGGCGATCTGTATCAATTTTGGCATTGCTGAGGACAACGCAGGCTCTGGAGCCGTTTGTCACCTACGCTTTGATGACACCAACCCGGTGAAGGAGGATGCAGCCTATGTCGATGCGATAAAAAAAGATGTGGCTTGGTTAGGCTTTGACTGGGGCGAGAACCTCTATTTCGCCTCGGATTATTTCGAATATTTCTACGATTGCGCGGTGCATCTCATTAAAGAAG
>CAXMPP010000233.1:0-2762 GCA_964195395.1 uncultured Thermodesulfobacteriota bacterium
TTGGTGTGCTTTACGTTCTCTTAAAAAATGAAACTACTCACAATTATTACAATTATTCTGTGTTGCTTTACACGGGCTCATGCCGGTGAAAGTTACGCTACACTAACGTAAGCGTCCGAGGCTCCACCATCTAAATGAGCTTCCAGTTTAGCTGGGGCCTACGGCATAGTGGTAGCTATGACATCAACACCGTATACAGCCGCAGACAAAGAAGCGTGGTTAGAGCTCCACGCTGACTCGGGACTCAGCGCTGCTGCTTTCTGCCGCGAGCATGAACTCCCTTATCAAGCCTTCCTGCAGTGGAAGTCTCAGCCCGATCCTCATGTCGATTTGCCTGAATTCATTGAAATAGAAACATCTGCAAGCATGGGGAGCATAACGCGCCAGCCCATTGCCGAACTCACTTTAGCCGAAGGAATCACTCTGCGAATCTTCCAGCCCTGCCATTCATGATCCTCACACACAGTGTCAAAGTCTGCCTGGCAACAGCTCCATGTGATATGCGAAAGAGCTTCGAAGGGCTCAGCGCCATCGTTGCCACCCAATTACGTGAGGATCTGCTCTCACGTAAACTCTTCGTCTTTAGCAATAAATCCCGTAACCGCATCAAATTACTCTACTGGGACGGAAGCGGCCTATGGGTGATGGCTAAACGCTTAGAAAAAGGCGGTTTTCGGTGGCCCAAATCCCTGCAGAGCAAAGACGGGAAAATGCAACTCAAGCCCGAGGCATTAGAAATGTTACTCAGCGGGATCGACCTCAAAGATGGAGCCCAAAGAGCATGGTATGAGACCCCTCATGTAGGCTAATAAAAGCAGCTTTAATCATTGATTTTAAAGGCTTAAATTGGTTATATTAATGCATCTTGAACGAGGAACAACAGCTGCGAATTTTAGAGGAAAACGCCTCACAGAAAGAGGAAATCAAAGAGCTGCGTAACGCCGTCTCCATCCTCACTCAGCAGCTCGATTACCTCAAGCGTCAGCTCTTCGGGCAGAAAAGTGAAAAGCTTGACTCCGATCAACCTTCACTCTTTGACGTGCCGGGAAAGCCAGAGGACGCCCCCGAAGAAGACCCGGGGGCGGACAGCGCAAAAGGCGCAGCAGAGAAGACAAAAAAGAAGCGTAAAATACGATCCAATCGTTTGCCTGATCACCTCCCAATAAACCGCTTAGAACTCACGCCGCAAGAAGTGCTAGACGCCCCACAAGACTGGCGACGCATCGGAGAAGATATCACCACTCATCTTGAAAAAGATCCTGGCTACTTCTACAAAGTCGAAACAGTGCGTGGTAAATACGTCCCCCTAAACAACCCGCACCAAGCTCCTGTTAGTGCACCAGCCAAGCCCACTATCATCCCGAACGGCTACTGGGGAGCTGGACTACTCAGCGAAATGCTCTGTAACCGCTATCTCTACGCTCTCCCATACTTCCGACAAAGCACCCTTTACTCCCAGCGCTTCGGTGTTGAACTACCGCGCCAAAGCATGGCAGATATGGCAGAATCCGTCGCCACTGGGCTCGAACCCATCTACAAGCGAATGAAAGCCCAGATGCTAGCCAGCGGCTACATCCAGGCTGACGAAACTCCCATCCGCTACCTCGACACCAATCACCCCAACGGCAGCGCTCAAGGCTACTACTGGATTTACCGAGGAGCTAACAGCGAAGTCATCTTCGACTGGCGCACCAACCGCAATCACGAAAACCTCGGTAAGTTTTTAGGCACCAGCTTCATAGGGGTCATCCAAAGCGATGGCTACCAAGCCTACGGCAACTACTGCATCGCGCAGAGATTGTTAGGTAAAGAAGTCAAACGCGCCGCCTGCCTTGCTCACATTCGCCGCTACTTCGAGAAATCGCTCAAAGGCAGCCACGGCCACATCGCCCGCTGGTTCATGAAAATCATTGGTGAACTCTATCAGGTCGAAGCACGCCTTCGGGAATACAGCTGCGACAGTGAAACCCGCGCCCGCATACGGAAAATTCAAAGCAAACCCAGGGTAGTACTGCTAGAAAAAGCAGTTCTCCACCTCTCAGGAAAGATGCACATTTTGCCACAAAGCTATTTGGGCAAAGCGCTCACCTATGCCCGCAATCAACTTCCGGACATGCACACCTATCTTGAGCACGGCCAAGTGGAGATCGACAACAACCTCACCGAAAATGCCCTGCGTCCCACCGTAGTAGGTAAGAAAAACCATCTCTTCATCGGCTCACCGGAAGCAGGTCAATACAGCGCTGTGCTCAACAGTCTCCTACTCAGCGCAAAAGGCTGCAGTGTCCCACCCGAGCAATACCTCCGGGACATTATCGAGCGAGTCCCCACAGCCACGAACAACGATCTAGACGCCCTCACCCCCGCCGCCTGGGCTAAAGCCTATCACGCCGCCGAGGCCGCCAAAGCAGCGAGTACTTCGCTCGCTGCCTAGCTAATAAACACGGCACCAGCAATCGCTTTCCAATGGTGAAGCCTCGGACGCTTACGTTGAAATCTCAAACTTGATCAAAGAATATCCTGATCCCTACAGTGATCCATTTCGCGTAGTCGAAGACTTCAACCTAAAAATCAAAGAAGGTGAGTTCATTTCACTGATTGGTCACTCTGGATGCGTTAAGTCCGCCGAGCTCAGGATGTTGGACTGAATGAAATCTCTGGTGGCTGTATTATTGTTGGTGATAAGGAAATTGACGGACCAGGTCCTGATAGATCAGTGGTCTTCCAGTCACCGTGTTTGATGCCTTGGCTAAATGCATTTG
>CAXMPP010000234.1:0-2678 GCA_964195395.1 uncultured Thermodesulfobacteriota bacterium
TGCTCCGTGCTTAGCGTGCTCTTTGAGCAACTCATCTAACAATTGATCTTTATGATTATCCATTTTCTTTCCTCTCTTTATTTAGTTTGGAGACATTGGCGCAGTGCTTCGCGCGCTCGTTCGAGACGCTTGCGTAGTGTGGCACCTCCAATCTCTAACTGTTCTGCTGCTTCATCCGTCGAGCAGCCCTCGTAATAAAAACTCTTCACAGCGCCCACGAGGGCCTCTGGGAGTTTGCCAACACAGTCCTCTAAGCGGATGAAGACACCGGGGCCTCCATCTTGTCGCAACTCCTGCCAGGTCAGCATCTCAGCCTCCATCGATTCCAGAGCATCGTCTTCTAGAGCGATCTGTTTATTATTGCGGCGCATGGTTTCGCGCCATTTATTGCGGACAATGCCGCGGAGCCAGGAACCGAAATCGCGAGTCACATCAAAGCGTTCCATATTCTCCCAAGCAGTCACAAAGGACTCCTGGACAATATCACGGCTTTGATGATCCTCACGAGTCAGAGCACGGGCGTAAACGAGTAATTCGCGGTGGTGCGTGCGCGCCAGATCCGCAAAGGTCTCCTGTTTAGTTTCATTCATGATTGCTAGAGCTTCCATAGTCTTTCACCTACCATTGGCGTGGGCGATCACATTTGTGACATCGACTTTAAAGTTTTCTAAAAAAACTCAGCCCTTAAACTAAAAAATGCCCTCACCGGTGGAGTGAGAGCATTTAGAAAACGTCAACGATGTGAGCCTACTTCTTGGGCAGTGCTGCAGAGATCATTTCAGTGACTTGCTTTGCTAACAGAGCTGAACCCGCAGGATTGAAGTGCACGTTCTTTGGCTTTTGGACTTCAGCGAGCTTAGGTAAAACGAGAGCGTAGAGGTCATCCACTGGGATATTGTTTGCCTTCATGATGGTGATGGCCGCTGCATTATACTTAGCTGGGTCAGCTGGGTCACGGTAGGGTGATACTCCCGCTGGATACGGAGTGGTCGTGGCAAATATCAACTTAGCGCCACTGCCCTTTAGTTTACCTACGATCTCTTGCATGTTAGTAGTGTAGGTTTTTAGGTCTGCTTGAGATGGGTCGCTAGGGTCATTAGAATTCTCAGATGTTCCAGCCACTTTCACTCGCTTGAGATCGTGCAATCCTAGGTTAAAGTGAATCACGTCCCACTTTTTCATCTCCAGCCATTTATCTACATTTTTAAGCGTATGTGTCGTCCCCTGGCTGTTTCCTGGATTATGGATGACGTTAGCTTTCCCAATCAGCGCTTTCTTCACGCCTTTTGTGTAGCCGATGGAAATCGAGTCACCCAGAATGAGCACCATCGGCAACTGAGCGTCCACTTGGCTTTGTTTTCTCTTTTTTGACTTCTTTCGCTCCACCGATCCCTTTTCCGGAACGTAATCTCCCTGACAAAAGGCCACGGAACAAAGAGCAAATAGGATGAGATAGATATGTTTCATATCATTACTATACTCAGCAATTGGCCCATTTGGGACAAGTAATTTTTAAACCGTACTGATTCAGAGCACTCCGACTGATCCACTAGTACCAGATTTACTTTTTTCACCCTTCACACAGCTCAGTTCACACTCCACATTCGCTCTGTGCAGCAATCCGCTAGAGTCCTCATCGACGGCCCATCCGAGCTCGTCTTCGATTACATGATCCCTGATGACATGCCCGTAGCGACAGGCTGCCGGGTACGTATACCGCTACGTAATCGCGACTCCACTGGAACTGTGTTAGAAGTCGGTCCCCCTCCACAGACCAACTATAACCTCCGCCCGGTAAGCAAACTGATCGATCCTGAACCTCTGATCACTCCGCAGTTGATGAAACTGGGCAAGTGGATTGCCGAATACTATGTGGCACCACTGGAGCAAGTCATGCGCGCACTGCTGCCGGAATCGGTGCGGCAAGAGATGCACAGCGAGAAGACGCGCAAGATCGTCGAGATCAAGGAAATGCCCGATGCTGAGGCTCTAGAAAAACTGGCTAAGCGCGCACCCAAACAACATATCATTCTCAAACTACTCGAATCAAATTCCGGCATGATGTCTCTGAAAGACCTCGGTGGTGGCTCGGTGACTGCTGCGGTGAAGTCTTTAGTAAAAAAGGGCCATGTGGCTCTAAAGGAAGAGGCTGTTCGCCGAGACCCAGACGAAGACCAAGAATTCCTCGAAAGTGCGCCGCTCAAACTCAACTCTGAGCAAGAGGTGGCGCTGGAGAAAATCGTCAATCCTGCCACCAACGACAAAGGTATTCCAAAACCTATTTTACTCCTCGGCGTTACTGGATCTGGAAAGACTGAGGTCTACCTGCAGCGCGTGCAGGATGTTCTGGAGCAGGGCAAGCAAGTGCTGGTCCTGGTGCCGGAGATCGGGTTGACACCGCAGCTTGTTTCTCGCCTCCGTGATCGGCTCGGTATCGAACCCGCGCTTCTGCATTCCGGATTAACAAACAGCGCGCGCCTGGCCGCCTGGCGTGCAGCACGATCCGGCGCCGCACATCTCGTTGTTGGCACGCGCTCCGCCATATTTACGCCGCTGAAGAACCCGGGCCTGATCATCGTCGACGAGGAACACGATCACTCCTTCAAACAACAGGAGGGGCTGCGTTACTCGGCTCGCGATCTCGCCATTGCAAGAGCCAAGTATCTCGACATTCCCGT
>CAXMPP010000235.1:0-2652 GCA_964195395.1 uncultured Thermodesulfobacteriota bacterium
GACCTGATTAAAGACTATGCCAAGAAAGGTGCCATGGATTTCTTGTTCAAGCAGTTCGGTCGTTAGAGTAGTCAATCCGCAGCATTCAATATGGCTTTGGCGTAGTTGTGAATGTCTGTATAATGGTGTTTGGAAAGTAGCCCGAAATTTGGATTTTTAGTTAACCAATAATGACGTAAGTACGGGCTAGGGATGCCGCACAGAAAACGTGTGAGTTGTTGGTTCGTGCGAATTCTATTCTTGGACGAATCAAGTTGCTGATGAATAGCCTCTAATTGAGCATTCGAGACTGGCGGGACTGTTGATCTAGGAAGTTTGCTGGGGCGCTTTTCTTTGAGACATGAAGAACATGTCCCACAGGGGGCGCTCACTTTTTCGCCAAACCATTGAGCTAGTTTGTTCGGTATGCAGGCCCGTGTGGTGGCTATTTTTTGCACTTCGGCGAGCTTAGAGAGTTCGGTGTCTGTTTGCTTTTGCAAGTGGTCTAACAACTCGAGTTTGAGTGCTGGAACATCAAGTGATGCCTTTTTTATTTGATAGTGCCAGAACCACCCACTGGGTTTGTGTACGATGGCATTGTCTTCCTTCAGTAGAATCAGAGCCTGCCATAGCTTTACTGGCGTAACTGAGAAATCGGATTCGACAGAGTCGGTGTCGTACCGCTCGCCTAGCTGAAAAATATGTTCAAGCGCTGAGCGTAGCTTCTTAGGAAATGGGCTGAGATCAAGCCTACTACCAGCTACCGGCCAAGCCCAAATATAACGCCAACTGGTGCCTACAAATTTCATATAACCACCCACTTCTAAGCGAGCGAGGATGATGTCTAGGCTACTCACGTGGAAATCGAGTTGCACGCGAGTGTGGTAGGGAGAGAGTTTGGAGGTTTTACCTTGCTCGAATAAGGAGCCAATCAGTTTGGTGAGTGGGCGGTTTCTGATTACTTTTGCCTGAATGAGGTTTTCTAGAGGGATCACATCATCGCCGCAGCCTAGGAGTAAACAAAGGCTAGGGAGACCGTCGCGTCCAGCTCGGCCGCTTTCCTGCATCCAACCTTCGGGGGACTTAGGTAGGTGGTAGTGAATGACACTGCGAATGTTAGGCTTGTCCACTCCCATGCCGAAAGCGATGGTCGCGACGACTACTTCGATCTCATCATTGAGAAACTGATTCTGGATTAGTGAACGAGCTTTAGTATTTAGTCCAGCATGGTACGACCTAGCCTTATAACCGTGAGCATTCAGCATGTGGGCGATTGCTTCACACTGTTCTTGGCGCATAGCATAAACTATAGCTGGGAGGTTCTCTTTGTTAGCTAGGGCAGAAAGTAGGGTCGAATCTTTTTCTGTTACAGAGCATGGAGATATTTCAAATTGTAAATTTGGCCTAAGGTGGGAGGAACTGAACTGTTGAGCGGTTTTTATTTTAAAGAGTTTACGAATTTCAGAGGCAGTTTTACGTGTAGCCGTTGCTGTGAGTGCCAGCACTGAGTGTGGCTTCAGAGATCTAACAATCTTTGGGAGATAGAGGTAAGAGGGGCGGAAACTGTGGCCCCAGTCAGAAATGCAATGCGCCTCATCGATCGCGATGAGAGCAACATCAATTTGGCGAAGGATGGCGGAGAGTGCTGGGTTAGCTAAAGATTCTGGCGAGGTGTAGAAAAGTTTGAACTCACCTTTACCTAGCGAGCTTAGTTGTTGGCTACGTTCCTCTTGGCTGAGAGTTGAATCAAAACGCCCGACTGGTAGACCTTTGCGCTTCAGCTCCTGAGTTTGATCTTGGATCAGTGAAATCAGTGGGGAAATGACGAGAGTGACTCCGTCTAGCAGAAGTGCTGGAAGCTGGTAGGTGAGTGACTTTCCTCCACCTGTGGGTAAGATTGCCAGAGTTGGAGTGCCAGCGAGAACGCTCTCAATGATCTCTCGCTGAAGTGGGCGAAAAGTACTGTGACCAAAATGGCGACTGAGAGTTTGTGTGAGAGCGTCTGCCACTGGTGGTAACTTTATTACTTAGGAACGGGGTTGATGTGTTTCTTTAAGAAGCATATGGACAGGTGGAGTTTTCCTTGATCTTTCGCAACACCCATAAGCAATGTTCCATCACCGACATGCCAGAGATGAGAATTGAGGGTTTTTCCGTCAACTATTTGGTTGATGTTAGGCATTGGATTGGTCATGACGGCTGAGCCGTAGACTTCAGTGATAAGTTTATTAGCACTTTTGAATGACTCGCTCAATGTGGAATTGAATTCCCGCTGGTCAATGGCGTTCGAGCGCAATGTGATTTCATTGAGTTTGCCATTTTCGCTCCAATCGAAAAACAAGGAGAATTTGAGTCCATGGAGGTATTCTTTTATTTGGAAAGTTCCATTCAGGCCAACTCTGGCAAACATGGTTTCTGGGATAGTGTTCTCTACCCGGTCACAGGCCATGAGTTTGTCGGTCACCTCTTGTTTAGTATCACCATACTCAAGATCTTCATACACGCCCGCGCTGAGACTGAGAACAGTAAGAAGAAGGCTAGCGATGATTTTCATAAAACTGCTCATGTTGCTGTGCAAAATACTAAGAAATGGCCACTCGGCAATGGCAAATTCTATAAAAAAGTGACCCTCATTTTGTAGCGAACGATGAGATGGATCGTAGGAACAAAAAA
>CAXMPP010000236.1:0-2648 GCA_964195395.1 uncultured Thermodesulfobacteriota bacterium
TAAGTACACTGAGTGGTCATCAGTCGGTGTGCTTTACGTTCTCTTAGATTAGCCAGTCGTTCGCGTATTTTCAGGTCTAGATTATTCAGGTTGATTATTCCTCTATTTTCTCAGTGTTTTGGTTTTCGGATATTTCAGAACTACAGCATTTGATGTGCACTTCTGTGATTTGAAGATTGAAGAAAATTCTAACATCCTACATATTTCCCGAATCGCATTTCAGTCATTTCGACAGTTGATCTCATCCAGATTAGGTGGACATCGAAAGGACCGTACTGATAGAACAAGACGCTGCACCCAATCTCGGATCAGCTGCGAGAGCCCTATTTATATGACAATTTCCACCATAACCCCAAACTTTAAGTGCACTGAGGATCCGAGATCGGTGTGCTTTACGTTAGGCTAAAAAATATGAAAAAAAATAGAAATGCACCTCGAAGAATTTCAGTCATGATTGCAACCTTTTTACTGTGCTCATTCAGTCATGGAGCAGAATACAAAAAGGTTTCATTCAAAAAATTCTTTGCAGGTCAGATAGCACCTGTCGATCTGAGTTTTGAAATTCCCAAAGAGTATGAGCATGCAGAAAAACTAGGAGAAGATCTATTAGTTAATGTTTACTGGATGCGTCCAGAAGAAGTCGCTGGGACTACTAAGACAGGAAACCTGCCTAAAAAGACAGGTTTTATACGAGGAACTATTTCGATGAGTGTTGGCTATAGTAAGGGCAAGTTTAGTATTGAGGATAGCTTTGAGGAAGAGTTGAAGAAGAATAAAATGGTCGTGATATCTAAGAAGCGATTTGAAGCGGATGGATACCCAGTTCTAGCTATGTTAGTGAAAAATAAAGAAGGCGAACTAATGAGCACTGTTTATGTAGCTACTAAAATCGAAACTAATGTTCTGTCCTTTCATTATTTTCCTGCAGGTAGTGATTTGAAGTTGGCTATAGAAGTATGGAGTCGCATGATCTCATCGCTCAAAAAAAACGTCTAACAACACGCAGCACCGAATCGCGGATCAGCTACGAGAGCGCCGATTTTTATGACAATTTACAACACAATCCAAAACTTGAAGTGCACTGAGGATCAGCGATCGGTGTGCTTTACGTTAGCTTAAAAAATATGTTTGATTTTAGTGCCAAAGGATGGAATCGCATGGCAAAGACATTATGCTGTCTGTGCATTATACTCATGCTTAGCGGTCTAGGCTTCGGGATTTACAGATGGATTTACTTACAGGAGGCTGTTACGACTTCAGCTACCATCACAAATTTAATTGAACAGAAGAGCGAAGAAGGTGACACATTATACGCTCCTGTTTATGTATTTAAGGATCAGACAGGCAGTGAAGTGAAGATCATTTCTTCTACTGCGAGTTGGCCGCCAGTTGGTGAAATTGGCGACTCCATAGAGGTGCTGTATATTCCGCACAATCCCCAGAGATCCATTCTGAATAATTTTTTCAGTAAGTGGGGATTTTCTGCCATCTTAGGAGGACTTGGGTTATTTTACTTTATTGTTTTTGGACTCGTTGCATTCTTCACAGGTCGTCACATTAAAAAAGTTAGCTAATCGGGTAGGCGGGAGGTTCTAACTCCCGCCCCCCACACCACCGGCCATACGGGTCCGTAGCACGGCGGTTCCTAGCTGTCATAGGCTAACCCTTTTGTCTTTTCGGACCATTGGGATAGCGAATGAGGTTCCACTGTTTTTCTATACTTGGGAGGCCTTGGGCTCCTAACCATTCCAGTGTCATCGCCCGATGGACGATGCTGTTGTGGCTGATTCTCCATGGGCCTTTTCTACTGCGACTCACCTTGTGCACTTCCCCTCGGCGGATGCCTAGACGCAGCAGCTTTCGCCGTCGCGTCCTCGGTCTTCCCCACTGTTTCCAGTAGTAGAGTCGCATTCGACTGCGCATCCAACCATCGAGGTCTCGCGCTTCTGCGCTTTTCATCCCCATGCCGTAGTAGTTCATTGCCCCTCGGACATACATCCTCAGTTCAGAGGTCACTTTTGTTGGCGAGCTTCCTCGCGTTCGTTTGGTGATTTCTCTGATGCGTTGCTTGAACTTCTTCAGGCTCTTTTCTGTCCACCATATTTTACGGCGTACTATCTTGAACCCTAGGAAGCTGGCGTCTAGCAGTTTCACTACTTGGCTTTTGGTTTGGTTGACGGTTAGTTTGAGTTCGTCCGCCAAATACTTCGTTATACTTTGTAAAATGCGCTTACCTGCTCGCAGGCTCCTGCAAAGGATTACAAAGTCGTCGGCATATCTAACGAACTTATGCCCTCGTTTTTCGAGTTCGTGGTCTAGCTCATCGAGCAATATATTAGCCAACAGAGGACTCAACGGTCCACCTTGCGGCACTCCTTCGTCTTTCTCTTTCTTTTCTTCCTCACGCTCTTCCCGAGTAAGTTTCGACGGGATCACTCCTGCTTTCAAATACCCGAGAATGAGTTTCAGAAGCGCTGGGTCGGCAATGCTTTCGCGTAGCTTCTCCATCAACTTCTGGTGGTCAACGGTGTCGAAGAATGCGGCTAAATCACAGTCAACTACATGGCATCTATTGCCCTTTTTGTTAGTTTCCCTAAGCATCTCGTTGATCGCACCGTGCGCACTACGCTTGGGCCTAAACCCGTGCG
>CAXMPP010000237.1:0-2644 GCA_964195395.1 uncultured Thermodesulfobacteriota bacterium
GATCACTGGGTCTGAAGCATCCATTTTGGGGATCAATGCCGATTCTCTCACAGAATTCACTAAAAAACACTATGCTAGTGAAGGCATCACCATTTCTGTCGCGGGCAACGCGACACACACTGAGGTAGTAGCTCTCGTGGAGAAGCTCCTACCGCAAGAAACTCACGGTAAAAGTGCCTATGAGCACTTCGAACCAAAAGTATTATCCAATGAAGTCCCCTCACTCCACGATCAGCGTAAAATCGAGCAATCACATCTAGCCATCGCCTTTCACACCTCTGGTCGCCATTCCAAGGACCGCCAAGTTCTACGCATGCTCAGCCTGCTGTTAGGCGAAACCATGAGCTCCCGCTTATTCCAAGAGCTACGTGAAAAGCGCGGCCTTTGCTACCATATCGCTAGCGATTTCAGCCTCTACGAAGACACAGGCACCTTTGAGATCCACGCAGGACTCGACAGCGACCGCCTGGAAGAAAGCATTCTTGCTATCAAACAAGTCCTTAATGACATTCTCAACAATGGATTCACCGAAGATGAACTAGCTCAGGCCAAGCGTTTTGCCATGGGTCAAGCGCGGATTGGATTAGAGACTCCTCACTCCCAGATGAATTGGATGGGCGACTCACTCACCTCCTTCGGAAAGATCGTCAATCCCGTCGCCGCGAGAAACACGCTCGACTCCGTCACCCTTGAGCAACTTTCATCGCTCACAAAAAAGATTTTCCTTAAAGAAAACCTAGCCATTGCAAGCATCGGCCCTCACAGCGAAGCTGAAATGCAGAGCATCCTTCAGCAACTAGATTTCACCCATCTGACAGCGGCAGTCGCAGAGTGAAATCTGGAATTCTCACACTAAACATTTCCCCTGATTCCGTAGAACCAAACAGCGCCCCCTGCACTTCTGCATCGTGCAGAATCACGTGGCAGCTATTGTAGGTGAAATCCTCGCCAGGCTCTATCGTCGGTGTCTCACCGACCACACCAGCCCCCTCGACCACGGTACATTCACCATCGGCCTCGCGTACAATCCACTTGCGCGCCTTGATCGTCACATTCACTTTTGCTCGGTTCATCACCGTAATGAAATACACAAAAGCAAAGGGTTTATGCTCAGGAGCATCGAGGTGGGGAACGTACATCACGTTGTCCACTCGCACGCTTAGTCCTGGAACTTGCTGATCATTTAAATCCACAGCTGAAGCATAATACTATCACGCTGGATCAATCAACCTGCAATAGCTGAAGACTTGCTTGAATAGTCTCTAACAAATGTTTTTCACTCTCATGAACAGCTGTCACATCTGCCATGATCAGCTCAACTTCTTTGCGGAGATCATTCCTCGATGGCTCAACCAACCACTCTGCCCACGTCACTACTAACAACTGCATTTTACCACCAGAGCTAAGGTCACTCCACTCTGTCTTAGAATAAATCACTGCTAGACTTGCTTGCTCGGCAGCGCCTTTCTGTCGTAAATGAAGATTCAGAATGGGTTCGTTTATATCGGCATCTTCGGCCAGCTTAAGTGCGTAGGCCACCTGATGCGAGTTCCCAGCATCCATCAACTGAGATGGCGCGAGCTCTACCTTTCCAGCATCTTGCTGATAACCTAACAATCTATATGATTTTACTGATTCAGAAAATTCCAATGCGGCCTCTAGATCAATTGATTGCTTCGCATTGAAACTGACAAACAACAACAGCTCAGATGAATCCAGTGGCGACTCCACCAGCTCAACTCCTGCACTCGCTCCGCTATGTGTGATGTCAGCCATTCCTCTAGCAGGAAAATGATTTAACAACTCCTCCACCCGCACACTAGCTGGCGATGGAAATATACCTGCAGCCACGCTCTTACTCACCCAGGCATAGCTAGCATTTCCAGCCACTAGCGGGATGCGTGTTTCAGCCTGTTCAGAGCGCATGACCCATGGGGACTTCTGTTCACCAGAACCAGTTTTAGCTAGAACTGAAACATCAACAACTTCAGCGCGATCAGCCATTTCGGACCTCATCGAACTCGCATGCATTTGTAGTCCCTCACTCACCTCACTTGATTTTTCATGGCTCACAGACTCATTATTAGTCCACGAATCCGAGCTTGGGGTCACACCCTGCAGAAGCTCGCCATCAGATAGTGAGGACCAATCTAACTGCACGACTGAGTCAACACTCTCACCACTAGGTCTCTGTAGAATTGTCAGCGAGACCACCACTGCGGCGGCAACTCCTAACACAGCCACCACTCGCTTAGCCCAGCTTTTTTCTGGAATATGCACAACATTGCTAGGCTCTGAAGAAGATTGGAAAATCGCCGCACGTTGCTCGGGACGTAGTGCATACTTTGGTTCCGAACCTGTCTGAAAAACTGATTCAATGGCTATCAATTCATTCACTGCCGCTCTCAACTCAGGATCAGCGGTCACCAGCTTGGCGACCTCTTTTGTCTCCTTAGGATTGAGTTCGCCGAAGGCGTATGCAGTCAATCGCGGATCATCTATGGTTAGTTTCATCATTCTCTTTTTTCCGCTTAGTTTAATAAATCTTTAGGGAGGATTTCTCTCAATTTCTTGAGCCCGTTATGTAATAAAAACCCCACATTGCTGGAGCTCAGCCCAGTTTGTTCGCTAATCTCTTGGTAGC
>CAXMPP010000238.1:0-2635 GCA_964195395.1 uncultured Thermodesulfobacteriota bacterium
TAGGAATTAGGAATTTCGCGGATTTCGCGGATTTCGCGGATTTCGCGGATTTCGGATTTCTATAAGTATGGCGCAACTGTTGTTGATCGTTGACTAATAAACTGTTCAACCAATGAACTATTCCACCAGTCTCTTCAGAGACTCGACTCTCTTCGCATTGCTGCCCATGTCTGAGAAGCCGACGCGGCTGGCTGAGCGGAGATGGATACAGTTGGCTTGTTTATCGTATCTGGCTTCGAAGTCTTCTTCAAAGCCTAGCAGTGGCGTACGGAAGACTGCGTGGAGGTAGTTTGCCTCCGTTACGATAAACCGCCCTGAGAGGCTCTGTACGGCGTCTTGTAGGTTTTCCCAGCTATCGACCTGTTCTGCTGCTAACGGCGCGATGTTAGCCGTTTCTCCATCGCTACAAACGCTATTGGGAGATAGATTGTTAGGAGCCAGTTTACCATCGACGACTCCATGCGCTGCGCAGCGGGTATGAGACCAGACCGCGAGTAATTTGAGTGAGAGCACTCCCCCACCCAACAGGACCACGACTGGTTCTACCCAGTTAAGCATCTTGTTCGCGCTTCTTTTTATCGAGCCAGATGGAGAGCAAGGTCACATCTGCAGGAGTAATGCCTGTGATGCGTCCAGCCTGACCGAGTGTTTGGGGGCGGATGGTAGAGAAGTTATGAGAAGCTTCCTTCTTGAGCCCGCTGATTTCAGAGTAGTCGAGATCGTCGGGGATTTTCTTGTGCTCCATTTTTGAGAGACGCTCTACTTGTTTATGTTGCCGTACGATGTGCCCTTCGTATTTGAAATCAGTTTCGACAACCGACCAGAGATCGGCAGGAAATTTATCACGCATTTCCTGTGGTAGATCTTGCCAAGAATTCTCAGCACGGCGGAACCACTTGTTCAATCGAGTGGACTGGTAAGTTGTCTGGCGAATGAATTCAGATGCTTCAGCTATAGTGGCTAATTTTTCTTCAGTGAATGCCTTGCGCTCATCGCTGACGAGTCCCCTCTCGGCGGCTCTCGGTGTGAGGCGCAGATCTGAGTTGTCTTGGCGTAGGAGTAAGCGGTATTCGGCGCGGCTTGTGAACATGCGGTAGGGTTCATTACAGCCCTTGGTGACGAGGTCATCTATCATGACGCCGATGTAAGATTCATCGCGCCCTAGGATATAGGGATCTTCACCGCGCACTTTGAAGGCGGCGTTGGTTCCAGCCATGAGCCCCTGGGCTGCGGCTTCTTCGTAGCCAGAGGTGCCATTGATCTGCCCTGCAAAATAGAGGTTCTCTACCAGCTTTGTTTCTAAGGTTGGTAGCAATTGTGTGGGCGGACAGTAGTCGTATTCCACGGCGTAGCCTGGGCGGATGATCTCAGCATTCTCCATACCGACGATCGAGTGGATGAAGTCGAGCTGCACGTCATACGGGAGTGAGGTAGAAACTCCATTGATATAGCACTCTAGACTGTGGCGACCTTCCGGCTCGATGAATATTTGGTGACGTTCTTTCTCAGCGAACTTCACTACTTTGTCTTCGATTGATGGACAATAGCGTGGTCCTACAGATTCGATCTTGCCAGAGTAGATAGGTGACTGATGCAGGTTGTTGGCTATGATTTCGTGGGTCCTTGGATTAGTGTAGGTGATCCAACATGGAACTTGTTCCACGTGGAACGCTGGGTCGCCGAAAGGATTGAGAGTGAAAATGTCGTTGGGCTTCTTCGTTAAGGTGTGAGCCATGTAAGAGAAGTTAGACACTGGTGTATCACCATCTTGTCGCTCGCACTTCGAGTAGTCGATCGAGCGACCATTGATTCGGCATGGGGTTCCAGTCTTAAATCGATCCACCTCAAAACCGAGTTCCTTGAGGCTATCACTAACGGTAGAAATGGCATCGCCCATGCGACCACCCTTTTCATTCTTAAGGCCAACATGCATCAAACCTCGCATGAATGTGCCTGCTGATAGAATGACAGATTTGGCCAATATTTCCATTTGGAGGCTAGTACGGATTCCGTAGACTTGGTCGTTCTTTACGAGAATTTCAGCCACATTCCCCTGGTGCATATCGAGGTTCTCTTGACCTTCGATGATTCGCTTCATGCGGAATTGGTAGGCTTTCTTATCGCACTGGGCACGTGGAGCTCTGACGCTGGGTCCCTTCTTTGCATTGAGCATGCGGAATTGGATCGCTGTGGCATCTGTGTTTAGACCCATGGCTCCGCCGAGTGCATCGATCTCACGCACCATATGCCCTTTTGCTAGCCCACCAATAGCTGGGTTGCAGGACATAGCACCAATAGTGTCGAGGTTTTGTGTGAGCATTGCGACGGAGCAGCCAAGGCGTGCGGCTGCCAGCGCGGCTTCAACACCAGCGTGACCTGCACCAATGACGAGGACGTCGTATTCTTTCGGATAGCGGAACATAGCGGCAGAAACTTACTACTGCGCTATAGGAAGGCAAGCAGGGATTCATTCAGTTCGTTGTTCCACGTGGAACAGGAATTAGGAATTAGGAATTAGGAATTAGGAATTAGGAATTAGGAATTAGGAATTAGGAATTACCATTCACCATTCACCATTCACCATTCACCATTCACCATTCACCATTCACCATTCACCATTCACCATTCACCATTC
>CAXMPP010000239.1:0-2632 GCA_964195395.1 uncultured Thermodesulfobacteriota bacterium
TGAATGGCTTCGGCTGATCCTCCATTAGGTGTTCCTAATTGGATGAGTCGATCGACATGCTGAGCTCCCGCCCATGTTACCTTTGGGGAGCTTCCGTCAGAGGGAACTGGAGCTCGTCCGTACATAAGGTAGTATCGAGCAAGAAGACCGCCCATTGAATGCGCGACAATATCGAATTTCACCTCGTCACGGTTGCCATAACGGCGAAAGTTCTCTTTCTTAACGTAAGCTTTTTTCTCTTCAATGAAATCAGCTAAACGCGCAGCGTTATCTGCATTTGATAGCCTCCAATCGTAGCCGAACTGAAAGCATGTAAAATGCTCGGCACCTTTCTTTTCTAGTATTTGCTGATCTCGGTACCCACCAACAGCGAGTGCTTGCAGCAATTTAGAATAGGCACTGACACTGAAACCTGGGTTAAGAGTTAGACGGTCAAGAGCGCCGTCTTGCACCACACCGTCAGTAAGTGACGAAAGAGGATGGCCCTGTTTCATTGGGATCGCCATTGTACGCTTTCCCTTCGCTGAACTATGGTTAATGGAGCCAATTCCGTAGGAACCCCAGACCATTTTACCTGATGTCTCGTCGACCAATCGTGACCCCAATATTCCAGGGATGACAATGATGGGATTTATGCGTTGTCCATGACTAGCCGCGGCCTCTTCATAATGCATTAAGAGATCTGGGTGGCTTTTAGATGTAGGCGCGCACCCTGAGGATAAATGTAGCAAACATACTACTATGAAAAGGGCTGGTGTGAGGAGGTATTTCATTTTGGTTCTGCTGAAGTGTTATTGTTAGGAGCGATATCAATTTTGTGGGAGAGAGCTCGCTTCGCGATTTTCGTGATAAGGATAGTCGCGGTGAGTGTTGCTAATAAACCCACAGCGTAGAGAGCCTTCTGAGCGGTCGTGGTTTCCTGAGTGGCAACTTGCGCTAAGGAACCAAGATACACATAAAGTATTGTTCCGGGAAGCATTCCCACCCATGAGGCGATAATAGCTGGCCAGAAACGGATGCTTGTGAGTCCAATGCCATAGTTGAGAAGAGCGAAGGGGAATAGAGGCGAGCGTCGGAGTAAAAAAACGATCTTCCACCCTTCATTGCTTATGGCGTCATCAATGTTCTTAAATTGAACGTTCCTCGAAAGCTTTTTCTGAATCCATGTTCGAAGGGTGTAGCGCCCAAGTAAGAAGCTCACGGCGGCAGCCGATGTTGAGGCTAAAGATACGATGATGGTGCCTTTAACTACTCCGAATAGAGCACCGGCTGATAGAGTGAGCAGGCTACCCGGAATGAATGCTACAGCCGCTCCTATATACGACAAGATGAAGACGGTAGGGGCCCAGGCGCCTTGATTGGCGATCCAGTCTAGAAGATCCTGCATCTTGTTAGGGTAAGTGGCGTTGAATTTTATACTGGTTGTAGATCCAGTGAGGTCCGTGGCCTAAGGCGTCGGCAGCGAAAATCGGGTACAATAGATGTTGAGTAGGGATAATCATGGGGTGAAAAGTATCATCGATCACTAGAACCGAAATCTTGCGATATGTCTAGCAGGAAGACCTAGGTAATAGGCTGCTAGCATAATCTGATGACGGAAGAAGGTTCGCGTAGTTCCGCCGTTGATCCAACGCCGAGGAGAGGTTATCGCGGCTTCTGGCGCTGTGATAACACGTCCTAACCGCTTCAACTGCCTAACAAAGTCTAAGTCTTCCATGACTGGCCAATCGGGAAATCCCCCCAAGTGGTTAAAAGTAGATCTTCGAACAAACAGGCCCTGATCTCCATAGGGTATTTCAAGTAGACGACAGCGAAGATCGACAAATTTTTCAATCAGAGACGCTATGAGTAACCCTGAGGAAAGTTTAAACCGAAAAGATCCAGCACTAACACCAGGTTTATCAAGCACACGCTGGACGACTGTTTGATAATTGATGGGGGGCAGAGTGTCCGCATGAAGGAACAATAAGTAGTCACCCGTAGCAACCGAAGCCGCGCGGTTCATCTGTACTGCGCGCCCAGAGGGAGAGTCTATAACCTCCACTCCAGCTTGTTCGGCAACAGCAACAGTTTTATCTCTGCTTCCTCCATCTGATACGATGATCTCATGAGGCGTGGAGCCCCGCAATTTTTCCAATAAGACCCTAAGGTTAGTCTCCTCGTTCAATGTTGGAATGATTACTGACAGTGTGGCATCCTTGGTATGTTCTACCCGTGTCACTGGAGGCTCATCGGCTATCTCCCCAATAATAAGTCGGTGCGTAGTGAGTAGAGCATCTTTGAGTTTCATCGTGGGCTAGTGTATTTTGTTGGTGGTTAGAAAATCTAGATCGTTGTTACAAAAGGTGAAGTTTGGAGGCTTTTTATCGAAGTGGCTAGTTAAAGTTGTGAATCTACAAATGAGGCAGTTCTGCCGGCACTTCGACTAAATATATTAGTTAGAGATTAGTTAGAGGGAACTCACAATGAATAATTGAGAGTTCTCTTACTGCTGTTTTTTGCTAGCACGAACTCAATGTAGTTCTTCCCCCTGTAAGGGATATAAGGTTCTCATATGAGACACTGAGACACTGAGACACTGAGACACTGAGACACTGAGACACTGAGACACTGAGACACTGAGACACTGAGA
>CAXMPP010000240.1:0-252 GCA_964195395.1 uncultured Thermodesulfobacteriota bacterium
ACATAGAATTAATGATTTCAAGCTCATAGATCTAAAGACGATTTTCACAGAACTAGATAAGTTTTATAGAGTTCATTGGTTCGCCCGAAACAACAGTTTATCTGCGATCAATGACAATCGTGTGAATCAAAGCATGGTTATGGAACGCAGGAAGGCACTGGAGTGGGTTTGTGACTCACGTTTGGAGTGGGATGACATTTCACTCGATACATAAACTGACCAGCCTAACAAGATATGATGAGAAGGTAGTGA
>CAXMPP010000240.1:262-2614 GCA_964195395.1 uncultured Thermodesulfobacteriota bacterium
ATAGAAGCATGATCCTCCCTATACCCATCGATCCAGACAAGGACGAATGGGGGAGGGAGTGGAAGGAAGTCGAGATGGTCGATGTGGTTGTGAAGTATTTCGAGGAAGGTCGAGAGATTATAGTCCTCCAAACTGCCTCCATGCATGAGGATATAAGCTCTTCAATGCGCGAGAGAGGATACATCGTGGTCGCGGGGGACGAATAAGATGGAGAACAAGATATGATGAGAAGGTAGTGATAGGCAATTTAAGCCGTCACGTGTTATACTACTCGTCTTATGAAAACAAAAATCCCCCCACTTACTATCGGCATCGATCTCGGTGATAAAAATCACGCTATCTGCGTGTTAGACAATGACGGAGACATCATCGAGCAGCGCAGTATCACTAACCGCAAGCAATCGATTCGCCGGCTTTCTAAAAAACACCCTACAGCACGAATGGTTATGGAGACTGGAACCCACAGTCCCTGGATCAGTCGATTACTCCAAGACTTAGGTCACGAAGTAATAGTGGCCAATGCACGGAAGCTGCGGATGATTTACATGAACCACCGCAAGAGCGATGAAGCGGATGCTCTGATTCTAGCGAGGATTGGCCGTTTCGACCCAGAGCTGCTCTACCCGATCCAGCACGGTAGTGAAAAGCACCAGCGCGATTTACTCCAAATCAAACTACGGGACACCCTCGTCCGTCAGCGAGTCACGATTATTTGCAGTGTCCGAGGCGTGCTCAAGAGTCTTGGGATAAAGACCAAATCACCTAGCTCCTCCTGTTTCACCCGCCGTTTACTTGAGAATCTCAACCCAGACGATCCAGAAATCATTGCAATCGTACAACCCTCGTTAGAGGTGATTGATCTACTCAGTGAGAAAATAAAATTCCTCGATAAGAAAGTCTTAGAAATGGCTGATAAAGAATACCCTGAAACAAAACTCCTTCGTCAAATCAGCGGAGTTGGCGCTCTCACAGCACTCAGCTTTTTACTGATCATTGACGACCCCCAACGCTTCAAAAACTCAAGATCTGTTGGGGCTTACCTAGGACTCACTCCCAAGCGTGATCAATCCGGCGACTCAGACAAACAGCTCCGAATAAGCAAAGCTGGAAACCCCTATTTACGACGACTACTCGTCAGTGCCTCCCAGTACGCTCTAGGAAAATTTGGCAAAGATTGCGCCCTGCGTGATCGAGGGCTCCGACTCGCCCAACGCGGCGGTCCACGAGCCAAAAAGAAAGCCGTGATCGCCACCGCCAGAAAGCTCGCCAGCATCATGCACTCGATGCTACTCAAGAGCAGCGACTACATAGCTGAAACCCCCAAATTAGCCCAAGTAGCCTAACCCTTTTTAACTTTATGCAAACTTCAAGACTAACTCCCAGAGTCACCGCGATGCAGCGTCTGTAGTGCTCTAAGCAACTACGAGAACAAGATAGCGGGGCTCTGACCTCTTTACTAAGGAACAACGGATCACATCATGCATCAGTCACAAGGAATCCTAACAATAGACCAATGACGTGACTACCAGAATGCGAATGGAAGCAAGAATCTGAAGTTTCATCTACTCAACAACCAACAAAACTGCTACCAATAACGCCATGCGAAACGGCAGTTCTAACACCCAACAAAAATCCCCAGTGGTGAGTCCCCAGCGGCACAGCACCTCCGACGAGCCTCCTGTAGCCCATTCGAGCGATGCGCCCCAAGAGCCCTCACCACTTCCCCCACAGTAAATGCCAAAAACAACATTTCACATAAATAACTTGCATAACCTTCTCATGGAAGACGCTGCACCCAACTGATGACCAGCTTTAGAGCTCTAATTTCCATGACAATTTCCACATCACATAAATCCTTAAGTACACTGAGTGGTCATCAGTCGGTGTGCTTTACGTTATCTTAGATTATACCAAATCGTCTGCTGTATTTCTGACTAGGTTGTTTCTCTGATTCCTCATTATTTGGATTATCGGACATTTTCTAACCACAGAATTCCACACGGAATATCATTCGAGCATTTCAGTAAATCCAGCATTTCACATGATTCCCAAATCGTCTGAACATTTGTTCACACATTTTTGGCTATCGGATATTCACGAACTACAGCAATCCACACGAGAAGTAGATTTGAAGATTGCCGTCGATCCTAACATTTCGCATTGTTCCCGAATCCAGCGTCACTTCTAGGTTTTATCCGCAGTTTATCTGAGTTTATCTCCTCCAGACTAGGTGCAAATCCAAAAGACCGACTAGAGATAACAAGACGCTGCACCCAACTGCTGACCAGCTTTAGAGTCCTATTTCCATGACAATTCCATCATCACATAAATCCTTAACTACACTGAGTGGTC
>CAXMPP010000241.1:0-2587 GCA_964195395.1 uncultured Thermodesulfobacteriota bacterium
GTCTCGACTGTGTCAGTTTTGACTACTGTTGGAGCATTTGCCTCTTCCGCAATCGCGGTAACTTGACTGGCAACAATAAGGCCAGCCACAACTTTTACACCCGTTTTTGAGTGTTGTGATTTAGTATATTTCATAGTTCTAACCTTGTAGTCCGCAAGGATTGGAATAATTACCCCATGGCTGGTGGTCTGGCTTAGCTAACATAGTGTTAGCCTTACAGTGGCGGTACCGCTTCGGAATGGCTCGACCGCATACGCGATCCAGCTTCACCGGATTTCCCAACTATTTCCTGCCCGTACTACGGGCCTCCATGAGCAACGACGCGCCATTGACGTGTCGTCACGCGCTTCTAGCCACAGCATCAGTGATTGCAACCAAAATGTCACAGAACACACTCAAACATTCTACAGAATCTACAAATGTGCCGCTATGAAGTGAGCTACTCAACAAACTCCAACGAGATGTCTAATGCTACAGCCGAGTGTGTGACTGCACCGACTGAGATAAAGTCGACACCCGTTTCCGCAATGGCTGCGACGGTTTCAAGATTTACTCCACCACTGGCTTCTAGCCTTGGTCCTGAAGCTCCACGTAAGGCTACAGCTTCGCGCAATTGCTGGTTGCTCATGTTATCTAGCAAGATGTAATCCACGCCCTCGATAGTGAGAAATTGCTCTACTTGATCGATCCTATCTGCTTCTAACTCCACTTCGACGCCGGGCTTGTCTGACTTGAGCTTAAGAATCGCTTGCTGCAGCCACTCAAGTCCGTTTTCCGCAACCAGATGGTTGTCCTTCACCATCGCTCTATCGTAGAGACCCATCCTGTGGTTCATGCCGCCACCAGCTCTAACTGCCATCTTCTCCAACCAACGCCAACCAGGTGTCGTCTTGCGTGTGTCTAGGATCTGCGCCTTGGTCCCCCTTGTTAGGCGTACAAAGTTAGCCGTTTTAGTGGCCACACCAGAAAGTCGTTGAGTAAAATTCAAAGCGGTGCGTTCAGCCGTCAGTAATGACCTCGCTGGACCTGTGATTTCCATCACTCTAGTCCCATGGGTCACTACGCTGCCATCCGCTACTAATTGGCGAGTCACGATAGCTGGATCAATTTTAGAAAAAATCTGTTCTGCGATGTCGAGTCCGGCAATCACGCCAGAATCTTTAACCAACATGAAGGCGCGCGACTGCACATCGGCAGGCACGAAATATTCTGATGTCACGTCCCCTGCTCCAATATCTTCACGGAGTGCTAAATCTATCAATTGCTCGACCTCTGGCTGCATGCCGGGACTCTATCGTGAGATTTCACTCTGGAAACTCAAAAAACTTGCATCTTTGCACCACTCTGGTTTGACTCACCGCATGCCGATTGAAATGCAACAAACTCTCGCTGCGCCAGCAACCCTTGAGGGATCATCCCTCCATACTGGTCAGAAGGTGACTCTCACCATCAAGCCAGCCCCTGCTGACTCTGGATTCCAATTCCGTAGAATCGATCTCGACGACCAACCCTTCATCGATGCTGATGTCAGCAAAGTCCAAACTGTGGAGCGCGCCACGACCCTTGCAGAAGGCTCAGTAAAGGTCCACACAGTGGAACATGTTATTTCCGCTCTCACAGGAATGGGCGTCGACAATGCTCTGATCGAAATGGACGCCAATGAGCCACCGATCGGCGACGGATCCTCTGCTCCCTACGTAGAGCTCATCAAGCAAGCTGGCATTGTGACCCAAGACGTCCCTGCCAAGGTTTGGGAAATCCGCGAACCACTCTTCTATGATTCAGGTAAAGGCTCCTTCATCACTATCGTTCCAGACAAGGAATTCCGGATCTCTTGTACCAATGTCGGTCCTGATGGCCGCTTCACTCAATATTTCTCTAGCGTTGTTAACCCAGAGACTTACGAGAAGGAAATCGCGCCAGCGCGTACTTTCGTATACTACGAAGACGTAAAGCCGCTTCTCGACAAAGGCCTCATCAAAGGCGGATCACTTGAAAATGCCGTGGTTATTCGCGGTGAAGAAATCATGAGCAAGGAGCCACTTCGCTTTAACAACGAATTTGCCCGCCACAAAGCGCTCGATGTTATTGGCGACCTCATGCTCAGTGGTAAGCGCATCACCGGCCACGTCATCTGTGTCAAACCTGGTCACGGCCCGAACACTCAAATGGCAGCACTGCTAAAGAGCAACTACCTTCGTATGCGCTCCATGGTGCCACCACTGGCTATTCCTAAAGGCGAGGCAGTACTCGACATCAACGACATCCTCAAGATCCTTCCACACCGCTACCCATTCCTCCTCGTCGATCGTATCATCGACTTCGTAGGCGACAACAAATGCACAGGCGTCAAGAACGTCACGATCAACGAGCCATTCTTCCCCGGACATTTCCCCGGCCACCCAATTATGCCTGGAGTACTCCAAGTCGAAGCCATGGCACAGGTTGCATCCTGCCTCATGCTGCGCAAGCCTGAGAACCAAGGTAAAATCGGTTACTTCATGAGCGCTGACAAAGTCAAATGGCGCCACCCAGTGCTACCTGGTGACACACTCTTTATCGAAGCTGAGATCGTCAAGACCCGCCG
>CAXMPP010000242.1:0-2536 GCA_964195395.1 uncultured Thermodesulfobacteriota bacterium
GGAGGAGGTATTTAACGGCGCCCAGGAAGTCTTCGGGAACCATGACGCGGGCCTTGGGATCGATATTGAGTTTGAGCTTCTGGTTGATCTTGTAGCGACCAACGCGGGTAAGGTCGTAGCGCTTTTCATCGAAGAAGAGGCGGTCGAGCAGTGCCTTGGAGTTGGTGACTGTTGGAGGATCGCCGGGGCGAAGTTTACGGTAGATGTCCTTAAGGGCAGACTCCTCGTCGTGTGCGGGGTCTTTTTTAAGTGATTTGAGAAGGATTTCATCTTCGCGGGAGTCAATGACATCGATGGTTTTGTGGCCCATTTCAATCAACTGACGCACGATACCGATAGTGAGTGGCTCGTAGGCTTTGGCGATGACAAGTTCACCGTCGAGGATGTCCTCGAAGGTCACCTTCTGGGCGAGTTCTTCCTCGTCGGCCTTTTTGTTGAGCTTGAGTTTCTCGATGTTGTAGAATTGCTCGCAAAGGTCACGGTCCGTCGGCCATCCCATGGCGCGCAGGAAGGTGGTAGCCAGGAACTTTCTTCTGCGACGACGGCGGTCGAGGTAGACGTAGAGCAGGTCGTTTGTGTCAAACTGGACTTCGAGCCAAGAACCGCGATCAGGGATGATGCGGAAGGAGTGGAGAAGTTTTCCATTCAGGTGAGTGGATGTTTCAAAACAGATACCTGGTGAACGGTGAAGCTGAGAAACGATAACACGCTCGGCTCCGTTGATGACGAATGTGCCACGGCGAGTCATCATCGGTAATTCGCCCATGTAAACGCGTTCTTTCTTAGTTCCTGTTTCATCCTTGAGCTTGAAAGTAACGTAGAGAGAAGCGCTGAAGCTCTCACCAGTCTGAAGTGATTCTAGAGCAGTAGCTTTCGGCTCTTCGATGTCATAGTCTAAAAAGCCTAGCTCAATAGTCTCGTCATAACTTTTAATAGGGAACACCTCCATAAGCACGGCCTGGAGGCCTGTTTCGATGCGCTGGCTAGCAGGCACCTCTTTCTGGAGAAAGTCCTCGTAGGACTTGGACTGCACCTCAATGAGGTTTGGTGGTTCAATAGCTTCTTCGATGGATCCAAAATAGAGTCTTTCAGGCATGGTAGTAGTTGTTGTTTGTCGGTTTAAACCAATCTAAAGACTCGCGTCTTAGTCTGAAAATTGGCGGTGAATGTTAAATATGACCGGTGTCTGTCGTGATGCATCTACACTGAGCGTCCTCAGGCATTTCCGCTGAACAGAATTCAACTATTATTTTTGAAAAATAGTTGAATTCTAATCAATGAATGGGTGATTTTATAGTTGATCTTTCTAGTTTCGTTCTAATTCTGATGGTTATTTACACCCAGAGGCGCAAAAAGGCGGCTTCGTTTTGAGTCGAAGCCACCTTAGTGTGAAATTTTAGTTAACTATGTAATACAGAATGAGTTGCTGAGTTTATTGCCGGAGGAAAATCAGTGTGAATCATCATGTTATTAGTAGTCTAGTATGAGTTGGAGCGTGCAGGAGCGTCTTATTACACGTTTTTCTAGACAAAGTCAAATTGATTTTTGATAAGCAAATCAAAGTCAAGTAGAAATTAAAGATTTATTAAGTATTTTTCAATCTTTAAATGGCGGATAGACCATCCAAGCTCAACCTATCAACTGAAATAATCTTCCAGCTATATCCACATCTTCAAAACGCTCATAATTTCACCAGTAATAGAAACTCTACTTGTCTAATTAAGAGAGATAACTAGAACGCCGAAATGAGAAGTAAATTGCCATCATAAGCGCTAGCCCAGTTAACACTAAACACACCCAACCAGTGAGCCAGCCAAAGCGGTTGTATATAGTTCTTCCCGACTCTAAGGCTATCTCTCCAGTTAAAAATCCAGGCTCCATCAGTGGGATAGTGCCAGCACGGTTACCGTAAGAATCAATAATTTGGGTTCTACCTGAACTAGCGGCAACGACAATCCATCTGGCATTTTCGGCGGCTCTGTGTCTGAAGAGCTCAGCGTGTTGGTCGTGCTGGCGAGCACTCCAGGATTCAGCATCTAGGCTAGGAGCCAAGCTGACGGATGCGCCATCTGCTACCATCCTACGTATCACAGATTCGTGGTCGCAGTCGAAACAGATCGGTGTGCCTATCGCCCCTATACTCGTCTTGATCGATTTTGCCTCGCTGCCCTTTTTACCATCATTGAAAAGTGGTACGGGCTTGTTTTTGAAATGAGTGCCAGCTTGCGAACCATTATCGAGCGTGATGGAAGCATTGTATGAGAGCTCTTCACCGGAATCCACAAATCCTCCCACCACCATCATCGTGCTATTCTTGAGCGTAAACTCTAACAGTTTTTGTTTGTTTTCATTCACCTCATCAAGATCACGCCCCAACGAAAGCTCAGGCCAGACGATTGCCACATGACCATCAAAGGCGTTCTTAGTCTGCTCAAATTTCTCCTCAAAACTCCCCTCTTCATTCTGGATAGCCAGCACCTTCACATCAGCTTCTTGAGTGGGGAACTTCACAAATCCACTAGCTAGCAGTATCAGC
>CAXMPP010000243.1:0-2499 GCA_964195395.1 uncultured Thermodesulfobacteriota bacterium
CCACGGCAGTCTCGATCCCCATCCAATCACGGACGGCTGGAATTTCGCCAAAGGGCACACCTACCTGCGCCATCCCCCATGGGCCAGGGTTCATGCCGAGAAAGAGCACGCGCTTTTTACCAGAGCCAAAGCGGCTGAGGTATTGTTGATGGGGCGTCCAAGCGTACTCGAGCGGGTTGTAAGTGTGACTGACTGGATCAGAAAATCGCAAAGGTGCCAGAGCTCTGATAAGTTCCTGTGCTGCGGTTTCCAACTCCGTGATCATGCTTGTTTTATGCGCTTGGAATCAGCTGAGTGCAACAGAAATAGATCGGGTAAGAATAGCTCGATAACTGAATGGCTTGTATCGCTATCGGCGAATTTTATACCAGCCTAGGGAAGAAGCACCGCGCATTCCCTAGGTTAAGCGTAAAGAAGCGTATGTTGGCTGAAGGCCAACTTCAAGTATCCACGAGCTGTGTCCCAGCATGAGTCTGGCTTTCAACCAGAAAAATATCCCTCTTCCATATCCTAGGGTTACGCTCCAACCTCACTCACCCTAGGCTGGTATGAATATGGCCTTCAGCCAACCCTACTCATGGCGTGTAACTTCTGATAATTCTTTATAAATCCACCGAGTTTAGCTCTGGAGTCGCTTGACAAGTGGTGATCTCTGGCAACTGTGGCGGCATGCAAGACCCACGTATTGAACAGTTGGCGCAGCAATTAGTGCGATATTCTACCAACCTTAAAAAAGGTGAAAAAGTTCTCATCGATGTGGCTGAGGTGCCAGATGAGATTGGAATAGCTCTCATCCGTGAGGCCCGTAAGAAAGGGGCCATTCCATTCCTCAGAGTCAATCATACTAAATTGAACCGCGAGATGCTGATGGGAGCAAATGATGCCCAATATGCAGCGATCGCGGCTCACCAGTTGAACGAGATGCAGGACATGGATGCCTACATCGCACTGCGGGGTTCTCACAATATCACCGAACTCAGCGACGTTCCAGCTAAGAAGATGGCGCTCTCGTCGAAGCGTGTTGCCTCATTGAAGAGGACACCCAAAAAATATTGATTCAGTTCGGAATAGCTCCCGTTGCCTCATAAATAAGGACACTCTAGCTCAATCATGGCTATGAGTGAAAAAAGCATTGAAGAATACACGATGAAAATGCGGGAGAGATATGCTCGCATGACAGGCCGCAGAGCCAAAACAAAATTGCTAGATGAGTTCGTGGAAGTTACCGGTTGGGAGCGAAAGCATGCCAACAAGGTGATCCTCGGGCAAAAGAGAAAGTCTGGCACAAAAGGTAAGCGAGGAGCCCCAGCTCAATATAATGAAGCCTCCATAGAGGCTCTAAAAAACTGTTGGCTAGTCATGGATCAACCCTGCGGCAAACGCATGAAAGACATGCTGCCAATTTGGGCCCCTTACCTTGAAGAGTCAGATGAAGTTCAGCAGCAGTTAAAGACGATCAGCGCTGCTAGCATTGACCGATTATTGAAGGCTTTTAAGGTTAAAAATGGAAAGAAAGTGAGGCCACCAAAGCCAGCCTCAGGAGTTAAAAGTCTGGTTGAAGTTCGAGCTGAAAGCTGGGCCACTAGTGAGCCTGGATGGACTGAAGTTGATACAGTCGCGCATTGTGGAGGAGACATGAGTGGTAGCTTTATTTGGACACTCACCAGTGTTGATGTGGCCAGCGGGTGGACAGAGCTCCGAGCTATATGGAATAGGGGTCAGCACGCCTCTCTACAAGGTTTGGAGTCAATTTATGAGAGCCAACCATTTAAGTTATTAGGGTTAGATAGCGATAACGGAGGCGAATTTTTGAATTACTTTGTCTACGATTGGTTAAAGAAAAAAGAGATTCATCAGACTAGATCGAGGCCCTATTTTAAAAACGATCAGGCCTATGTGGAGCAGAAGAACTACACACATGTTAGAGGCTTTCTTGGATATGATCGCCTTTACCATCAAGAGCAACTAACTGATCTTAACGAGTTGCTGAAGCTGTGGAGTCTTTGGAAGAACCTCTATAGCGTTACAATGAAGCAGGAGAGTAGAATACGCGAAGGCTCAAAACATGTTCGCCGTCATGCAAAGACGAGCCACTCACCAGCTCAGCGATTACTAATGAGCAGTAAACTCTCAGATGAACACTCGTCGTTGATCGAGCATCAGCTCTCGACAAATAATCCATTTAAGATGAGAGCGGAGATCCGAAAGAGAGAAGACGCCTTTTGGGCGAAACGAGAACAGCTAATCAAAGAGGAGGAGTACGAATCGCTTGCCTCGGAAGGCCGTTCTACGCTACGCTCCGAACAGCCTTCCGAGGCAATAACTAAACAAAAACCAAAGAAGCGTAGAGTGTCCTAATTATGAGGCAACGCTATCAGAATTGATCAAGAGCTTCGGTGTGCTCTATTTATGAGGCAACAGGCAACTCAAAGAAACTTGACAAACAAACACTTGTTTACATAGGGTTAGCTAATCACAAAAAACACATGACCCCTCCCC
>CAXMPP010000244.1:0-2482 GCA_964195395.1 uncultured Thermodesulfobacteriota bacterium
GAAATGAACGCATGGGTTACAAAAGCCGAGGCTGGCCTACTTTAAGCATTTTCGCAGCGACGAGCCCCCCCCTCCCACTAAAAATTCTCGATCAGGCCGCCTAACCGAGTGCCATTCATCCTAGGATTTTCGAACCTTTCGTGTTTTTCGCGGTTAATTCGCTTCATCGGCCGGACAGGCTTGCCGCCTGTAATCGTCTCAAATCTAAACCGTTGGGTTCTCATATTTTCGAGAGCCTAACTTGTCGTTGAGGTAGAGTAAGCCAGACACGTCGTCACCAATTCGACGGAGGGTGGTAATCACTTCTTCCACACTTTTTTCCTCTTCCACTTGCTCGTCTAAAAACCACTGTAAATGGCTTTTTGTTGCGTGGTCGTTGAGTCGTGAAGCAATTTCATAGAGCTTGTTAATCGACCTTGTATTCTCCTGCTCAGTTTCAAGTGAGAACTCAAATGCTTCTAATGGGCCAGAAAATCTAGAACGAGGTTTCTCAATAGCTTCCAGCTCTAGATGTCCACCTCTATCCAAAAGATAGGTCTGAAGCCTTTGAGCATGGGACATTTCCTCCAAGTGCTGAAGATGCATCCAAGCAGAAAAACCATCTAGGTTGTCTTCTTCAAAATAGGCCGAAATGGCTAAATAGTTATAAGCGGCCGTCAGCTCTTGGTTGATCTGACTATTCAGTGCGTCTTGTAATTCTTGGTGGATCATAAACTTTTTTGAAGATACTCTATGCTAACAAAAATGCCTAGATCAAATACTGTACTCTTTCTTCAAAAGTCCAACAGGTTTACAAAGTGACTTTTTCGTATTCGATACACGAGCGCATTTACGACAAGCGTACTCAGGCTTGCTCGTCAGCTTACTGAGCAGATCCATATTCTTGAGAATATCTTTTCCGCTCCACTTACAGAATGTTTTTATTTTTGCCATGGTTGAGATTCACTATTGATAATGAATCTCAATATCCACAACTTGCAGAAACATGCAACCTAACATGGAGTAAAAACGAGTTTACCAACTGGGGCCAAGAACTGAAATGCTGGCCGAGTACTGACTACTCCTTGCCTTCGTCAGTATCGTCCTTTTTCTGAGAACCGCCACCGAAGAGGCCACCGAGTCCTCTTTGAATAATATCAGAACCCGTTTTTATCGGAGCAGTGATGTCCCCCTTCTTCCCAGATTCGAGCATGTTGCTGCCAGCTTTAATAATGTTGCCACTACTATCACGAATAACGTCAGTGATTCCGGTGCCACCAATAGCAGTTGGTATGTTTCCGATGATTTCTACAGTTTTATTAGTAAAGCGAAGGACTTGTTTTCCTCCGACCACCTCGAATAAGCGATCTAGAGCTGCAGCTTTGAGTCGGTCTGTGAGATCCTCCTCGATGGCATCTACAGTGCCGCCAATATTGACGACTGCCCAGTGCATACCTTCTTTACCGGGAAGAAATACTTTGTCCTCTGCCCCTGGGATGTGACTGAGCGTGCCCGGGTTCAGTCCGACATTGAACCGACCGCTCAATTGATCTCCATTCATATCCAGTTTTCCTTCGATACGCATGAGTCCATCACAATGGACATAAATATTGCTGATACGTAGTAACTTGCCGTAGCGGTAGAAATCACAACTAAATTCAGAGAATCGTAGTCGCTTGAAATCACGAACCACAGTGTAGGCTGCAATAGTGTCTAAAACTGGTAGAGCGGTCAGTTGGCCATCGACTATTTTGATGCTTCCATTGAACTCAGGCTCATTCCCACCCTTTGGTTTCACTGTGAACTTCGCCTCCACATCACCACTCAGCTTTTGCCTCCAGTCCTCATCGACTATATCAGCACATTTTAGTCCAGTAAGAATTCCAAAGAAACTATAATTGGGGGTTGGTGAACCTAGTTCCACCTGACCATCTAGTTCTAGTTTTCCACTGCCAAAAACATCAAAGCTCGCTTGATCTACGACTACTCTCTGCTCCATAAGACGCAGGGATGCTGTTTGCAGCTCCGCTTCATTCAGGATAGGGAATGGCAACTCTAAGACACCCTTGGTGAGTTCAGCTTTGTAGCCGAAATCTTCCTTTGTTAGATCGATCTGAGTTCCCTCCACGACATAGGCTCCACCTTTGGTTATGATTTTAGCATTGGCTCGGACAACCGAAGCATCTAACAATTCAGCTTTAGCGGGCAGCATATCTTCAAGCCACGACTTTTTAGCCTGAGGAATGTCAATTTTAGTAAATTCTTTTCTGAGGTCGAGCTCCAGCGATGCGGTCTGGACCACGACATCGGAGATTTTCCAGACATCACGCTTGATGTAATCAGTATCGACATTGAGAGAAATTTGATTGGCCTCTATTTTTTCAATCGCACCTTGAGAGGAAGCCGTGACCGATTCGTTTTCGAGGTGTAACCCGCTCCACGTCAGTTCACCCAACTCCACAGGAACGCCCAACTCACCGCTAACCTTGGTGCTTACTTTCTC
>CAXMPP010000245.1:0-2468 GCA_964195395.1 uncultured Thermodesulfobacteriota bacterium
ATAAGGGCCTTCTGTAATGCGCAATAGCTTTTTACTGTCGATCTCTACCCGCGCGCGGACACGCACTTTGCCGCCTCGTAAACCTTCACGGTAATCGCTAGCATCCATGATTCCAGCAGTGAGGAAGTCAGGGAGAATTTCAAATGGCTCATTTCGCAGAGCACTGATGCACGCATCAATAAGTTCGATAAAGTTGTGCGGGAGAATCTTGCATGCCAACCCAACAGCAATCCCCTCCACTCCTTGTGCTAACAAGAGTGGGAATTTAACAGGAAGACAGATCGGCTCTTGATTTCGGCCATCGTAACTAGGCGTCCAATTGGTTGTCTTAGGATTGAAAGTGATCTCTTTAGCAAAAGGAGTCAGGCGCGCTTCAATGTATCGAGGAGCCGCCGCCCTATCACCAGTCAGAATGTTTCCCCAGTTTCCCTGAGTATCAATCAGCAGGTCTTTCTGGCCAAGCCCCACCATAGCATCACCGATCGAAGCATCTCCGTGCGGATGGTACTTCATCGTATTACCCACCACGTTCGCCACCTTATTGTAGCGACCATCATCCAACTCATTCAATGAGTGTAGAATACGTCGCTGTACAGGTTTCAAACCATCTTCCACATACGGCACGGCGCGTTCTAGGATCACGTAACTCGCGTAATCCAAGAAATAATCCGCATACATGTCGCGTAAACTCACCTCTGGCAATTCTTCCTGACTCATAAATTATTTAAGATAGGTTAAGATCACCATTCCCCCGCCCAGCGTCAAGGCGATTCGACTAACGGAAAGCCAGAATACTTGAGTCCCTGCTACTTCTTCAATTTCTCAACAACCACGACGCAGTAATCCTGTTGTGGACGAATGACCTTATCGCGAGTCATCATCCCTGAAATAGCCCCATCTAGATACGGAGCTGACTCACACCCCAATTGCTCATGGAAGTGAGACACCCCCCGGTGAAACCGGAGGCTTCTAATATGTGAACCGCTCAAAGCGGTTATATTAACCTTCGGTAATTGGGGTTATTGGCAACTCTAATTGGTCCAATCGTTTATCCTCGACCTCCTGTTCACGAATATATTGCCGAGTCACTTCAGTATCTCTGCCCACTAAATCAACAAATATCCGCGAGCCCATAACTTCTGGCCAGCATAATTTCTTTCTAGTTTCATAAAATGGCGAGCTACATGAATCGAACTTTTTTCTTTGATATACCCAATCACTGCCATGGTTACTCTTCAAGGGGCTGCCATTTTTTGCGTCCACAACTACAGATTTTCTAATCTCAGAGATTGGGATGGAATTCCTAAAATTCTTGTAGGCTAGGTGGATTTATATTCAAGAATGCATCACCGAGCGTTACGGAGATTGAACACAATAAGCCCTTCGACATCGCGCTCCCATCCGGAGTGTTAGGCCTAACCATCACTGCCTCCAAATATAATGGCGGAACCTAACTAAAGGTTCCGCCATAAAATTTCATATCGAGATGGGATTCGAAAGAAGCCGAAGGCTGTCAGGCACTTTCACCTTTTTCCTTTCTCCTTCTCACTCCAAAGCTACGCTTTGTAAATTAGTCAATAAGCTCTGGCCAGTCTTCTGTGTGGAAGAACTCGCCTTCTGGCTTGTCGATGCGCTCGTAGGTGTGAGCACCGAAGAAGTCACGCTGAGCCTGGAGGAGGTTCGCAGGAACGCGCTCTGCACGGTACGCATCGTAGTAACTGAGTGAGCCACCGAATGATGGAACTGGAATTCCGTTAGTCGCTGCTAGAGCCACTACTTCACGCCAATCTTGCTGACCTGAGTTGAGAACCTTAGTGAAGAATGGAGCAAGCATCAGGTTAGTCAAGTTCGCGTCAGTCTCGTATGCTTCTGTGATATGGTTGAGGAAGCGAGCACGGATGATACAACCACCACGCCAGATGCGAGCGATAGCACCGAGGTCGAGGCCCCAGTTCTTCTCTTTGCCAACCTTCGCAATGAGGTCGAGGCCCTGAGCGTAGGAAACGATCTTGGATGCGTAGAGTGCGTTGCGCACTTTCTTCACGAGATCTTCCTTGCTGAGTGAGCCGAGGTCGAAGTTCCAGTTGTCTGGTCCCTGAAGGATTCCAGAAGCTACCTTACGCTGATCGCGCATGGAGGAAAGGATACGTGCTTCAACAGAACCCGCGATCGTGGAGAATGGTACAGCCTGTTCGACTGAGCCCATTACTGTCCAACGGCCTGTGCCCTTTTGGCCAGCCTTGTCAACGATGAGGTCAACGATGTCTTTGCCAGTTTCTGCATCCTTCTGCTTGAAGATGTTTGCTGTGATTTCAATGAGGTAGGACTCTAGGTCGCCTGCATTCCAGTCAGCAAAGATTGCTGCTTGCTCTTCGTTAGAGAAGCCTGCTGCTTTGAAAATGTTGTACGCTTCACAGATAAGCTGCATGTCGCCGTACTCGATACCATTGTGCACCATCTTTACGAAG
>CAXMPP010000246.1:0-2452 GCA_964195395.1 uncultured Thermodesulfobacteriota bacterium
GTGAGCACCAGTATGAAGAAGGTCTTCACGTTTGAGGTAAATTTTTGCTCCTCCGAGAAGCTCAGTCCAACGCTCGGCATAATAAAGTGGTGTAGGACGACCAGCGTACTGGCGTAAAAGATAATCAAGTTCCTTCTGAAACTCAGGGTCGGCTTTCGCCTGCTCGTATTGAGCGGTGAGTTCTTGCAATGGAGCCATCAGAGTCTCGGGGACAAACATTCCCCCGTAGGTTCCAAAGTGGCCACTGGCATCTGGTAATTGCGCGTTCATCTGTGCTCTACCTACGCCAAAACCCAGCAAGTTTCAAGCGGGATTAGTCGTGTTATTCGCCCCGTGACGGAGGTTTCCAACCTCCATTGTCAATCATAGTAAAGGCGAGGCGGTTGGAAACCGCCGCCACATTCCTTGACGTCTGCATCTATCAACTTCATTGTAGCCATATGAAAGTCGTGCTCCTCCTCTTACTCAGTATCCTTCCCCTCGCGGCATGGCAGCTCCCATCGCAGTGCAAGCAACTCGTCATCGGCACCGCTAAAAGCTGGGATTCTTCCTATGTCAGCGTCACCCTCTACGAGAAAAAAGGAAACAGCTGGAAGGCTGTCACTCAGCCCGTCACTGGCCGACTCGGTAAAAATGGGCTAGCCTGGGGCCGTGGTATCCACCCATTTGCCAGTAAACCCCACCTAAAGCGCGAAGGCGACGGCCGCGCTCCAGCAGGAGTTTTCCTGATTGGTCAAGCCTTTGGTGCCCATAAAAGCATCAAGAAAAAGCGTAATTTATCCTACACCCAAGTCACCTCCCGCGATCTCTGGGTCGAGGACTCCTCTTCCCCCTACTACAATCGTCACCTGAGAATCGATCATGAGCCAAACACCACTTGGGAAAAGAAAGCGCAAATGCGCCAGAACGACTACCCACATTCGCTCAAGCTCTACATCGGCCACAACTCCGCCACCGCCCAACAAAAGGCCAAACCCAATGCCGGCTCCTCGATCTTCTTCCACATCTGGCGAAATGCAGGCAAGTCCGCCACAGCCGGCTGCACTACCATCCCCGAGCCAAATCTCCGCCAAATCATCAGCAAGATCGACCCCAGGAAAACTCCCCTCTACGTCCTCCTGCCACAGGCTGAATACACCAAGCTCCGCGCTGAGTGGAAACTTCCATAATCTACTATTTTCATGAAAAAATTCTTTTGCTACTTCCTCGGAACCATCTTCGTGTTCCTCCTCGGCTTGATGCTCTATCTTGCCAAGTTCGCCGATGAGCCACTAGCTGATTTCTCTGACCTCGAGCCTATGCTGACGGAAGTCCCTGCGGAGGAAAATGGGTTTCCATTAATCCTAGCAGAGTTGAAAACACTAGAGGCAGCTCCTGAGTACGACGACCTGATTAGCGGTACCGGAACCAAAGCTGACAAGCTTCCACTCTTTGAAAAACTCTACAAGGCAAACCCAAAGTCCTTCGAGCTACTCAGCAAAGCCATTGCTAAGCCCTACATTCAAGAGTCGGTCAGCTTTGATTACGACGATGAAATCCTTTCGATTAATCTCATTTACCTTACTAAAATTTTATCGGAAAAAATCCATTACCATCAAGTCAACAATCAGACATCCGAAGCTATTGAAACTTATAACGACTTAAAAAAACTCAGTATTAAGCACTTACAATCGGATGGAACACTGATCAACCACATACTTGCTGCTGCTTTAGTTCAGCAGATCTTGACTGAGCAATTCCACTTATTCGAACATGGAAATCTAGATCCAAAACAACTTCTAAATGACGCCCATCTTAGAGAGATCCTCTCTGCATCATATAAAAATGCTATGAATTGTGAGTGGAAGTACATCGGTTCTCTGTTAGATAATCTTTCAGGGGGGGCCGACTCAGGTTTAACTGCTTTAAGCTCCAATGCTATTGCCCAAGATTTTCTGTATCAGCCAAATCTAACAAAGAATACATACTCTGAGATCCTCCGACTCAACAAGCAATTACCCAAGTCTAATTTTCCACAAAGAAAGTCTATCGGAAACGACATCATCGACTTGATCCCGAAGCCGCACGGTTTCAATCTCTCTAGCAACTATATCGGAAATGAAATTCTAGGTGTTGGTCCTTCATTCCATAAATCCTACGAATCTGGATATTCTTCCATACTCCTAAAAAACCGAGCCCTCCACCTACTCGTGGCACTACGAAACTACTCTAACGACCACAACAATGCACTCCCTGAGAACCTCTCTGAGCTAGTTCCTCAATACCTCCCTTCTATCCCCCTCGACCCCTTCACCGAAAAACCACTTCACTATTCTAAAAAGAAGAAACTCATTTGGAGCGTAGGTGCAGACCTCAAGGATGACCTCGGAGTTAGCGTAGAAACACTCCGTGCGGATGAACAAGACCCCCTGAAAACTCTAACTTTCGAAGACGAACCACATCTGGTAATTCC
>CAXMPP010000247.1:0-2445 GCA_964195395.1 uncultured Thermodesulfobacteriota bacterium
AGAAATGCTGCGTATAGGTTTCGCGGATACTTAAGGTCTTTGTAATACTCAAGCCACTCGGGTGATCCTTGATAAGGGTAATGTGGAGAGTTCATTGCAAAGTAGATAAAGAATGGCTTGTCTTTATTTTTTTCCATAAACTGACCCGCTTCCTTTACCATCAGGTCAGGAAAAAACTCTCCATTGTGAAACACTTCTTTGTCATTGCGCCAGAGATCATGCTTATTGGGACCGCTCCAATAGAAAAAATGAGAGTAGTTATCTATGCAGCCTACCAAGTGCCCAAAGGAATAATCGAATCCTTGTCCGTTTGGAATTGTTTGTTTCGAGTGTCCTAGGTGCCATTTGCCAATGGTCACCTGAGCAGAGGGCATACCCACTGAATCAAGGCCGACATTTCCATGCAGGCCACCATGTTGTGGAGTGCGCCCAGTGAGTAGCCCCACTCTGGATGGTGAGCAGACTGGGGCTGCTGCATAAAACTGTGTGAATCTTACGCCGCGTTTAGCCAGGCTATCCATATGAGGGGTGCTGAGATCAGCCGCACCATAAGCATTCATGTCAATAGAACCCTGATCGTCAGTGAAAATAATGATTACGTTCGGTTGCCGGGCAATAAGGAGTGAAGGCGTTAACATCAGCGCGAGTAATAGCAAGCGCTTCAGGGATCGTTCGCGAAGTAGTGAGTTCATTGTAGTCATTAGTCTGTCATGCAGATTGCAATTTACCGAGATTCTATGGCTGAAGCTCATCTTGAGCCGTGCCATTGTAAAAAAGGATGATGAGCTTAGGGTTTTCGTGGGCTATCTCTCTGACACCAGGTCGATTCCGATGATCGCTCTGAACTGTCTGTCTTGGGTATTATTACTTGTTTTCATAAGATAGGTAGTATCGCAGATCACCGGAGTGACCTCAACTATCTTCTCATTCTATCTTGTTATGCTTCTTCATTAGACGAATTCAGTATGGTTGCTGCTTCACGGAAAACCTTCAGAATTATGTCGCGATTGCCAGGTGCATTGTTCACGAACAGAGGGCTTGGATGGAATGACTTCAAAATTCTTAGGTTCGGAAACGAAGGACGAATGATCTTCTCGGCATATTCCGCCTTGCGCCCGACCAAAACGATAACTCTCAAGCGTGGAAGCAAATCGAGAAACTTCTTCAATGAAGATGAACCCGAAGTCAAATCAATGCTGCTCGCAGGGCGAATCTTCGATCCGCTGCCAATATACCAAGGCACAATGTTCCAAACTACTGAGCGACTTCGTGATATCCCAGCATCCGAGCAAATCTCGAAAAAGTTCTTGGCTGTCTCGTCGGGGTTATTGCGGGAAATAAATCCCGACTGTACTGCCTTCGCTCCGGGTGCTTCGAGCAGGAATAAAATCTCGGCTTCGACTCCGCCATCCCAAGGATCAAAATCGGGGATACCCGCAACCTCGCCAACTTCCTGCCGAAGTTGCGCTACAAAGTCAGAGAGCGGCTTCATATGAGCGGCTTGCAGTTCGGTGAGTCTCTTGCTGCGTGCGTGTGGATCGCCGAGCATCTTTGGACGATCAAGTGTGTTATCACGCATCTTCATTTCTTTGCATAGATTCTATGGCTGAAGCTCATTTTGAGCCGCGCCATTGTAAAAAAGGATGATGAGCTTAGGGTTTTCGTGGGCGATCTCTCTGACACGAGGTCGGAGAGACCTATCCAACATGTTATCAATAATCATACCCAGCGGGCGACCACTAGGGAGTGCAAGCCAATGTCTCATCATGAAAGAACGATACTACATCGGACTAGACATACACAAGGACACAGTTGACTTTTGTCATCAATAAAATATCAACTTCACGCGCAGAGGCGACCTATCACAGCACTTGTGGGAAAGAGCAATACGCAAGCTTGCAAAACCGCTAAGGCAGAACACGGAATCATAATCGCATCACTAACGGCCATCCAGAGCCCTCGACCCTGGACTCGTGTCATCAAGTGCGTAGCTATACGGGACAACAAGCCATCACTTCGATGTTCGCTACCGCCCAATCAAAGCTATCTTTGGGGCTCGCTAACTTTTATTGGTTTGTTTGATTTTGCTGGGATTACCGTGATGCCTACTAGAGACTTTTTTCCTTCAACTTCCATGCACATCAAGCTTATGCCAATCTGAACTTTAGGGAAAGCAGGGTTTCTATATAATGCGGTATTAGTTACAGCTTTCTTGGTTTCTTTATCTATATCTACTTCAATCCATTGCTTACCAAGATATTCGCTGAATACCTTCTTTAAGTCAGCTAGATTCATATTGGTGGCGTAGGCGTAACTTTGAATGTTTTGGATATTAGATTGGCTCACCATTTTTTCATTAGGAAAAACTTTTGTAAAATCAGGAAGCTTCTGAGGAGCTTCTTCGCTCATCGCTACAGTATTTATTATAAGCAAGAGTAAGAATGT
>CAXMPP010000248.1:0-2400 GCA_964195395.1 uncultured Thermodesulfobacteriota bacterium
GTGGAGATGCCGGCAGCGAGATCGACTACCAGCAAACAGATGTCTGAGCGACGAATGGATCTCTCGGTACGCATTGCTGAGAAAACTTCTACAGAGGTGTCCATCTGCTGACGCTTGCGCAGTCCAGCAGTGTCGATGAGTGTGTGATTTTCTTCACCCCATGTGTAGGGAATGTCGATGGCGTCGCGGGTGGTTCCAGCGATTTCAGAAACGATAGTGCGTTCATCCTTGAGAATGGCATTGATGAGGGAGGATTTCCCCGCATTTGGTTTACCGACGATGGCGACCTTGAGACCTTCACGTGTGACAACTTCTTCGATCTCCTCTTCTTCGTCAGATGCTGCGTCGAGGACTTTCTGGGCAGTTTCGTCGATCAAGTCAGCGAGTTCTCCAAATCCACGACCGTGGGCAGCCGAAATGGCGAGACCAGCACCGAGTCCGAGACGGGCAAAATCACCCATCATCAGTTCTTGCTCGAAGTGATCGGCTTTGTTGAGAATAAGGAAAATGGGGGCCTTAGCGCGGCGCAATTTTTGGGCAAGAGCTTCATCTGTCGGGGTGAGGCCATCACGGGCATCCACCACGAAAAGAATCATATCAGCAGCGCTCATAGCAATCTCTGCTTCGATCGTTACCTGTGCGTGAAATCCATCCTCCAGCTCCATTCCGATACCACCGGTGTCGATGATGTCGCATGGGATGTCGGTTATTTTACATGGGGCCGCGATTCGGTCACGGGTGACACCTGGCTCATCGTGGACGATAGCAATACGGCGTTCGGCGAGTCTATTGAAGATCGCGGATTTACCTACGTTTGGGCGGCCTACGATGGCGATGGTTGGTGTTTTCAAAATGTACGTCTGGGTGAAAGTGAATGTTCTGGCGGAGTGCTATTTGCTCTTTATGTGGTTGAGCTGCCGTATGCAGTTGAGGCTGTAAGCCCAAGAGGACCAAAGTGTCAACACTGCTGCAATGATTGTTGGATAGAGCGGCGACCAGGGGACGACCTTTAGCATGACCCAGCCCAATGTAAATAGCTGGGCTATAGTAGTTGCCTTGCCGCTCCAGTGCGGGTCGACTTCTAGCTTGTTGTTGAGCGATAGAATCATGGCGCAACCAATTCCTATGCTGACATCGCGAGCCACTACCATAATCAGATACCACATGGGGATGAGCCAGTCGGCGTCTCCCCAAGACACAAATGAAAGTGTGACGAGCCCAGTGAGCATGAGAACCTTGTCCGCGAGGGCGTCGAGCACCGCGCCTAGCTTTGAAGTGACGTTGAGCTTTCTCGCGACGTAGCCATCTATGCCGTCGCTGGCGGCAGCAAGAATAAAGGCGGCGAGAGCGAGGTAGCGGAGAGTCTCTACAGGTGCGCCATCTTGGATGGATCTACCATACATAACAGCTAGAACCCCGAATACGGGGATCAGCAAAAGGCGCATGGTGGTGATGGCGTTCGCGGGATTCACTTTAAAAGAGACTGGCTGCAGTGAGCAATTGCGTAGTTAGGACCTGAGAGGGAGGGGACGTGGAAGTATTAACAGAGCATAGCATTTCAGCAATCTAAACCTAAAGCCAAAGAGGTCAGAGGTTGGTGTGCTTCACGTTGATAAAATACCTGTTGCAGATACAGGAGTGCTACTTTAGTGTCACTTCATGAGGGCTGAACTCGTAACAACTTTAAAAAGAAAAGCCACTGACATCATTGCTCAAATCACTGAGGAACATGAACCGGTGCTTATTACTCAGCATGGATTACCTGCTGCATACCTAGTAGATGTTGAAACCTACGAATCTATGGAGGCCCGAATTCACCTCCTCGAAGGTATAGCCAAAGGTGAGAAGGCAATCAAAGACGGGCGCGTAGTAGCACATGATGAAGCTCAGCGCAGACTGTCCAGATGGCTAGACTAATTTGGGCTGAACCAGCCCTCCAAGATCTGGAGCAAATCGCAGATCACATAGCTCTGGATAACGAGCGTGCTGCTAAGAGTCTCGTTAAGCTGGTCTTTGAGAAGGCTAAGTTACTCGAGACATTTCCTGAGATGTGTTCAGTGCCTCATGATTTGCGTGACTTCGAATATCGCCACCTAGTTGTAAGCCCCTTACGGATATTCTACAGAATCGAGGGCGATACTATTTATATTGTCTACGTCATGAGGTTTGAGAAGCTTCTGCGACTTCGTGACATCGTGGGGAGGGATCAAGTGGACGAACCTCAAAGATAGCTTCACATCGGATCGATAGCGGAGCATGAGGGCTATTGCTTGTTGAACTGGCCCACCGCCAAGCCAACCCACCTCCCGCCTGTGACAAGTCCCAGCAAACCACAAAGCTCCGAGAACTAGGGAGCTCTCTAGGTTTCCCAAACGCTACTTCACTTAAAACCTGGAAGCT
>CAXMPP010000249.1:0-2383 GCA_964195395.1 uncultured Thermodesulfobacteriota bacterium
AGGTAATTATACGAACAAAGTTGTTCCCGAGGCAGTTGCATTGCTTGGCAAGGATGATGGGCTACATGCATTTGATGCTATTTACACTGGCATTAAACATGCATTCTCCGCCGAATGGTTCTGCGATGCTGAAGAATCAATAGATGCGAAAGCGAAAGAGGCTCGTCGTGCTATGCGTAAAGCGGTCTCTCAATTTGAAAAGGGTAGCCCAGGAGTCATTCATGTTGGCTATGAAACACTGAGCGGTGCTCGTGTTGAGTTTGAGCGACATGGTAAAATTGCTAAGGCAATCCATGATTTGGATTGTGGAGATAAAAATGTTTCTGCGGTTTTCTTTAATGCTTTTCAGTGTGTGTGCTCTGAAGGTAATCAACTTGAAACAGCTGAAACTACACTAAGTTTTGGCCTGTCCGATGATTTGCTTCCTGAAACGATTTTGAGTGAACAGTTGTTACTATATCGAGATGAAACCGTGGTCTCCGAGGATACTCATTGGCGACAGGACTTTGAGCGTGATTTATGTAAGTGACGTGTTGTTGCTTGGGGTGGTTGATGGCTTTATTTATGTTGGTTTTTCCTCTTTTTTAGATCACAAATATTATTGATTTGTGAGTCTAACCTTAACCAGCTTTCGGCTACTAGCATCCATCCTAGATTCCCAGACTGTAGCATGAGGATACTTTGTGTTTATGGTTTCTAATATACACGCTTTATCAGCGTCTTCTATTTTTATGCCTAGTGTGCAGCTATCTAGTTCAATTGGTGTGAAGCCGTAATCCGCGAATAGTCCGTTCTCATTTTTTCGGGCGAAAGATGCAATTCTCCACTCGTTTTCATCTGACCAATCCGCTGTTTTGGTATGAGTATATTCATGGAATAGCTTCCTAATTACTCTATCATCGTTGTATATTAAGAAATCAGCAAAACCATCTAATGTGTCAGTGTGATGTGGTTCGTCTGAGTAATGAACTGGCTTAGCTATTTTGAAAACATTATCGGTATTAGTGTCGCATCGGAACTCTAGCATTATGCCTCGGTATTCATCAGCATACCTACTCCACATTGAAGCAGAGTTTGCGCTTTTAGTTAGGCAGAGTATTCTGTGGTCATCATGCATGAGTCGCCACTTCATTCTTAATTCTTCTAAGAAACGAAAAGTGTCATCCTTCAAAGGTAGATCGACTTTTCTAGTTTCTTGGGCAACCCTTGCAGCCTCATTTTGATCACCTTTGATTAGTCGTGCTAGTTTCCAGATTATCTGAGCCTCCGGGGAGAGTTCATTGGGATTATATTGATCTGGTGTCAGGATGATTTCGCTTATTTTATTCGACCAAACTTTGTAGAAACCTTCTTCCTTGAAGTTACTTAGTATCTCAGCTGGGACATCAAATATGTCATTGAAGAGTTTTGGAGCACTCCATCGAAGTGAGGCGCTCTCAAGAACTTTGATTCCTGTTGATGCTGTTGTGTATTTGAAGATTGTGTTTTGCATCTAAGGGGCGAGGAGGACGGTGGAACACGGGGTAAACGAAAAATATAAAGATCGAGTCCGTTTCATCTTATTATGGGTGTAAAAAACGCGCTCCGTTGCTGGAGCGCGTTTTGTGAATTGTGTCCTTCTGTGGTTAATTACCCGACGTAAGTCCGTGCGTTCTGGAACATCTTCAACCATGGGCCGGCTTCGCCGGTGAACTGGTCGGTTGGCTTGTAACTCATCTGGACTGATCTAAAGAGTCTCTCTGGGTGCGGCATCATGATGGTGGCGCGGCCGTCGGCTGTGGTGAATCCTGTCGCGCCGGCGGGGGAGCCGTTCGGGTTGGCTGGATACTGCTCAGTTGGCTCGCCGTTGAAGTCGATGTAGCGGGCGCTGATCTGATCGCCTGTGAGGCATTTCTCGAAGTCGCCTGTTGCGGAGAAGTCGGCGCGGCCTTCGCCGTGGGCGACGGGGATCGGTAGGAGGCTGCCTTCCATCCCCTTGAAGAAGATGCTTGGGCTTTCCATGACTTCGACATTGGCATAGCGGGCTTCGAATTGCTCGGACTTGTTACGCACAAACTGTGGCCAGTGCTCTGCGCCTGGGATGATGTCCTTAAGTTGGGAGATCATTTGGCAACCGTTGCACACGCCGAGTGTGAAGCTGTCTTCGCGTGCAAAGAAGGTGGTGAACATTGCCTTGAGCTTCGGGTTGTAGAGCACGCTCTTTGCCCAGCCGGAACCTGCCCCTAAAACGTCGCCGTAGGAGAAGCCGCCGCAAGCGACGAGGCCTGCGAAGTCGGCGAGGTCAACTGTGCCGCCGAGGAGATCGGTCATGTGCACGTCGACTGCTTGGAAACCTGCGCGGTCGAAGGCGAAAGCCATCTCGTTTTGGCCGTTGATGCCTTGT
>CAXMPP010000250.1:0-2336 GCA_964195395.1 uncultured Thermodesulfobacteriota bacterium
CCCAAGGTGTATGGAGTCGCGAGAGAATTGCGGAACATTGCCTGGAAGACCAAGCCACCAAGAGCCAAAGCTGCGCCACACAGAAAGGCTAACAACACCCTTGGCACCCGCACCTCCCAAAACACCAAGCCGTCAAGCCCAGCAGGATCAGCCCCCAGAATGAGGCTTTCCCCAAGAAACGGAGCACCGAGCAAGGTCAATACCGAGCAAGCAATTAAGATCAACAAATGACGCTTCATACACTCTCCTCCCTATATTTCAAACTCACAGCCTCACCAAACAACCTGCTCACTCCAGAACCACTATAAAAATCAACTGTCGCGCCATCGTAATCGACACAGCCATCACGCAATGACAACAAGGACAGGAAATCCATTTTGACCCAATCCAGATCATGCGTCACAACCATCACAGTCACCTCCTTAGGTAACTCACGAAGCGCTCTTTGCACTTCCATCCGCTGACTAGGATCGAGATGGACTAGCGGCTCGTCTAGAATCAAAATGGGTGCTTGCTGAGCTAGAGCTGCAGCTATGCAGACCCGCTGGCGTTCACCACCACTCAGGGACGAGACCACGCGATCTGCAAATCCCTCAACCCCAACAGCCTTCAAAGCGCTTTCCACCGCCGCATCTCTCGGGTCTCCGCCGTAGGCATACCTCCCCATGGCGACAAATTCTCTCACAGAATAGGGAATTTCTGCCGCTAACAGCTGAGGCACGTAAGAGATCAATTTTGCAATCTCAGCTTGGCGCAAGCTCGATAACTCTTGGCCTCCAAGCAAAATCGATCCTCCCCGAATGGTCAGGCTTCCTAGGATAGCGCGCAGTAAAGTAGTTTTACCTGCGCCATTGGGGCCGATGATCACCTTGTGCTCACCTTGACGAAGTGCGAAGTTTACATTTGTAAGCAATGACTTACCTCGCACATCAACGCAGACATCGCGGCACTCTAGTAGAATAGGATTCTCACTCATCAGTCCCCCTTTCTTCGCAATTAGCAATCCACTCAAGGGTGGATACAAATCTAGGGCCAGGAACGAAATGCGCGTCACCCACTAACAAAAATACTTTACCATTTTTCACCGCAGACAACTCTGGGTAGGATTTCCAATCTGCCATGATATTCTCGACACCATTTGCCTGAGCATCACGAACATTGACCATATCAATGATAATCTCTGGATTCATTCTAAGCAAATGCTCACGTGAAAGTTGCGGAAAGTTTTCGCCACCACCATAGGCATTCGTGTAGCCAGCAATCTCTATTAATTGTTGATGATAACCACCGGCACCGGCCGCAACAACTCCAGTCACTTTCCCAACACCAAACTCACGGCCGATCGACAGTAGCAGCCTCTTGTCCGACTTTGTTTGAGCTCGCAGTCTAACCACGTCGATCCTAGACTCTAACGACTCACGTAGGGCCCTCGCCTCGTCCACCTTACCGAACCGTTCACCGACCTTAGAAATCGAGCCCATGATCCCCTCCACCGACATGTGGTCCACTAGCAAGGTTGCCATCCCGAGATTTCCCAATTGCTTCGCCAAATCGGATTGCTCCTTGAGCAGAACAACGACATCAGGCTTGAGCCGAACAATTGCCTCGAGATCAACATCTAGGTAGCCACCCACTTTTGCTATTTCAGCCACCTCTGGTGGGTATTTAGCAAAGCGCGAAACCCCCACCACATTATCCCCTAGACCTAAGGCAAAGACGACTTCTCCAGAACTCGGAGCCATCGTCACTATTTTAGCATCAGAGCCTACAGTCTTAGATTCACCCTCATTGCCTCGACGCAGCCAGTAGCTACCTAGAAAACAAGCTGCAATCAGCAAGCTAACACCTACGACCTTGGTGAACTTCATCGTAATTCCTCCTTCATTTGCTGATGTAGCCACATAGCAGTATCGAGCAAGCTTGGGCCGTCTTGGATCATATTCTCTCCCATTTTCACTGTCGACATGATCACTGGGATATCCGTATCCCAGCCGCGCTCGTGCACCAATTCCTCTCCATCTACCAAGAACTCAGGCTCGTGGAAAAAGAGATACACATCTGGCCGTTCCTCGGGCAAGGCATCCAGATCGTTTTCAAAATACCCCACAGCGCGCTCACCAAATACCAAAGTCCCACCAGCTAGCTCCACCAAATCATTGATGTAGCTTAGCCCTCCCACAGCACGCCTGTGCCGACCTAACCAAAGCTCTACATAAACTCGTGGCCGATCGCTCAGTCTGTGTAGTTTACTCAGGTGACTGAATTGCTCACGCATTGTCGACACGAGTTCCCGAGCCTCTGGCAACACATTGAGCAAGCCACCTAACAACGCCACA
>CAXMPP010000251.1:0-2285 GCA_964195395.1 uncultured Thermodesulfobacteriota bacterium
GGATGACGAACCAATAGTAGCGCTCGTGGGGAATTACCTGAGCGCGGCCTTCTTGCTCGAAACTTTTCATTTTATTGATGGCTGAGGTGATCACGGCGTCTGGTCGGTTGTTTACTGAAGTATACGCGCCATTGGTCTTGATTGCCAATTCTTGTAGTAGAGACTCGTGTAGCTTGGTGTGGACGACCTCACCTTTCGTGTTGCGGTGCTTGCCGTCGCTTTCTTTAGCTGATGGGATAATGCCACCAGATGGAGTTCCCACACCGATGGTGATGATCTGGACTCCCGCCTTGTTGGCTTTTTCTATAGCCTCTTCAATCCCGCTGTCGTGCTCTTCACCATCGCTAAAAATGACCAAGACGTTGGCTCGCTTGCCAGTTGCTTTCAAGGTCTCAACTCCTAGTATGACTGCGTCCGCTAGATTAGATCCTCCCACTGGTATCGAGTTTGTATCAAGCTGAGAAATCGTGTCGTGGACAGCTATGTGGTCCACGGTCAGTGGGGCTATGACATTGCTGCTACCAGCAAAAATGAGTACGCCGATCCGATCCGTCGGGAAACGATCGAGCATCTGTAGAGAAAGTGACTTAGCGGCTGTGAGCCTGTTACTAGAGACGTCTTCGCAGAGCATCGACTTTGAGGTGTCGATAGCTACCAGAATGTTGCGGCTCTGGATTTTGTCGTGAGTTTTATGCTCACCTTGGTAAGGCCTAGCTAGTGCCACAATGATGCAGCCAAAGGAGATAAGTGCTAGCGCCAGAGCTATCCAGTGGCGTCCTGTTGGAGCTTTATTGATCAGTTTACTAGCCAGTCGTGGAGCCACGAGTGACTGCCATGCGCGTGTTTGTGATCGCCTTGCTAGAATCGCTAAAATAACGAGCAAGGGGATCAAAACGAGAGCGTAAAGCCATTCTGGAGTGAGGAAGTGCATTGTGACTATTCAGGTCCTACGGGTTTGTGGAAACAAAGGATAAGTAAGTGGCCTAACAGGCTGAGGGCGGCAGCAAAGGTGAAGTAGTGGTGGAAGTCTTGATAGGTAGCCACCACTTTTTGAGTGCGTTCAGTTTTTTCTAAGGCGTCAATGCTGGTGAAGGCCTTGACCAAATCATTAGTGGACTTGGCGCGGTAGTATTCACCGTCGGTAATTCTAGCGATTTGCTCAAGCGTGCCAGTGTCGAATTCTTGTGCTGCATTACGCTGGCCATTGAGTCGCCCGCCCTCGGTGCCAATAGCCACGGTGTAGACCTTTATTCCTAGAGTCTTGGCTGCTTCGGCTGCTTGAATTGGTGAGAGTTTTCCTGAGTTGTTAGATCCGTCTGTCAGCAGGATGATAATGCGCGACTTGGTGTCCTTGCGTTTATCTAGGCGAATAGCGGATGCTGAGATTGCCGAGCCGATAGCAGTGCCTTGCGAGAGTTCTCTGTTAGGGCGTACTTTATCTATCTTACTCAGTAGCCAATCATGTTCCAGAGTGATAGGTGACTCTTGATAGGGCTGCCCAGCAAAAGGGATCAGTCCGATTCGGTCGTTCGGTCGTTGCTTGATGAACTCCTTCACCACTTCACGTGAAATGAGGTTTCGTTGGACCGTGCGTCCCTCGAATCGGAAGTCGGCGATTTCCATCGAGAACGAGACGTCCATGCTGATGACGATATCAATGCCACTGGCCTTGCGCTCGGTATGGCTATTTTGCTTTTGCGGACGCGCTAAGCTGATGGCTGAGAAAATAATAAACAGCGAAAGGAAGGCGAGAGAAATACGGCCAGCAATGTCGCGCTGGCGTGTCCCCAATGAGCCTAACAAAGAGAGTGATGAGAAAATGATGCTACTTCGCGAGCCCGCTCTGTTTTTCAACAAGGCAAGCGGAATAAGAGCCAAGAGGAGGAGTAACCACCATGGCTGCGCGAAAAGATATCCTGTGAAATGTGTGTCGATAGGTTTTAGCTCGCTTGAGTGGGTACTGGAGGGGCGGTTAAATCGATGGAGTCGAGGTTGCGTAGTAGTAATTCCGCCACTCCCATCAGTGATTCTAACGCCTCTGGATGATTCGGGTTTGGCGTGTATTTGTGATCCGCTACTACTGTGAGGTAGTTCTTGAGCTTCTCCGTGGCCTCCAGGGAGAATCTTTCTAACTCAGTTGAGCGTGCATGAAATTCTTCGTCGGTTTCAAACAAAGCGGCATCGCCAAATGCGCGTTGGATGAACTGTCTAACAATCAGTGAGAGATGGACGGCGAGCCGGTTACTATCGTCTTTTGAGGCGTCCAATGCCGCCAGTTGCTGCAG
>CAXMPP010000252.1:0-2235 GCA_964195395.1 uncultured Thermodesulfobacteriota bacterium
TCCTTTTAAACTCTGACAATGTCCCATCCATCACTCTGCGTTTAAGCGACAAGCTGCTAGACCTCGATAAAGAAATAACAGTCACTAACAAGCAAGGAAAAGAGCTATTCAAAGGTTTCGTACCACGTAGCAAAGAAGCTATCGACCACTCCATCCAACAACGCTTCGACCCAAGTAGCGTTGCCTCAGCTGAGCTTAAAGTGACTCTCTAACCTTACAGCCTACTATCTCCGTCCTTGGAGAGCCCGCATCAGAGTGAGTTCGTCAGCGTGTTCAAGCCCACCACCGGCAGGCAAGCCTTGGGCAATACGCGTGACACTACATTTTTTCTCAGCCAACATCTCTGATAGGTAGTTGGCTGTTGCCTCACCTTCCACATCGGAACTGAGTGCTAAAATCACTTCGACTTCCTCTAACGAATCCACCCGCTTGAGTAATTGATTGATTCGCAAATCGGAGGGAGTGACATTATCCAGTGGAGAAAGTTTTCCACCAAGACAGTGGTAATAGCCACTAAATGCTCCACTTCGTTCTAGCGGTAGGACATCCGTCGCTTGCTCCACCACACAGACCAGTTTTTCATCCCGACTGCGGTCATCACAAATTGTACAGCCGTCAGCCGTTGCGAAAAAGCCACAGGCTGAGCAAAGTGTCACTGATGCTTCAGCTTGGCTAAGAGCTAGGGCGAGTTCGAGCGGATTACGTTTCTTGTGCTGGATCATCCAGACAGCCATCCTCTCAGCACTTCGAGGTCCCACGCCTGGAAGACGCTTCAACTCAACTATGAGATCCTGAATTGGCTGTGGGTAATCTGCTCTGGCCATCGTTTACTTTGCTTTTTTTTGGGTAGGAAAAGGAATTGTTTCCACTTTCATTTCGACTGGCTCCACTACTATAGCAATAGCTTCACACGGCATGGTATGCTGACTCCCATAGAGAGTAGCGCACGCCCATGTCCAGAGCACGGCAATGCCCGATACAATTGGCAACCAAAGTATCCCCCATAAAGCTAAACTCGGCATGAAACCTACGAGCACAAGCCCAGCCATCATACCCAGCAGCAAGCGTCGCCACAATCGGGCTGATTCCAAGGTGAAGTAGGCTACCAACCAACTCGCTAAAAAGGTCACTAGCCAATTCCATTCACGGGAAATAAGCTCAGGATCAACCAAGAAAAATGGCTCTTTTTGCCAAAACTGAGTCAAGCTAGTAGTCACCTCGTTGAGAAATCCCATCAACTCCATGCTCACTGCAAGCACACTGCCAGTGAGCGCGCAAAGTAAGGCCGGCACACCGACGGTGCCTATAGGTTTAGTTGTTTGAGACGCCATGACTGAAGAGAGCGGGACTATAGGGCTAGACTCCGTTGCAACTCAAGCGAATACCCCAGCTCAACTTAATCTAAAGTAAAATTATCCAGACTTATCGAAAATAATGAGTTTCTATGTAATATTCGCACTCAGACGCACCTATAGGGCACCTCCGGCAACTACCGACGATGCTGTTTTGTATGTTTAGGTTGAAAATTTGTAAGCTAAGATTAGATGATTAAAATAGAACCCTACGGGCAGAAAAGTAAACCTGCGTATAGCTTCGTTCCATTTCATACAGAGATATTTATCTCTGTGTGAAATGCGCCTTGCTCTACTTGTTTTACTTTCCTGCATCATCATCGCTAGTTACCGGAGCTACCCTATATTAGTAATGAATAAAATCTACCAACTCACTTGTTCACTCCTACTCGCGACAAGCATGACCTTGGAGGCTGCAGATCGTCCTAATCTCGTTATCATTTATGGCGATGATGTCGGATATGGTGATGTGAGTGCCTATGGGTCAAAGATGCCCCCCACACCTAACATTGATAAAATGGTCAGTGAGGGATTGATGTTCACCGACGGGCACTGCTCTGCCGCTACGTGTACCCCGTCACGATTCTCAATGCTTACAGGCGTCCATGGCTTCCGTAGTGGTGTACGTATTTTTACCACCGGATGCCCCTTTATGTATCGCACAAGACAATATCACCCTTCCTAAACTCTTCAAAAAAGCTGGCTACAATACTGCTGTGGTTGGCAAGTGGCACCTTGGTATTGGCGAGCGCGGCACCCCAGTCGATTAGAATGGAGAAGTCAAACCTGGACCACTAGAGATCGGTTTTGATTATTCCTTCTTGCTCCCATCCACCAATGACCGAGTCCCCTGCGTTTACGTTGTCGATCACAAGGTTCAAAA
>CAXMPP010000253.1:0-2140 GCA_964195395.1 uncultured Thermodesulfobacteriota bacterium
CACACCCCGCGCTCGTCGAGCCGAGCCAGCCACAAAGCGGTGTCGAGCCACACGCACTCCAGATCAAGCCATTCGTGAAATTTGTGGAATCTGCGCTAAAACCGCTTCATAGTATTGGCAATCTTTAAGGAATTTCGCGTCTTTCGCGGTAGGGGGTCGCTTCGCTTAAATTTAGAATTATGAGTGAACAATTAGGAATTCTCGTTACGCCAGATTCCTCACTCAATCGCGTGCGCCAAAGGCGCCAAAGGCCATATACGCGACCTCACTTCCTCACTTCCTACTTCCTCACTTCCTACTTTCTCCTTCTTGGCTTGCCTCTTTTGATTGCTGTCGTTGGTTTGCTGGGGTCGTAGTTTGGATTCTTTTGAGGGATGGCGGCATTGGTTGATGTGAGTTGCTGGCTGAGCATCTTCTGCATCAACTGCAAGAGCTGTGGTTTCGCTGCGCTAAGGTCGTTCTTTTCAGCTATATCGGTGGTGATCGCGTAGAGATGGTCTAATCCGGATTCATAGTCACGAACTAGCTTGTAGTCATCGTGGTAGAGAGCGCTCACGGGTGTCGAGGTTTGATAATGCGGGAAGTGGAATAGTAATCCTGGCTGTGAGCGTTCGACCGATGTTTGCTTCCCTTTAAAAAGTTTAGTTAGATCCCCACCTTCTAGGTTGCTAGGCAATGCGCCTTTGACGCCTGCTAGACTGCAAAATGTAGGAAACAGGTCATAGCCGACGACTCGTTGGTGTGACCAAGAATTTTCAGGGACCCCTGGTCCTCTCACAATAAATACAGCCCGCGTCCCCCCTTCATCCAAGCTTCCTTTGCCTCCTTTGATCAGTGCATTGCCCCTACCGCCGGCTCCATTGTCGGACATGTAAATCACATAGGTGTCGTTCTCGATCTTAAGTTTCTTTATTTTATCCAACAACGCCCCCACGCCGTCATCGAGATCCGCAGTGAGAGCCATCCTCTGGACACTGCGTTGCTTCATCTCTGGGTGCATCTTGGTGAATCTAGCAATATTCTTCTGCGAAGCATTTCCTGGTTGGTGCAATGCGAGGTAGGACATCTGTAGGTAGAATGGCTTCTTTGATATCACCTGTTGCTGCATAAACTCCCCAGCGCGTGTCGTCATGCCTACGATATCGACGGGGTTGGAGTCTTTAAATTTCGCGGCTGCCTCATTGCCGATGTCGCCATCACTCACATCGTAGCCACGGCTTTCTGGCCCACCGCCACCGATGTGCCACTTGCCAAAGTGCGCTGTCGCGTAGCCTGCTTGTTGAAGAATTCCAGCAAATGTTTGTTCCTTCTCTAGCGACTTTCTAGAGCTTGGTGGGAGTAATTTATAATTCCCCGATGCCGAAACTGGGGGACCAGCCTTGCACCAATGTAAAGTGGCAGGGCTCAATCCAGTCTGGATGCTCGCACGGGTGGGTGAGCAAACGGGTGCGGGTGCGTAGGCTGCTGAAAACCGCATCCCCTCAGATGCCAGAGCCTCGAGGTGGGGAGTTTGGTAATCCGAGTTCCTAGAGTTAGCATACTCTGGATGCATCTGCACCGAGGTCTCATTCCAGTGTTGGTCATCGGACAGCAGGAAAATGATATTCGGCTGTGCTGCCCCACTCAAAGTCGCGATCGAGATCGCAAGTAAAAATAACAGATGCTTCATAGTAACTTGAACCACACACGCATCGAAAAGTTGCACAGGGTCGCTTCGTGGAATTATGAATTCAGAGGGCCCTGTAAGGGCGGTCATTGGTCACGAGTCATTAGTCAATGGGCCAGAACGATGAGACCTCGTACGATGAAACTGGACGACGTGTTCAGTGAGCCCTGCGGGCGGTCAATAGTCACGAGTCATTGGTCAATGGGCCAGAACGATGAAACTGGACGACGTGTTCATTGTTCAGATTTCAGATTTCATGAAATCCATTCCAAAGCCTCGCTATCCTCACAAGCCCTTTCGTGAGATTGGTGTCATTCGTGGTGAAAACCGTTTCATCCTGATGGCCATCTTTTTGAAATTTTCGCGTCTTTCGCGGTAGGGTAACTGTCTCGCAGCACACACCCCGAGCTCGTCGAGCCGAGCCAGCCACAAAGCGGTGTCGAGCCACACGCACTCCAGATCAAGCCATTCGTG
>CAXMPP010000254.1:0-2123 GCA_964195395.1 uncultured Thermodesulfobacteriota bacterium
TAAATAATGTGGAGTCGCTGGAAATTGATGTGACTGGTTATACGATTCGCGATCCGTGGATGGATTGTGAATGTCTGTATGAGGTGTGGCTGGATAAAGCTCAAGAGTTACACCGACTGGCGCTCAAGTTGTCTGCGATAGATCCTCTGCAGGCCATTGAAGATCCTTTACCATTAGCTGATGCGATGGCCATTGAGATGCTCGATGTGCTAGGCTTTGTCATTGAATTCCGCCGTGACGTCTTACCCGGAATAGTCGAACAAAAACGACAGATGCAACGGCTACGACGAAAAGAGGACTGGATTGACCGTTCGTTGGAGAAGTTGACTCAATCGCTATTACTCCTTTCCAAACAAGGAGCCGAAGCGAGTGTCAGCCAAGAAATAGAGACTTGGAAGGTTGACGTTCAGACTCAGTTAGAGCGTTTCGAGCTTTGTTCGAGTATCCTCATTCAGCTAGGAGATCTTTACGAGCAACAAAACACTACGCTGGAAAAAGGGGTCTCTGATGCTCGCCGAGACTTAGGCCAGAAACTTGGGTTGCCGAGTTCTAGCCTTCTTTGTGAATCGGCTGAACGAAACCCTAGTTCCCGTGCTGAGCTGGCGCACACACATAGAGGTCAAGCTCTGGGCTGTATCGATAAAGGAGAAATTCAAGCCGCTGAGTCGCACAGGGGACAAGCTTTCGACGAGCTTCGTATAGCCACATCTCTGGTGGAGCAAACACGGATCTCACAGGCTGGTTTTGCTGAACGAGCCAGCCTCTGTCATGAACTAATTGTGCGTTCTGAGGGTGAGTTGGTCGTGGTGAAGAGTGCGCTAGATGTTCTGGTTTTACGGTATAGTTCACATGCCTTACGCCAGGATGTGAGCAGTGAAAATTCCGAGAGCATACAGGTACTTGCTGGGGACGCTCAACATATCCTAGAGGAATCAATCAATCTATTAGCGACCGCTGAAATCGAATTTCCACGAGCTATGATTCTTAAAGCCCGTGATCATTTGTCGGATGTGGAGTCCGGTGCTGCGCAGCATAACGCCATCCACTCAGCAGTGTTAGGTCGAAGAGACTTGTTAGCTTCACTCGAGCAAACGAACGAGGATAGTTTGATGAAGCTTAAGTTGAAACTTGAGAGTATGACGGGTGACGCTAATGCTCACAGTTCACGTGTTTCTACCATGCAGCTCTTCAAATCGCTAAATATAGACTTAGATAAGGTCGAGCTAATGCTGCAGTCAGAAACGCGTTCACCTTTTGAAGCATCTGACGCACTGGATCAAATTGAGCATGGCATCGAGACCCTAAAGAATGAAATAAAGGCCGACTCTAAGGCGCATACGGCAACTATTGAGCTCCTTAGGAATACTGAAAATCTAATGGAGTCAACGGAGAGGCTCGTCCATCGCTCGCGTACCGATCAGATTCCGGATAGTCAGTTGACTAAGGACTGTGTTGGAGCTGTGTCCGAGCATCGTATCGAGCTAAATAAAGTGAGTAGTGAACTGAGCAGGCCCCATAGTGAATGGTTAGAATTGGCTCAAATCCTCCACACTTTGACCGAGAAAGTGATCTCAACGCATCAGACTTTAGTTGGTGATTTGAAGAAGGCTGACTACGCGATGCACTCGATTCTCTCTGGGCGCAATGACGTGCGTCGGGTTCTAAGCTGGTCTGGTCGCTTTGGAGTGAAGGCTTCTGGTTCAGATGCGCAGAGGTATTTACGCGCCGCTGAGAATTCCTTGTTCAAAGGGGATTATAAAGCCGCTACCAACTCCGCAGGTGCTTCTAGCCGCGCGGCTGTGCATGCCATTTCTCTAGCTGAATCAGAGGTTGCTACAATCAAGCGTCGCCGCGACCAAGAACGTCGCCGTAGGAACTCATCTAGCAGCTTTGGTGTCTCAGCGGGGAGTTCTAGTTTCGGCAGCAGCTCAAGCAGCGGTAGCTCCTTTTCCAGCGGCTCAGGCTTCGGCCGCTCAGGCTGGTAACCATTTTAAAATGGAGCCTTCTTCGAACTCTCAAAAGAGGTAAAAGTTGAGTGAGTAAGTTCAAGTTGCCATATAGCAACTTGAAAAATAGCCGAAGTTCTCCCAGTGGGGCTTCGGCTGATTTCTTATCGTCTGCGA
>CAXMPP010000255.1:0-2093 GCA_964195395.1 uncultured Thermodesulfobacteriota bacterium
CCGAGATGAGCTCATAATTTCATCCAAAGCCGGCTACCACATGTGGGATGGCCCGTATGGCGAGTGGGGATCTAGAAAGTATTTGCTTTCGTCTCTTGATCAATCACTGGAGCGTCTCCAGCTCGACTACGTTGATATTTTCTACTCTCACCGACCCGACCCAGACACACCGTTAGAGGAAACCATGGGAGCTCTCGCGACAGCAGTGCAGCAAGGCAAAGCACTCTACGTCGGCATCTCTACTACGATGCCAAAATGGCGCTAGAGGCCATTGAACTCCTCTCATCCATGGGAGTGCGCTGTTTAATTCATCAGCCTCGCTATAACATGTTTGACCGCTGGATTGAAAATGGCCTTACGGATGTACTGCTCGACAAAGGCATAGGGTGCATTCCATTCTCACCTCTCGCCCAGGGACTACTAACAGGCCGTTATCTTAATGGTATCCCCTCCGATTCCCGCGCAGCCAAGGAACATGGTTTCCTACAGAAAAGTGCTGTGAATGAAAAAATCGCTCAAGTTCAGAAATTACACATCATTGCTCAGCAACGAGGGCAATCACTTGCTCACATGGCACTGGCGTGGGTATTACATCACCCCGCCGTCACCAGTGCGCTCATTGGAGCATCAAGTGTCAAACAACTGGAAGAAAATGTTGCCTGCCTGGATAAACTCGACTTCAGCAGCGAGGAACTCGCGGCTATTGGTGAGGTGCTTGAGGAGGCGTAGGGAGGGTGGATGAAGGCGTCCCATCTGTGTTCATCCTCTTCATCTGTGAAAATCTGTGTTAGAAAAGATTCAAAACACAGATGGGCGCAGATGCCCACAGATCAAGACATCCGCTCATGCAGATGGTAGATACACCAAAAATACTGTTAGACCCCTTACTTATCCTCAGACTGGTCGGGTCGCTGCGATGGCTTGGACTCAGGTTGCGGGGAACCTTTCTCCGCTTTTTTCTCAGCCTTCTTCTTTTTCCCTTTCTGCACAAAGATAGATTCCTCGTGGGAATAGATTTCTGCGACACGAAGGCTACGGCGGGCCAGTTCACGGGCCTCTTTATCCGCCACTAGGGCAAGGCCCTCTTCGGTGACCTCTCCGAGGAAAATTTTCCATGCACGCTTAGCGACTTTTTTAGCATCAAGTTTTACTCTGGGCTCTTCTTGCTGCGGCTGGTCCTGACGATTTTGGTTACGATTGCGGTTACGCCCTCTACGCGCCTGCTTGCGCTGCGCATCGTCATTGTCACGGTTACTGGCTTCCTTATTGTTGGAGCTAGCGGGTTGGCCATCTTGCTGGTCGGATGACTCAGCTGATTTTGAAGCCGATTTCTTTGATGCCGTCTTCTTAGTGCCACGTGCGTGACGTTTTATGTCAGGCCGAGACTCATTTGAGTCCGAGTCACGGTTTGTCGCCTCCGGCTTCTCCGGCTTAGCTACCCTATCAGGTTTGGCCGCTTTTTCTGGCTTAGGTGCGTCACTCGTCTTTTCTGGCTTGGCCGGTTTCTCAGATTTCTCAGCGCGAGGTGTCCTCTTGGCTTTTTCGGTAGGTGCAGCTTTGTCGGCTGCTTTCTTTTTCGCCGGCTTCGCTGATTTGGCTGGCAATTTTTTACGTGGGGCCTCGTCTTGAGACTCTGGAGATGAAGATTCTTCTGACATGAAATTAGTTGGGTGGACACCCAGCTAAGCAGTAGAATATGCGATGTAAAGGTGAATGCCCAAGTATCGCTATAGTATTCTACGGTATTACTATCGTATTGCTGACACCACTTGGATCAACATGCTCCCAGCCTATTATAAATGCCTAGCGCAGATAGACTCAAACTACGATTTAGTAGTTTTTGATATCATCTAAGCGTTCCTTTTCCGTTCCGGTGTTGGGGCCACCTTTGCCATCGGGCCCAAGTGACCAGAGGTCAAAATCGTCAGCTGGGTTCATCTCACCGGGACTGCGGTACCGCAGTTCATCTCCCCATGCATCTAGGATGGTGTATGTTGAAGGATCGACGTTTAATTTATTTCCCTTCAAATCAGGGTCTAGAATGGAGAGGTAAACTTTGTTTCCGTCATCTGATGTGCCATCAGGTCCGGTTC
>CAXMPP010000256.1:0-2080 GCA_964195395.1 uncultured Thermodesulfobacteriota bacterium
GGAATAAAACTGAGTAGTCAGTTAGGCCCTAAAACTCATGGATCCACCTACGGAGGAAACCCACTTGCCTGTGCTGCTTCCCTTGCTGTTTTAGCTGAAATCAAAGAGGCTAAACTCAATGACAATGTCATAGCGAGGGAGAAACAAATCAGGTTTGCGCTTGCCGAGTGGAATCACCCAGCAATTCAGGAACTCAGAGGCAAGGGCCTGATGCTAGGCTTCGCGCTCAATGCATCTGCCATCAACACGGCCGAGGGTGTCACTCCTGCTCTCGCTTTAGTTATTAAGCTCACCGAGAAAGGGTTGCTCACAGTCCCCGCTGGTGCAGAAACGCTCAGATGGCTGCCAGCACTCAATGTGAGTGAACAAGAAATAGAACAAGCCTTGAACCTCCTCAAAGAGGCGCTCGACGAGTTAACGTTCTAACACCCACTCACCTCATCAACATAAAGCTCACGAATCACTGACCACTCAGTGCTCTTAGGTTTTGGGTTGATGGTGAATTGTCATAGGTCGGCACGCTCTCAGCTGGTCAGTGATTCGGTGATTCGTCTTGTTCTGCAATTTTTTTGGGAGGAACTGGTAACATTGAAATCCTCATAGGGGCCACAACATCTTGGATACACCCAAAATCGTAATTCATGTGGAGAAAGAATGATCCGTCTAGCTCTAAACTCTCGGAAAAAATTGCAGCGTCAACACGTTGCAACCACCTTGATTGAGTGCCGTGTCTTGTTAGACAAATTCAGTCTTTGTATAGTGATTCAAATCGCTCTCCACACGCAAGACAAATGGAAACCCGCAAAGTTTTTAGTCGCACCACAAGAATTGTATGTCTCATGGATCAACCTGTACCGCAACGAAAACAGAAACCACGAAAATAATGAGAGTCCAAAAAGAGTATCGCCCAAACTTGCGAAAGTTTTGAAGGTATTCCTGCGGGCATGCTTCGGGATGGTCTGCAGAAAATCCAGGTTGCTTGACAATTCGATAGAAACAATTGAGAGATCTCGTGCGCGAGATATATCCATTAGACTCATCACCCTTAAAGAACGTGGTTCCGGGAGCTCCGTAAGCGAGCCAGTCTGAATGCTTATTCTTGTGTAACCAAACCGCCAGATTGTGGACTTGCCGCCACTGTAGCCACGAAAATGCCCACGTGATAGCAAAAATGGGTAGTAATATGTATTCCATCAGCTTTGATTTTTTAGGCTAACAGTATTAGATCACCTAATTCCACTATTGGGAGTTTTGGTGATGTGAGTTATTAAGATTGCTTGAGGAGGTCACGGGTGAGGGTTCTTGTTGCGGTGTTTGAGGGTGGTCCACTAGTGGGTGACGGCGTCTAAAAGCAATTAGCATGGCTAGTCTATAAAGCAATCTTAGCGTTTCTGATAGGACATATTTAGAGAGTTTGAATTTAAGGCTCTCCGAAGGATGCTATCAGTCGATATCACAGGTTGGCATCCTTTGGATTCCTTAAAAATCAACTAGAAGAGCATAGTCCTTTTCCGGCACCTTCCGTTTCTACAAAAAAAAGCGCCTAACACAACTGAGGTGCTAGACGCTTCTACTTTAAAATTGAATCCAGTCTTAGCTGAGCTCCGCAATGACAGCTTCGAGAGAAGCGACATCATCGATGGAGTGGACCTTTACAGTCTTATCAATGCGTCCCATTAGGCCAGCAAGCACTTTGCCTGGTCCGAGTTCAATGAACGTGGTATTACCTGCAGCAATCACAGCTTGCATGCTTTCAGTCCAGCGAACTGAGCCAGTCACCTGCTTTTCAAGAGTTTCCCGGATTTCTGCTGTGTCAGCAACCGCAGTTGCGTTGTAGTTAGAGTAGACAGGGACGGATGGCATTGAGATGTTTGCAGTAGCTAGAACGGGTGCCAGTTTGTCTTGAGCCGTCTGCATGAGACGTGAATGGTAAGCTCCAGCTACTTTGAGCTTTTTAGCCATGCGTATGCCACGCTCCTTTGCTCCTGCGACAGCCTTATCAACTCCCTCAACTGAGCCAGAAACAACAATTTGACCAATTGCATTGAAGTTTGCCACATCTACATCGCAATCAGCTGCG
>CAXMPP010000257.1:0-2058 GCA_964195395.1 uncultured Thermodesulfobacteriota bacterium
TCGCGGTCTTACCAAACTCGGTATGCACCGGTCCTGGGCAAAGCGCCAAGACATTGATGTTATGATCCTTCAGTTCCATTCGTAGAGCTTCAGAGAAACTCGTCACATACGCTTTACTTGCAGCATAGACGGCGAAGTCGGGAATGGGTATAATGCTAGCCAATGAGCTCACATTGATAATATCGCCATCACCGCTCTCACACATTGCAGGCAGCAACGCATGTGTAAGGTGAGTCAGAGCGTTGACATTGAGCTCCAGCATCTGTTCCAACTTGGGCCATTCAGCCTTAGAAAACTCACCGAAGTCCCCTATCCCTGCGTTGTTGATCAACAAATCCGGACAAGCACCGTGGTCTTCTATCAGTTGGATAAAGTTCGTGCGCGCTTCACGGTCGATTAAATCAACCGCAAAGTGCAACACGTCTAAATGAGGATTCACCTCTTTCAGGTCGCTTGCCAAATCCAGCAAACGATCCTCTCTGCGTGCGATCAGGATCATCTGATCGCAGCAGGGCGCCAATTGACGAGCAAACTCTTCACCGAGCCCCGATGAGGCTCCAGTGATCATCACCGAACGGTAATTAAGGGGAGTCGTCATAGCGCGCTTTTTGAAATAATTAAGCCGTTGGCTGCTCAGCATTCTGATCCACTTCTACAATGCGAAGCGGGATGCGTGTCATCAACTCTTCGTCGATGCTGATGTCGATGGAGTAGATGCCGTCTTCTGGGAACGAAAGCCCCTGAAGGTTGAGGATCAAGTTACGTGTCATGAATGGCACGGAATCTGGAAGCTCGATAGGCATGTCTGCTTCGATCGGCATTTTGTCGTCGAGTGAGTTGCCGTCAGCATCAATGATGTTTACGCTAAACTTACGTTGACCTGTGTCTTCTGGTGTGATGCAGAGACGGAGTGCTAGACAGCACTGTGGGTGAACCACTGGCATCTGTGGAGCTGCGAGTGTGTCGAAGGTGCCGTTTATCACCATCTTACCGTTGTAGTCGGCTGCGAAGTCGCAGAGTGTTGCAATTTGGATATCCATAATATTTTTTCTTTTAAAAATTGGTTAATCTGCCCCAAAAACGAGGCGGAATACCTATGCCAGATTTATACGCGAGGTAAAGCACCGACTTTCAGGAATTTCGGACCATTTACAGCACCTTTGAAGTGAGTCTCTAGAGAAGAAGCTACAACGAAGTGTCGCTAAAGAACTTAAGCCTCTCCTTTTCTGGATAGTATCTATAACGAGACGATTCAGAAAGGTCGTCTTGCTGTAAACCTATCGAATGAAGACTATAAGCTCCATCCTCCTGGGTTTGGTAGATGAGAGATCCATCACTGAAAGGATCATTCACAGCTACTTCGAGCTCTAGATAATCAAGTGACTTGGGGTAACTCCCATTCTCGAGATAACTCTTCTCTAGTCGGCACGCAATAATCGCCATGCGCTGTTTAGTAATAGCCTTTAGCAAAGTCTCGTACTGGTTCACATAGGCTTCCAATATGGACTCACCTGAGCTTTCATGCCAAGAAAGATCAGGAACATTCTCACGTAGATCACGCAAAACTCTGATGTTCACATCGTTCTCGATGGCCGAGACAAACACATCCAGCATATGCCTATGAGGAATTGCCATGTTATTAACCATAACTCCCTCCGGTACAACATAGAGAGCCGCGACCATCATCAACTTTTCAACATCGACCCATGGCTCCCCCTCTTCGCTTGCACTTATAGCTTCATAAATTTCATCGAAAAACCCCTCCACGGCGCCTTGAATTTTGACCATAACAGTCGTGTAGCCATGCTTGCGGTAAAGTTTTACTACTTTTTGCGAATAAACAAACTCAGCTGAAGGAAACTCCCTGAATGCCTCTGTGGTCTTTTTCAGCACAAAATATTCTTCAATAGCACCAAGTTGCTCCGCACTCCAAACATGATGACTCATACCAAAGCTCACAAGGTCTATAACTCCAGCATCAAGTGCTGTATTCACGAGGAATGCAAGTAGTGAGGTGTCTTGACTCCCAACGTTCGATAACTCCATGCAGCGTTGAAG
>CAXMPP010000258.1:0-2052 GCA_964195395.1 uncultured Thermodesulfobacteriota bacterium
TCTCGGTCGCTCTAACATCTATAGCAAAGCGACTATTTTCCGACTCTATCGAGAAGTCTTTAAAGTGAGCGAGACGCTCACACTACTTTTATGCTCTCACCCACTGACATCGAACAAGTCCTCGCAGATTCTCTGGAGGACTTTTCCATATCTCGCTCAGAGCGCAAAGAGCTCAAGGATCTCCTCAATACCATTCAGGGCAATGCTTCCGAACAAGCGAAAGTCCGCCAACTCGCATTCCGACTCGCCACCAAAGTAATTGGCGAGATTGGCGAACTCGCTGCCATGGACTGGCTCCAGAGCGTCATCAAACTTTTGTATTCGAAAGAAGCCGTCGTCAAATCGTCCGCCTACTTTAGCCCTGGAGAAGATTGCCTTCATCGCATTCAACGCTTCATTCGTGAAGCTCAGAACACTCTCGATATCTGCGTCTTCACCATCACTGACAATCGTATTGTTGATAAAATCATTGCAGCACACCAGCGCGGCGTGAAGGTGCGCGTGATTTCTGACGACGACAAATCCGATGATCTCGGTTCAGACTTTGATTATCTCGACAGCAAAGGGATTGACTGCGTTCACGATAAAACCTCTGCACACATGCATCACAAGTTTGCGATAGCCGATGGCACAAAGTTGCTCAATGGTAGCTATAACTGGACTCGCTCAGCATGCACGTCAAACAACGAGAATATTGCGGTGACCAATCATAAATGCTTGGTTCAACAATTCCAACAAGAGTTCCTAAGACTCTGGAAACATCTTCGATAACTTAGTGGTATCTTCTGAGAGCTTCTGGCGTTTCTCTTCAGCTTCGTGTGATTGAGCCACAGCATCTATAAGCATCTGCTCATCACTAACACCTACCGTATTTCTGTCTTCTTTACTGATCGCAACGGCGATCCAGCGGAAGTCAGCACTGTTATCCATAGCCACCTTGACAAGCATGGTCAGCGGCACAGCTAGAAGCATCCCAATTGGCCCCCAAATCCACCCCCAGAATATCACCGAGATCACCACCACTAAGGTAGATAGTCCAAAGCGACGACCGAGTAAAGTAGGCTCTAAAAAGTTGCCGAGAAACCCATTGATCAAAAGATAACCACCAGCCACGACCACAGCATGCTTCCAGTCGCCAGTAACGAGCAATGAAAGTAACACTGGAGGAATACCTGCTATTACAGATCCAATCGCAGGTATATAGTTCAGTGCGAAAGCTAGGATACCCCACAGCAGAGGGAACTCCAGACCTACCGACCAGCAAAGCACTCCAGCTAAGAAGCCTGTGACCAAGCTGACCAAAGTTTTGATGCCCAAATAGCGCTGAATGTCTTTAGTCGCACTCAGCATACGTTGAATATTAGGACCACGAGCCTCACAAATAGCATTGAATCGGCGACCAAACATTCGCGCCTCACTCAGCATAAATACAGTTAGCAACATCACAATGAATGTTGTACCTAGAAAAGAAACGAGTTTACCAAGAAAGTCTGTTCCCAGTTGTACCACCTTGTTGACACTCATGTACTTCAATAGCTCTTCAGTGAGTACATCTATGCTGGGTCGAGTAGCTACCACCGGGCTAGTGACGGCGTGGATCCCTTCAGAGACCGCCATTTCGCTTTCACTAAGCTGCTCATCGCGCGGGATTACTTCGACTTCTTTAGGTTGAACAACATCGGCTTCTAAAGCCGACTCTTCTGCATCATTACCGATAGTGAGCATTCCCCACTGATCCATAAACTCAGATGTGTTGTCTGCTAGTTGAGTGACACGCTCTTTCGTGAGATCGTAATACTTACTCTCCCACTTACTCTGAAGCTCACCAATCAACATAATACCCAGTAAAACAACTCCCGCTAAAAATGCGAAGTCCACCAAGACTGTAAAAAACACAGCGAGCCCACGAGGCACACGGTGCTCGCGTAGCCAATGGGTAATTGGAAAACTAACGGTCGCGATGAAAAATGCCAATAATACAGGCACCACAAATTCAGCCGACGCTTTCGCCCCTGCTATAACGAGAACAACACTAGCCAGAACGATTAAGAT
>CAXMPP010000259.1:0-2020 GCA_964195395.1 uncultured Thermodesulfobacteriota bacterium
GTCGGTGTGCTTCTCTATGAAATGCTCGCGGGAGTGACTCCGAGGGGAGCTTTCGAGTCGCTCGGGAAGTATGGAGTGCCTAAAGATCTGGAAAAGCTGGTCATGCGCTGCCTCCAGCGCGATCCCGAGAAGCGTCCAGCATCGGCCTCAAATGTCGCTATCCAGTTAAAGAAAATTTATAAACAACTTCGTCGCCGCAAAGTCCGCAATGCTAGCTCGGGGATCTACGCCGGCTTAGCTGGCGTGGCGTGTCTTGGAGTTTTGGCTATGTTTATAGCGAGAGGGATGCGTGAGGGGGATGCACCATCTGCTGCGCCAGTTCTCGTAGCTTCATCTTTGCTAGTGGAGCGGGAGATAGGCGCTTGGGTGGATCTGACTAAAGGGTTCAATGTGCTTGAAGCGACACGGGGTGGGCAGTGGTGGAATGCTGAAGGGACACTTATTTCGAACGATAAACTGGGCAGCTTAGTTCAGTTGAATACTCAGCCGACGGGGGCATATACTGTAGAGTATGCCTTTACACGGGTTTCTGGTGATGGAGACATCGCGCTGATTGTCCCGAGCTCTATTGGCTTAATCTCGGTAAGTCTAGGGGAGGGGGCTATGAGGATCCCTGAACTTGGCGTGAACAGCCGTGGAGTTTCCGAGCGGAGAGTGAGCAACCTTGAGCTTGGAGTCGTCTATAATGTGGTGATTGATATCACGGATTCAGAAATCGTAGCGAGAGTTGACGGGCAAACTTGGGCTGTTTGGAGTCTCGGGACGACTGAGCAAAAATTGCAGAAAAAGTGGCGTCAAGCTGAAGTAGGAAAGCTAGCTCTCGGGGTGGATGGCTCGCAAGTGCTTTTTAGTCAGTTGCGTATGAAACTGAAATAAATTGAATTAATTGCTATATTTGAGCTGTGTTTTTTGGTTTCAAGCCAATTGATTCAACGGATGGTGCCGTAGTCTTTAAGGTTTATTAAATATATCCGAGTGGAGGCTGTTTAAGTTTAGTGAAATGCAGCGGGTTGTGAGGATTTTCAAGTCATCTGAGAATAGGTGAAATTCCCCAAAATAGGGCTTGCCAGATCCCATTTGCTGAATAGAGTCGCCGCCCCACAAAGTGTCTTGAAATATGTATTTCGAGCCATTTTCATCGAGAAATTAACAAATAGTAAACAATGCCGACTATTAATCAGCTCGTCCGCTACGGACGTAAAAAACCAGTAGAGCAGTCTAAGTCACGTGCTCTCAACTCCTGCCCACAGCGTCGTGGTGTCTGCCTTCAGGTAATGACACGCACGCCAAAGAAGCCTAACTCCGCTCTCCGTAAGGTAGCCAAAGTACGTCTTACCAATGGTAAGGAAGTAATGGCTTATATCGGTGGTGAAGGTCACAACCTTCAGGAGCACTCAATCGTCCTCGTTCGCGGTGGCCGAGTGAAGGATCTTCCGGGTGTACGTTACCACATCGTTCGCGGTGCTCTTGATACCCTTGGTGTCGCAAACCGTAAGCAGTCCCGTTCTAAGTACGGTGCTAAGCGTCCGAAGAAGTAATCTACTTCAATCTAATCAATTTAAATAACTAACTGAAATTTCATTATGGCACGCCGTAGAAAAGTTCACGCAAAGAAAGATCGTCGCGACGCACGTTACGACAGCCAACTCGTTGGCACACTCATCGCGAAGGTGATGCAAGATGGTAAGCGTTCAATCGCTGAGCGTATTGTATACAACGCAATCGAAGCAGCAAACGACGGTGTCGACACTGTTGATCCTCTTGAGGTCATCACTCGCGCAATCGAAAACTCAAAGCCACGTGTAGAGGTTAAGTCTCGCCGCGTTGGTGGTGCTACTTACCAGGTTCCTCTCGAAGTTGCTCCTGACCGTTCTGAGTCCCTCGCTATGCGTTGGATCGTAACGTTCGCCCGTAACAAAAAGGGTGTACCTATGCACAAAGCTCTCGGTAACGAGATCAAAGACGCAGCCAACAATACTGGTACTGCAGTGCGTAAGCGCGACGACATGCACAAGATGGC
>CAXMPP010000260.1:0-2019 GCA_964195395.1 uncultured Thermodesulfobacteriota bacterium
GTAACCTTTCAAAAAATGAAAATGATTAGAATTCAGTCACGTAGCATTCGGTTTGTTTTGCCATTGATCAGTTTAGTGCAGCCCTTGTGTGCGCAAGATTTTCTAGAGGCAACTGTGGTTACCGCATCACGGGTAGAGCAATCACAATTGGAGTCGCCTTATAGTATTTCAATTATTGGTAAGGATGAAATTGTCAATGAGCAGCTAAGAACTGTGCCTGAAGCATTGAGAAATACTTCTGGTGTGTGGATTCAGAAGACGACACATGGACACGGAAGCCCCTTTATCCGTGGTTTTACAGGACGCCAAAACCTATTGTTAGTTGATGGTGTTCGATTGAATAATTCGACCTGGCGTAGTGGCCCTATCCAGTACTGGAATACGCTCGATGTGTACTCGGTGGATCGCATGGAGCTGGTCAAGGGACCTGGCTCGGTGATGTATGGCTCGGATTCGCTAGGGGGGACATTGAACCTCTTCAGCAAGGGCGCTGAGTTTCGAGATCAGAAAGGTTTTTTTCAGGACGGCAGTCTGTTTTATCGTTTCGACACGAACAGTCAAAGTCATGTGGGACGCATGGAGCAACGGATTGGTGAAGGTGGTAAGTGGGGGCTAAATCTTGGTATTAGTGTGAAAAGCTATGGTGACATCCGCGATAGTTATTTCGGTCAAATGAACCGTACGGGCTACCCTGAGCAAAATGTTGATTTAAAGTTTAGTTATGCATTGAGCGAGACGACACAAATGGATTTGGCCTACCAATACGTCAATCAAGACGATGTTTGGAGGTGGCATAGTACTACCAATAATAAGGGATGGACCCACGGGGATCATGTGACTCAGCCTGGAAAGTTAGACTATAGAATTTACGATCAAGAGCGCTCGCTTACTTACGCAAAGTTTTCAGGAACGAATGCCGAAGGAATGATGGAAGAATGGACCAGTACCTTCTCCTATCAAAAAACACAAGATTCTGAAAAACGCAGTGATCCACGTTGGTCGGTTTCTGATGTGCAGACGCTTGGAATGAGTTTTCAGGCTAGTGGAGTAGTGGGCCCAGGGCGTTTGATCTGGGGTGGTGATTTCTACCACGATGCTGTTGATACCGATGCTAGCGATCCAAGTCGCCGCCCAGTGGCGGATAATTCACGCTACGATTCATTGGGAGGATTTGCCCAATACAACTGGGATTTAACAGAAACTTTCCATCTGGATCTAGGTGCCCGTGCGAGCTATTTTGATGCAGCTTGGGACAATGCCTATAACCGCAATTTAGATGCAGATGAGTCTGGTGATGGCGACTGGTCCGATCTCTCACTGAGTGTGAGGGCTACCTATGATTTCAGCCAGGACTGGGTGTTGTTCGGCGGTGTTTCAGAAGGCTTCAGAGCACCCAATTTAGCAGATTTGACTGGATCTACCGTGTCACGATCAAGCGACGAGGTGATAGGTTCCTCTGACCTAGACGCAGAAAAAACTCTCAGCTATGAGCTGGGAACTAAAGCGGACTTCAGAGATGTGACAGTGAGTCTCACGAGTTTCTACACACAGATTCGCAATCCTATAACAAGCGCTGGAGAAACCATCGGAGGTGTCGACTATCTGCGACTCACTAATGGCGAGGAAGGATATATCTGGGGGCTTGAAGGGGATGCGGCATGGCGAATTTCCGAGCAGTGGGGGCTTTTCGGAAACCTCACTTATCAAGATGGTAAGCAAAAGTCCCGTGAAGTTATTGGCGGCCCCGTGCTTGAGGACACCGTGTCACGTCTGGCTCCTTTGTTTGGATCCGTAAGACTGCGCTGGACTCAGACTGGTGGAAAGTACTGGATAGAGGGGCAAATCTTGGGCGCCGCAACCCAAAATAATTTATCAAAGAAGGACCTTGATGATGATCAGCGTATCCCAACGAATGGCACTCCTGGTTACCTAGTGGGCTCTGTGCGTGGTGGGTGGCAGGCTAGAGAGAATTTATTAGTGACTCTTGGGATCGAAAACTTCACTGATGAAGACTACCGT
>CAXMPP010000261.1:0-2011 GCA_964195395.1 uncultured Thermodesulfobacteriota bacterium
CCAAAGCGCCAGCTAAGAGCATTGAAAGATACTGACTACCTAGAGTCTATCCTGTTCTCCCGAATGTAGTCCCCGTGATACTCATGGTGAGCTAAGTCTTACCGCTGTAACAAAATCCATCAACCACTCCAGTTAGACGGATATATGAGCAACCCTCTGTGGGATAGTGCGGAGTGGACAGATGACTTCACAGATATCACTGGTGATCCAGCACTGAAACCTCGATTTAGAAAACGAGCCAAGATGCTATGGTGTGATGACTATTTCTATGTAGCAGCGGAAATGGAAGAGCCTCACGTCCGGGGGACGATCACTGAGAAGAACGAGATCATCTTCAACGACAACGATTTCGAAGTCTTCATCGATCCCGATGGCGACTCGAAGAACTATTATGAATTCGAGGTGAATGCCCTCAACACCATTTGGGAGCTTAGTTTGCCGGTGCCATATAGCGAGGGTGGGGTGCCCGTTCTAGGTTGTAATCAAGAAGGGCTGATTTCCAAAGTGGGTGTCAAAGGGATTCTCAATAACCCAAACGATGAAGACGAAGGCTGGTGCGTCGAAATAGCCTTTCGCTGGGAAGAGCTTGAAAAGTATAACTCTGGCCCTGATCGCACCACGTCACCTACTCTGGAAGACATTTGGCGCGTTAATTTCTCCCGCTTTCAATGGCAGCATGAGGAAGAGGTCGGCAACTACGTTCGAGTGCCCCCCACGGGACCAACCTTTCCTCTGGTCTCAACCCCGAAGATCAGCAACACCCAGAGGACAACTGGGTATGGAGCTCACAGGGAGCCGTCAACATGCACATCCCGGAACGCTGGGGCAAGGTCATGTTTGTTTGTTAGATATTAAAAAGCATGAAGTGTGAAGTGATCTTCTATACTTTGTTTTAAATTACGATAAGATCTCCTTGATTTAGAAACGATGTCCGCTATCCATACCACATGGAGTTACTGGCAGTTTATGAGGAGAAGGATCTAGCAGAGGATGCTGAAGCAAAGGTATCTGGGCCAAAGCGCTTAGCGAGCGACCGCGATGACAATCAAGTGGTTTGGCGACTCTTCGGCACTCCGTCCTGGGCAAATTTCTACGCACTAGAAATGTATGAGCTTCCAAAACTCAAACAGCTAGTGGACCAGCGCAAAGCTGGGGCAGGGCAGGGGTATGATCAAGATGAGCACCAGAGGATCGTTGGTAACTTGGCGTCTCTGGTGAATACTTATGGGTTAAAGGTGCCGGAGCATTGGCTTTGAAATACATGAGAGACTAGTTACGTAGACTAGTGATTGTATTGATGTTCTGGATCATTTTATGCAGGTCAGATTATCCTGGATCCCTGACTTATTTTCTTGTAATTTTAGCTGGATCTAGAGGCAAAGAAATTACAGGTTCTTCTGTATGTTTAAGGGATTATTATATCTGATCGTTTTTATTGCTGTCAGCATGATTGATGCGAGAGCTGTGGAGGTGAGAAACATCGAGCCGCTTACGGCTAATGTGGATATCTGGCGAACAAATCAAAATCAGTTTTCTCGAAAATTTCCTGGGTTGCCATGGAAGTACGGTGAGGGGGATGGAGAATTTGTGCATCAGAGCAAGGGAATGGTTTTCTGGGGGGAGCCAGTGCATAAGTTGTCTCTGATAGAGACAGGAGGCAAGATCACTAGCCTAAAATTGACATTGCTGGATCAGGGAAAGGCATTGTTCATGAAGAAGAGCGAATTTGAATCTCTCGCGACGCGCTGGAAAAAAATCATCACAGAACAGCTGAAATCTGAGGGGACTAGGATACCGAGTATTTCTGTTGGGAAAGTGAAGCAAATAAGAATGGCTTGGAACTGTAAGGACTCAGTGGTGGTGCTGTCAGCTAACATAGGCGTAAAGCCAGATAGGATAGAGCTGATCTGCTACGAGCGGGACTTCGGTCTGGCTCAACTGAAGCCTTGGATTCAACTAACTAATGCAACTTTCTCTTCGTTGGTTAATTGTTGATGTTTTTCTTGAGGTG
>CAXMPP010000262.1:0-2003 GCA_964195395.1 uncultured Thermodesulfobacteriota bacterium
CACGTGGTTTAGAAATCGGCCTGTTCTCGATTTGGCTATTCGCAGGAATACGATTTATGATCGCTGGTATTGGTCTGCTCTGTGCAGCGAAACAGCCATTCATTGAACTTAAAAATACTCCTTGGCGGCTACTATTACTCTTCACGCTCGGGCAAACCTTACTTCAATACCTATTCTTCTATCTAGGAGTTTACGTTTCCAGTGGGAGCCTAGCCGCTTTACTCGCTGGTTCGGGCAGTTTTTGGTGGATGATTCTCGCGCCTGTCATCCTCAAAACGCCTTTGCCAACCCGGCTACAGTGGGCCGCAGTGATTTTCGGGTTTATTGGTGTCGCATTAGCAGTCTACTCTCCAGGAACTGGCGCAAGTAATCCCCTTTTAGGAGCTGTATTAATCCTTACGTCCACCCTATTTGGCTCTATAGGCATCATCATTTTTAGCAAAATAAAGCCAACGATGGGTTCGAAAGCTGGCTCAGGCTTCGCCTTACTTTTTGGTGGCGGCGCGTTGTTTTTGATTGGGTCTCCAGCCATCTCAGAACTACCCCAGTTATTTGACGCCAAGATCGTTCTCCTCACACTCTGGCTCGCATTCGTCTCTGCTATGGGCTTTGCTCTTTGGAACCATCTATCGACTATCTATCCCGTGTCATTACTAGCCAGCTACCGGTTTCTCATCCCTCTCTGCGGAGTCGTTGAGTCACTGATCATTTTGAAATCGGAGTCACCAGGCATCGGCCTACTGATCGGTGGACCGATGATCCTAGTATCAATCTATATCGCGCAAAAGTTCCAAAAAAGGAGTGCGTGAGATTGACGAGCTGTGACCAAAGTGTTAGTTCACTACGGCATGAATAACGCCTATCAAGAACTCGTCTCGCTCAATCAAGAAATCACCCTGCTCGGGAGTGCCGCCTCCACATTAGGCTGGGATCAGGAAACTTATCTTCCTAAAAAAGCTCTTAGCCACAGAGCAGATCAACTTTCCTATCTCTCTGGGAAAATCCACGCTATGACGACAGGCAAGGATTTCCAAGCCAAGCTAGAAGCCGCTGAGCAAGCAGGATCTAACAATCTAACAGAATCTGCTAACCTCCGAGAATGGAGACACGGGTTCGATAAATCTAACAAACTCCCTCAAGAACTCGTCGAAAGATCCTCGCAGAACACCTCGCTCGCCAAGGCTGCATGGGCAGATGCTCGTGAGAAAAATGAGTTCAGCCTGTTCGCTCCACACTTAGAAAAACTAGTCGCCGAGGCTAAGGAAAAAGCGGAGCTCTGGGGATACGAAGACGAGCCATATGACGCGCTACTAGGATGCTACGAGCGCGGTGCTAAGACAGCTGACGTAGCTAAAGTCTTCGACACCTTCAGCCCACAAATCATTGAGACCGCTCGCCTAGCTGTTGAGAAATCTAATGCTAATCCCGCTAGGAAGCTAGAAGGGGATTTTCCTGTGGAAGCTCAGCAAAAGCTCAACCAAGAAGTCGCCGCATCCATCGGATTTGATTTCGATGGCGGCAGGATCGACACCACCACACATCCATTCTGCACCACACTAGGACCAAAGGACGTGCGACTAACAACCCGCTACTATGAGCATGATTTCACCGCCTCACTCTTCGGGGTGATGCATGAGGCGGGTCACGGAATGTACGAGCAGGGACTGCCTGTGGACGACTTCGGACTACCAAGCGGCAGTGCCGTTTCATTGGGCATCCATGAGTCACAGTCACTCCTCTGGGAGGCTCATGTGGGGCGCTCACAAGGATTCTGGAATAAGTGGTTCCCCCGCGCACAAGAACTCTTTCCGCAGATGCATGACTGGACAGTGGAAGAATTTCTCCACACCATCAATCAAGCGAAATATTCATTCATCAGAGTGGATGCAGATGAGGCTACTTATGACCTTCACATTCTATTGCGTTTTGCACTAGAGAGGAAAATTCTCAATGGCGAAATAGCCATCGCAGATATTCCCTCCGCATGGAACGAGAGCTTCCAA
>CAXMPP010000263.1:0-1963 GCA_964195395.1 uncultured Thermodesulfobacteriota bacterium
AATGCGTGCATCTTTTTCTTTGGCAGAGACCTCCATAGAAGTTAGTCTTCGACTTCTACCACCATGTTGATCTCTACTGAGACATTCAACGGGAGCGCAGCCGCTCCCATCGCGGTACGTGAATGGATGCCTTTGTCGCCAAAGATTTCGACTAATAGGTCTGAGCAGCCATTGATGACTGATGGGTGGCCATAGAAGTCTGGCTCAGAATTCACAAAGCCATTCACGGTGACAATCTGCTTCACTTTATCGAGTGATCCCACTGCTTCTTTCACCACGGCAAGGCGGTTCAGCGTGATGATACGCGCTGCTTCTTGTGCGGTTTCTAAACTGGTGTCAGTCGGGACTTTACCTGTGTATTCTTCATTCACAGGAGGAATACCACCTGCGAGGAAGAGTAAGTTTCCGGAGCGTGTGTAGTTTACATAGGATCCAGCTGGTGCCGGCACCTCTGGAAGTGTGTGGCCGAGTTCGTTGATTTTAGCTTCGATTGACATGATGATGAATGATTACGCTTTAGATTGTGTGCACGATAGGGCGGCTTTTACAAAGCCAGCGAAAATCGGGTGTGGCTTACTAGGCTTTGATAGAAATTCTGGGTGGAACTGAGCTCCGATGAAGAACGGGTGATCGGCGATCTCTACGATCTCAACTAATCTATCAGGGACAGAGACTGCACTGATCTTCAGGCCCGCTTCTTCGAGCTGTTCACGGTAAGCTGGGTTGAATTCATAACGGTGACGATGTCTCTCCGTGATGGTCTCAGATCCGTAAAGTTCGTAGGCTTTCGTTCCTTTGAATACAGTTGATTCAGAAGCACCCAAGCGCATATTCCCTCCCATGGTTGTGAGTCCTTTTTGTTCTTCTTGAAGTGAAATCACTGGGTGAGCTGTTTCTTTATCGAACTCCGTAGAGTTAGCATTCTCAAGTCCACAAACATTTCGTGAGAATTCGATCGTTGCAATCTGCATGCCTAAGCAGATACCAAAGAATGGGATGTCATTTTGTCTAGCGAATTGAGTGGCGATGATCTTTCCTTCCGTGCCACGGTCACCAAATCCACCCGGAATAAGGATACCATCCATATCCTTGAGAATAACGGCGGGACCTTCTTGGGCGATTTTTTCAGCGTCAATACGATGGACGTTTACGCGGGTGTCATGCTGTGCCCCAGCAAATGTGAGTGACTCGTAGATCGACTTGTAAGCATCTTGAAGTTCGATGTATTTTCCTACTACAGCGATATTTGTTTCGTAGGTAGGATTAATAATACGGTCTACAAAGAGGCGCCATTTCTCAAGGTCGGGTGTGGCTGATTCTAGTCCAAGTTTGTCAGAGACTAGACGGTCTAGCTTGTCGCGTCTGAGGTCGAGTGGGCATTCGTAGATGGTGTGGTCAACATCTCGGAACGCTACTACGTTCTGCTTTTCAACATTACAGAACATCGCTATTTTTGCTTTGTTGTCTTCATCGAGATCATGCTCAGTACGACAAACAATGATGTCTGGCTGAATACCGATCTCGCGAAGCTTGGCTACAGACTGCTGAGTCGGTTTGGTTTTGATCTCCTCTGCTGCAGCTATGTAGGGAAGGAGTGTGACGTGGATGAAGCAGACATTAGCGCGTCCCACTTCGAGTGAGAATTGACGCAGAGCTTCGAGGAAAAGGTGACCTTCGATGTCTCCAGTAGTTCCACCGATTTCTGTGATGATAACGTCTGCATCATTTGCCTCAGTAACCTCGCGGATGCGATCTTTGATAATATCAGTACAGTGAGGGATGAACTGAACGGTTTTTCCGAGGTAAACACCAGCTCGCTCATTGTTAATCACTTTTTCAAATACCTGACCAGAGGTAAGGTTATTAAGACGTGAACATTCGCTATTAGTGAATCTCTCGTAATGGCCTAAATCAAGATCTGTCTCAGCACCATCAGCGAGCACATACACTTCACCGTGTTGAA
>CAXMPP010000264.1:0-1948 GCA_964195395.1 uncultured Thermodesulfobacteriota bacterium
GAAAGAGCTTCTCAGGCAGTGGATTAAAGAGGGAGCTAAGTGGCAAGGTCATTGGTCGTTCCAGCCCATTTCTCGGCCATCTCTCACCAGCCACAAGGCACATCCTATTGATGCGATAGTGCATGCTCATTTGAAAAAAAATGGGATGGTACCATCTGCTCCAGCAACCCCAGAGGCCTGGTTGCGCCGCGTTACTCAAGACCTCACTGGCTTGCCTCCCACGCTGGCCCAAATCGAAGACTTTCTCGCAGACTCCTCAGATAAGGCCTATGAAAAGGTCGTCGACCGTCTGCTTTCCAGCGTCGACTACGCGGAGCGCATGACCACAATTTGGCTCGATAATGCGCGTTATGCCGATAGCAATGGCTTCCAGTTCGATAATGCTCGAACGATGTGGCCGTGGCGCGATTGGGTGATCAAATCCTTTAAGGGAAATATGCCCTATGACCAATTCGTGACCCAGCAACTGGCTGGCGATTTACTAGAAAACCCAAGCCAGGACCAATTGATTGCCACCGGTTTCAACCGCAATCATGGCTATTCCATCGAGGGTGGAATCAACGATGAAGAATACCGGGTGATGTACGCCAACGATAAAACCACGACTTTCGGCACCTTGTTTCTCGGGCTAACAATGGAATGCACCCGTTGTCACGATCACAAATACGATCCCTTAACTATGGAGGATTACTATTCACTTTCGGCATTTTTCAATACCAGCGCAGAAGTCGGCGCTCCTGGGGAAAGTGGCCGTAGGAAAAAGACTGCCGCTCCCTTTATTGAATATTCTCCAACTGCTGGCCAATCACTCTCAGGTTCTGACAAAACCTCCAAAACATCTGACAAACCAGTCTTAGTCATGGTGATGGAAGAAAAGAAGCGCGACAGCCACATTCTACTCCAAGGGCTCTACGACCAAATCGGAGCTAAGGTTGAACCGCGTACTCCGACCATATTACCAAGCTTTGATGGCTATCCAGCCAACCGCCTAGGTCTGGCTCAGTGGTTGTGCGCCGATGACAACCCGCTGTTTGCCCGAGTCACAGTCAATCGACTTTGGCAGCAACTTTTTGGAGTCGGTATCGTGAAGTCGTCTGACAACTTGGGTTTACAGGGTGAGCTTCCTAGCCACCCAGCATTGCTCGATTGGTTGGCGACTGAATTTCGGGACAATGACTGGGACCTTCAGCATATCATTCGGATGATCGTGCTCTCTGACACCTACCGTCAGTCCTCAAAATTCCGCAAGGACATCGAGGATCCGGATAACCGCCTGCTGGCTAGAGGGCCGAGCTTTCGCCTGCCAGCGGAACTTATCCGCGACCAAGCATTGGCTGCAAGTGGCCTCATCTCTCATGCCGTTGGAGGGCCTAGCGTGATGCCTTACCAGCCAGCTAAGTTGTGGGACGACCTCAACGCTCCACCGTCTCACGCCGAAACCTACACTCAAAGCTCAGGTGACAACCTCTACCGCAAGAGCCTCTATACCTACTGGCGACGGGCCATACCGCACCCAGAAATGGCCACCTTTGACGCACCAAGTCGGGATGTCTGTAGCGTGGAACGGATTGCTACCAACACCCCCTTACAGGCACTCGTCACCTTGCACGCTCCTATTTATTTAGAATCATCCCGAGTCTTAGCGGAGTCGCTCATCGGCAAAAAAGACCCCATCCAACTTGCCTTCCGCCGTATTCTGTCGCGCCAAGCTGACGCGGTTGAGCTAAGCGCATTGAGCCAGCTCCACCAAGACAGACTCGAATCCTACCAGAAAGACCCAGAGGCTGCGCGCCGTTTTCTCAAAGTGGGGGAACACCCGACTCAGCCCAATTCCAATAAAGCCGAAGTGGCCGCTCTGGCTGATGTCTGCCTAGCCATTTTCAACCTCAGTGAATCACTCACCCGCAAGTAATCTCCTATGAAAGATCTTATCGAATCTGCTATCCTT
>CAXMPP010000265.1:0-1943 GCA_964195395.1 uncultured Thermodesulfobacteriota bacterium
TAAGTGATTGGATGTGATAGATTTATTCTATGTCTAAAGCTCGTTTACTAGCCCCCTGGGTAGGTGGGGATTCCACCAGGTCTGCCATCTACCATTGTGTTTCCAGAATTGTGGGAAGTGAATTTATTAGTCAGACAATATCTGAAGAAAAGCGCTCTACTTATTGAAGAATAATGGATTTATAAAATGACCCCTTCTCCATGAAGGGCGATGGAGCGTGGTTTATTTCAGCGAAACGACTTGGTGTAAGTGATTGGATGTGATAGATTTATTCTATGTCTAAAGCTCGTTTACTAGCTCCCTGGGTAGGTGAGGATTCCACCAGGTCTGCCATCTACCATTGTGTTTCCAGAATTGTGGGAAGGGAATTCCTCCTGCAACGCGAAGAAAAAGAACAATTTGTGCGCTACATGCGACTCTACGAGGAATTCTGCGGTGTCCGTGTTCTGAGCTATTGCATCATGAGCAACCATTTCCATATCTTGGTGGAAGTGCCACCGAAATCTGACCAAGAGTTAGATGACGACGCGCTCATCGCCCGGCTAGAGCCTCTTTATTCAAAAGAATACGTGTCGCAGGTCAGCGAGCATTTGAGCCTGTTAGCCAAGACTACGCATGCCGAAGGGCGTAAAGCCTATCTTGATTTAAGAGAATCCTACACCAAGCGGATGTGGGATCTTGGGCTTTTCATGAAGACGGTGAAGCAACGGTTTTCGAGTTGGTACAACCACAAACACAACCGCCGAGGAACGCTGTGGGAAGCGCGCTTCAAGAGTGTGTTAGTGGAAAATGGCTACGCCGCGAGAATCATGGCGGCCTACATCGACCTCAATCCTGTTAGGGCCGGAATGGTGAGCGATCCCAAAGACTATCGGTGGTGTGGCTACGGCGAAGCCATCGCCGGTGGTAGGCTCGCTAGAAATGGCGTGATGCGCGTCCTCTCCGAGCTCGACAGCGACACGTCAAAAGACGGCTGGAGCGGCGCAAGGGATTTGAAGAAATACGATTGGCGCAGCGTGGCTGGGCGATACCGGCTGATTCTATTTGAAGACGGCGCAAGCTTCCAAGAGCAAGAGGCCGACACACGTTCGAGTAGCAGGAGGCGCAGAGGGTTCAGCGAATCTCAGTTAGAACGTGAACAAAAAAGAGACGGCCAACTTTCTATCGCAGCCATCGCCAGTTGCAAGTCACGCTACTTCGTAGAAAGCGCCGTGTTAGGCAGCCGAGAATGGGTCAACGGAGTGATTGAAGGGATCAAAGGAGATTACCTAAGCCCCGAGCGGAAAGGCAAAAGTTCGAAGCCACAAGGCGCTCTCAAGAAAAGCGGTCTGTGGTCGCTCCGCCGCCTGAAGGAAGGCGGATAGCTAAGCGCTGAGCCAACAAAAAACGCGATGCTTTCAAGTGAGGCAGGCAGAACTGTGTCTAGAAAAGCCGAATTTCAGCGAACTCGGAGAGAAAGGGTTATTTTTCAGCCAGTAACCGAGCGAAAACCACTTAAGAAAAGGATATTTCTTGTTAGACCTCCTAAGTAATGTTGTACTTCTCGAAAATTGTATGTCCAAAAATTGTATGTCTCATAAGTTTTGTCATAAGTTTCGAAGATACACTTAAAGTGCGACATAAACATACTGGTGAACCAAGGGCCTACCTAGACTTTTTAGTGGGATTTATCGCTGAGATCAAATCACAATAACGAGCCAAACGAAACTCATTGAAACAAATCGAACTGACCTAACAAGATGTTCTCTAATCGATGATCATCTACGAGCTCGCCTATTATATGAAGATTCGCACCATAACCCAAAACTTGAGGTATACTGAGGATCATCGATTGGTTTGAAGACGTCAGGTTAAAAACACAACAGCACTCATTTCTTACCCTAGCACATGATTCATTTGATCGAAACCAAGGAGATCGCCGCTCCAGCTGAACTCGTTTTTGA
>CAXMPP010000266.1:0-482 GCA_964195395.1 uncultured Thermodesulfobacteriota bacterium
CCGGGAGGTGGTCGTAGCGATGGCTGAGCCCGACTCGGTCGAGTACGACTTTTGCTTTAGACTCGTCACCCTTGCCGCCAATCATGGCGGGGATCATCACATTCTCTAGCGCGGTGAGCTCAGGCATCAGGTAGTAGTTCTGAAAGATATAGGACATCCGCGCATTGCGCAGGGTCTCATGTTGGGGTGTTGAGAGTTGGTAGAGGTCCGTACGGTCGATGTGTACTACTCCCGGTTCCGGGCGTTCAAGTCCAGCGAGGGTGTACATCAGCGTGGTTTTACCAGCGCCAGAAGGGCCGCAGAGGAAAATCTTTTCACCTTTCTCAATGCTAAGATCGATGCCGCGTAGGACCTCGATTCGCTTTTTACCGACGGAGTACCCGCGGTGAAGGTCAGTGGCTGTGATCAAACTCATGGCAGTAATTTAACTGGCAACTGGTAACTGGCAACTAGCAACTGGCTACTTCTACAAATCAAACCAG
>CAXMPP010000266.1:492-1902 GCA_964195395.1 uncultured Thermodesulfobacteriota bacterium
TGGCTTTGTGACTAACGGGGAGGCGACGTGAGGCTTCATGGAGAAAATCTGTGTCGCTCATTTTACGGCAGTTAGTGGATGCTAGAATCCATCCGCCAGGGTTGATGCAGCGCGATGCTAGGTCGGTGAGGCGGTGGTAGTCCTTTTCGACGCGGAAGACTTTGCCTTTGTCATCGCGCGAGAACGTGGGTGGGTCGAGAATGATTCCATCGAACTTGCGGCCCTGTTTCACAAAACGATTGAGCCAATGGAAGGTGTCGCCTTTGCAGAAGTAGTGCTCACTCGGGTCGATCTGGTTGTGGGCGAGATTCTTTTTGGCCCAATCGAGGTAGGGTTGCGACAGGTCTAAAGTAGAGGTGGTGGCTCCGCCCATTGCTGCGGAGACAGAAAAAGCACCCGTGTAGGCGAAGGTGTTGAGCACGCGGTCACCACTGCCAACGCGCTCTCGGACGCGTTTGCGGTTTTCCCGTTGGTCTAGAAAAATGCCTTGGGAGTAACCAGACTTGAAGGAAATCTCGTAATCAATACCAGACTCGCGAGCTATGAATGGCTTGAGTTGAGCAGGGCCCGCCATGTGGTAGGGATCTGTCTTCTGTTGTTGGTCTAGTTGTTTCCAATAGACGGTCTTGCCACAATGTTCGAAGAAGTTGCGCACCCCCTGAGTGATCAAGCGGTCTCTGGTCGAGAGCACCCATCGATCGGCAAAGGTCTCGAGGAATACGTCACGGATGCCATCTCCAGCACCGTCGAAAAGCCTTACGGCATTGGTGTCGTCATCGAGTAGATGTTGACGTTTGGCGATGGCTTCTTCAAAGAGCTGCGAGTTGGACGGTTGCATGGAATAAGTGTGGCGGGAATGTGACACGATTTCTAGAGAAATGCGAGTTTGTGGGATTGCCATCTCATTTTTGAGTCTTATGATCCAGCTCGAAATGAGCGACCTTTTACCCCTTCTCGATAAAGCCGTGGAAAACGGCGATCTGCTGGTGTCATCCCGTGAGAATATTGCAGCATTGTTAGCTGGCACCAATTCTCCTGTGGCTGAAACTGCTGTGACCGAACTCGCACAAGCTGGTGAGTGGAATGAACTGAATGACCGGTTCTTTAAGACATTAGCATTCGGCACTGGTGGGCTACGTGGACGCACCGTTGGCCGTGTGGTTACACAAGCTGAACAAGGAGCTGGTGGTCCACTAGGACGCCCTGAGCATCCATGTGTTGGCACCGCGACAATGAACTTTTATAATGTAGGTCGCGCGATTCGCGGGATGATAGCCTACATCAAGCAGCATAGAGCGGCTAATGGTATCGAAGGGAAGCCAAGTTTCGCTTTTGCTGAGGACACCCGCCACTTCTCACGCGATTTCGCAGAGTTCTGTGCCAAGGTCTGTAACGACCACGGTTGTGATG
>CAXMPP010000267.1:0-1886 GCA_964195395.1 uncultured Thermodesulfobacteriota bacterium
TGAGGTTATACTTCAATGTTGGGTTGTTGTACTTGAGCCGTTGGACGCCATCCATTCCTTCTTGGATATCAAAGATGCTTTTTCCCAAACTGGTTAGATCTTGACGGTAGTGTGCTGGATCAAGACCTACGATGTCTTTTGGAATTTCAATGAGATGTGAAGTGAGTTGGCCAATCCAGTTGTCAGCGTAGGATGAGCCTCGGTGAGGAGTTGCTATGAATACTGCGCGGGAAACACAGTCGAGTGGTGGTGTCTCTAAGAGCTCAATAATCGATTTTTTACCCATTGTTTCGACGGTTAGAGTATCGATATTTTTGTTGTATATTTCTGAAATGGCTCCTCGATAATCTCTGGTGATTGCACTTGTTAGGATGCCGCCCATGCTGTGACCTATAATGACCATCTGATTAGCGTTAGAGCCTGCACCATGATCGTTCAGATAAGTGTGTAGTTCTTTGATTTCCTTTTTCAAACCTGCAGCACTGTGGGCGAGAGGTAGTCCTGTAGGATAGAAGTACGCATAGAATTGATAGTTTTCACGAATCACGGGATCTTCTAGTAGTTCGTATGTAGGTTTGATCCAAAGGTTAGGGGTGGCCGCGAGACCATGTACAAAAATCACAGGAATTCGTTTCGGATCAATAGGCTCGTATGAGACAAGGTTCATTGACTCTATCCCATTCTCAGGGCGTAGGACGTTGAGAAATCCTTGGTAGACGAGAGCTTTAGTCGCATTTTGGGAGAATGCATGAGGAGTGGTGTAGTCCGCTGAGAGCTGCGGACTCTCACGTGAGTCTATCAGTTGAAAGCTAACAGAGTTTCCATCACTCCAGTGGGCAAGAGCTGTCACAGAGTAGATGTAGCCAATTTTAGGCATGAATGGAAAATTCTGACTGCGTTCTTCTGCCCAAGTTGAACGTGCGGTCATAGGCACACCTCTGCCGTGAGTCTCTATCGCAGGAGTTAGTGCTGAACTTGTGTACTTATTAGCATAATGAAGGGTGTCGATGTCGGTCAGCTGTGAGGCTTTTGTGCGACAGTGGGACGCTATCTGAAAGCTGTGCTCACCTGAGCTTACAGAACTACCCCAGAGCTGGTGAGTTTGAATTAGTTCAAGCCCTTTACCTAAGGATTGCTGGTACGCTTTGTAAGCCCATGGCGCATGCATATGATAGGGTTTTAGCTCCTTAGCTGCAGACAAATAGAGCGCAACTGCCTTCTCAGGTTGATGTTTGTACATCCCATTCGCTTTGCGGATTTTACTGAATGCAGGTTTAGCGTAGCTTTTCTCAGCTCTCGGGATTTGTCTGAGCAGTTCGGTTTGCTCATTCTGCGAGAGCTCAATCACAGTGGAAACACATGAGCTCAATGCGCAGCATAGGAAGAGAGATAGAATGAGTCGAATCATGGGGTATGTTTATGCTGAAGTGGTGACGTGTGTGCTAGAACCTAGGCGAGTACTATGCAGATAAAATGGAATCGCAAGTATGATGCTGATTTTTTTAGAATTCGATATGCCCGCGTAATCCGACAACCATAGCGAAATTTTTACGCAACCCGTCGCCAACCAGTAGCTGGACGTTAGGAGTTATTTGAATGTTGAAAGGGCCTTGGTACCTATAAAACGTCTCAAATACGCCTTGAATGTCAGCGGTGTCAGAGGACTGACCAGCTCCAACACCGAAGCCGAGAAAGTCATTTTCTCGCATATTAGAACCGAAGCCAATAACTGCCATCTTATTGAGATCAGTCTGACTGCCGTTGCTGTTAGAGAATCGCGCGAATAAGGATTTCTCATTGTCATCAAAGTGGTGCTCAAAGCCACAACTAAATCCGTAGTCCTCTTCGCGTTCATCTGTAGAGTCGGAGCCCCAGAACATTGCTTG
>CAXMPP010000268.1:0-1867 GCA_964195395.1 uncultured Thermodesulfobacteriota bacterium
AATCTGCGAAAACACTCAACAGAGATAAAAGTTATGAAAGGCTTACCAAACTGCAAGAACTATATAGCTCCAGCCTTTATTGAATTTGAGACGCGGGCTGAGGAGTATTGGTGCGTTGAGCAATGGCCTAAGCACTCTGCAAAGTGCAACATTGAGGAGCACGATCTACCACTGCTTCACCAATCCTTCGTGGGTCAAGGCCGAGTGTAACTAGTCATCAACGCTAAGCGCTCTCAAGAGGGGCGGCGGAGCTGGCCCGAATTGAGTGACGTGCCTTGTTGGCATAGATTTTGTGGTCGACCCAATTAGTTTTGTGTAGGGAATATAATAACACAAAATGGCACGTTCTAAAATCAGTAACTAGCAATCACTAACGATCTTTGAGCTTCTCCACCACCTTCGAATCAATACTGAATCTTCCGAGTTTTTGTTGGTTGCTGTGGGCCGCTTTCAAAATCGAGATCGAGTCATACTTATTGCCACTTCCTCGATAGTTAATAGTCAATGATGCACTGTTGATTTTATTTATGGCAGTGTGAGGTGGAATACGCACGGGTGGCACCCAAATAGATCGATACCTATGCACTGGAACCACATTGCCATTGCCGTCTGAAATGTACTCAACAAACGGAATTTCATCCCAGTACCCAGGTGTCACACGCATCGGAAAATTACTTTCCTCGATCGTGATATCAGTCGTCACTCCATTGCTATAAAATTGGTGTTTTCCATCCAGCACGCTCAACTCAGCAGCTCTGACAGTTACAAAATAGGCACAGGCGCTTTGGTCTGGTTCGTTGTACCCCCCTAAACGTGACTCTGTGGTCACCATTTGAAAGTTTCTTATCACTAGAGCCACCCCACTTTCCTGATGTCCCCTGCCAAGGCTTTTGTGGTATCTTCGTTTGTACCTGGTAAAACCTCTGAGCTGGTGAACAGGAAATAAAGGAAAGAAGCATTGCCCCAAACGCAACCAGCACCAGTGACTTCAAATTCATAGCCATATTCCCAACATAGAATACAGTTCTTGAAACGTCTCAAATCTTCCAACAGCACACCAAATCACCAAGTCCATCGTCAACAATTACCCACTCCCTCAGGCAGAACTGAGCTAATTCGCACAAATACAGAGGTAAATCACCTAAAGTTGACACTTTTTCCTGTAAAATCACACGATCTTGGATTCTCTTTCGTCCACACACTTTCTGGAGCGCGCTGGCATCTAAGCAGTTGGCTCCAACCAACCCAATTATTGAGATATGTCCATCGAGCTCACACGTAACTTTTCCATCATTGCCCACATCGACCACGGCAAGACCACACTCTCTGACCGTCTTCTAGAGTTCACTCAGACGATCTCACAGCGCGACCAGCAAGCACAACACCTCGATGCCATGGACCTCGAGCGCGAGCGCGGTATCACCATCAAGTCACACCCAGTGACAATGAGCTACGATGCTAAAGATGGAAAGACTTACCAGCTCAACCTTCTCGACACACCCGGTCACGTGGATTTCTCTTACGAAGTTTCCCGCTCACTAGCAGCGTGTGAAGGTGCTCTTCTGATTGTGGATGCCGCTCAGGGTGTCGAAGCTCAGACAATGGCGAACCTCCACCTTGCCAACGAGCAAGAGCTGAAGATCGTCCCCGTCATCAACAAGATCGACCTTCCTTCCTGTGACCTACCAAAGGTCCACAAGCAGCTCGAAGACATCATCTGCATCCCAGCTGAAGAAGCTATCCCAGCATCCGCTAAAACTGGTGTTGGCATCGAGGATATCCTCGAAGCGATCGTGGAGCGCATTCCACCTCCGACACATTTCAATGATGACGAATTGCTTCGTGCCTCTGTTTTTGACTCCCTCTA
>CAXMPP010000269.1:0-741 GCA_964195395.1 uncultured Thermodesulfobacteriota bacterium
CAGACCAGATAAAACACCACTAACGATAGAGCTGATGAGTATGTAAACAAACCAAGTAAGGAAGATAGTTCCAAAGCATGAAATGGTGGTTTTCCAGGATTTTGAAATGCAGAAACCTATGTCGAGAGGAATGGGCTCGGCTGGGATTTCATCCGTACCACTGAGCTGCGTGTTTTGGTCTACTACCGTGTTAGGTGCTGCATAGGGATTTGCTCCGCTAGTTGGGCTAGGGGCTGGTGTGATCCCAGTGGCGTAAGTTGTGGCAGCTGGCGTCGCCTCGATGTTGCGGAAGGCGTCGACATCTTGGGCGGGGAGCCAGTCGCCCATACCGTCTTTCCAGACCATTGTGTCGGAGGGAAGAGCGCCATTGAGCATCTGTGCGAGCTCGACCTGAGAGACTGGGCCAGCTTGTTGGCCGTTGAGTGTGTAGTACCACATGCGGCGGAGTGTGGAGTGGGAAGTTAGAAGTGTGAAGGAATAAAAAATGAGTTGGGTGTAGTGATCAAAATACCTCGCCTGAAAACGCATTGGACTCGACTAGGTGTGGAAGTCGTCAGAGTATCTAGCCTCCGTTAAATATCCACCTGACTTTGAAGAGATGAACTTTGTTGCAATAGACTTTGAAACCGCCACCCAATCCCGCGACAGCGCGTGTGCCGTGGGTCTTGTTACCGTAGAAAATGGGGTCGTCACTGAGTCCTATTACTCGCTGATTCGGCCACCAGAGAATCGCTACTTCTG
>CAXMPP010000269.1:752-1856 GCA_964195395.1 uncultured Thermodesulfobacteriota bacterium
AAGCGCACGAAACTCAGCACGAGAAATCATTCGCCGAACTCTACCCAGAGTTGGAGTCGCGTCTGCAGGGTCGCACGGTGGTTGCTCACAATGCCAGCTTTGACCGCAGCGTGTTAGAAAAGTGCATGGCGTCCGCTGGGCTCGATCACAGCAGCCTCGACATCTCCGACCGCTGGCAATGCACATTGCAAATTTACAAAAAGAAGGGCTACAAACCCTGCAAGCTCAGCGACTGCTGCAGCGCCCTCGACATACCACTAGACCACCACCACGCCCTGTCGGACGCCATCGGCTGCGCCCAGTGGTATTTGAGAAGGTGATTTTTTGAAACCAACTTCAGCCACTGAACTTACCCTGCAATGCATCGACTGATTTTTAACGAAGCCATCCACTCTGAGGTGATTCTAGATATGGTTGCTGGAGCGGATGAATTTGTGTGGATTGTGACAGCGGACATCAAGGACATGCACATCAAAAAGGGGCGACGCTATGTGCCGTTCCTGAGCATGTTGGCCGATTTGGTTTCTAAAGGAGTCGCGATCAGGCTGATCCATGCGAAAGAACCTGGTCCACGGTTCCGCAAAGATTTTGACCTCTATCCAGAGCTAATAGAGAGCCCATTATTCGAGCGAATCCTGTGCCCACGGGTGCATACCAAAGCGGTGGTGGTGGATGCAAAGAAGATGTTTGTTGGCTCAGCTAACCTGACTGGTGCCGGAATGGGGGTAAAGCATGCAGATAAACGGAATTTCGAAGCCGGAGTCGTGACTGATGAGCCACAGATGGTGGAAGACATGATGGAGTGGGTGGACCAACTGTATCTCGGAGACTTCTGTGGACGATGCAAAATGAGAAAATTCTGCCCAGATCCTATTCGGTAGAAATTCCGGTAAATTCGCTTGAACGGATAGATCATTATCTGGGATTGAACACTGATCTTGGCCTTCAGCCAAGTGGCTCTAGGATGCCGAGGCCCTAGGGTTTAGGCTTCGCCATTCACCCTAGTCTTGTATGATTTTCTCCTTTGGAGAAGTCTTCTAGGACATGAATCTAGGGTCATCTAACGCCATTTTACTTACTTGCAAATCACACAAGTAAAGTAAT
>CAXMPP010000270.1:0-1837 GCA_964195395.1 uncultured Thermodesulfobacteriota bacterium
TCTTTGGAGGCCAAAGTGAGCTCTCTTTCATGAAGTCCGTCAGCGCGTTGCTGTAATTTCTCGCTCCGGTCTTCGAGCTTGCGATTTTTCAATTCTAATTGCACAATACTAGGGGACAGACCTCTAGTCAGAATGGCACTCGGATAAGCCGGTTACGTGCAGTTTTTGATGCCGGATAAATCGACCGAAAAATCAATTAAGTAGATGCGCAAAACCCAGCTATAAGGCATGTATTGGTGTGAAACAAAAAACACCCTTTCTAACCGGATTTTCCACGCAGCTTTATGGGCGCACAGCTCGTAAAAATCAAGACATACTAGCAGCCAAACGTAACGCTCTCAGAGAGGGGAACATGCTCGATATAGCGCAACAGCTTCTCGATGAGATTGATCCTGAAATCCTCGAAAAACACAGTGCCACAAAGCGAGTCCGCGACTACCCTCACCCTTTAATGTTCTGGGCTTTCTTTGGGCAAGTGGCTAGTGAGGATAGCTCCTGCGCCCGCGCTGTGGCCAGAGTGCAAACCTGGGCACAAGGGCAAGGAGTCAAAGTCCCAAGTTCAGGAACAGCCAGCTTTTGCGAAGCCCGTAAGGCTCTCCCTCTAGCAATGCTCCGAGAGGTGCACACCTCATTGTGTCTACAGCTCGACTTGAACCTCCCACAAGCGAATCTTTGGAGGGGACTCAGAGTCAAAGCTGAAGATGGCACCAGCGCACAAATGCCCGATACAGAGAGCAACCGCGAAGCCTATCCTTATGCGCCAGGTGTAAAGCCTGGGTGTGGCTTCCCCATCATCCGACTTGGAGGCCTAATGGATCTCGGCCACGGTGGATTACAGGATTTTTCCTTTTCGAAATTCCAAACCAGCGAACTTAGGGGACACGATGCTCTAGAAAACTACCTCGAAGAGGGAGACCTCTTTGTGGGTGATCGACTCTACAGTTCCTACGAGATTATTTCTCGCCTCCAGATGAAAAAAGTTCACTTCGCTGGCCGAAGTCACCAGTCCCGTAAAATAGACTTTCGTAAAGGCTCAAAACTAGGACCAAACGATCGGTTGCAGACCTACTTGAAACCAGTAAAACAGCCCAAAGGAAGCCGACTGAGCAAAGAAGAGTGGTTAGCGCTACCTGAAAAAATGGAGCTCAGAATCATTCGCTCAAAAGGCCCAAACCGTGAGGGGAAGCAGCGAGTTCGCTATGTTGTCACCACCCTTTTAGACTCGGTGAAATACCCAGCAGAAGAAGTGTCTTCATTGTATCACCATCGTTGGGAGATCGAGGTGAGATTTCGTGATATAAAAACAACTCTCGGGATGGACATGTTGCGAACAAAGTCCCCAGATATGATTAAAAAGGAAATACTCATGCACATGATTGTTTACAATTTGCTACGTCTACTGATGCTTAAATCAGGTCAGTTTCATGGAGTGAGTCACCGCCGATTGAGCTTCAAAGGGGCCCTACAAGTGATAGGAGAAAGCCGTAGCAATTTTGGGAAAGTTGTGAATCATCCACAGCTAAGAGCTAAAGAAATTACTCATTTGTGGACTCAGATATCTGAGCGCTGCGTGACAGAAAGACCAGGTCGAAATGAACCTAGACGAGTGAAACGGCGTCCGAAATGCACACACTGGCTACAGAAACCAAGGCACTCTTATTTTGAGCATTTCCGAAGTGACTCCCCCCAACTAAAAATCCTCGATCAGATAGCTTAAGCGAGTGCCATTCAGCCTAGGCTTCAAATCGCCAGAGGAATTTGAGCGCTTCTTCAAAAGGCACGCTGGGATAACTCCAGGTAAGTTTAGGGAAGGTGCTAGAGCTTAGCTTTTGCTAGA
>CAXMPP010000271.1:0-1836 GCA_964195395.1 uncultured Thermodesulfobacteriota bacterium
CTTGGTACGCGATGGAGTCTTGGTATTTATTTGCTCTGCTGTTTTTGTGGCAACTCCCTCACTTCGTAGCGATCAACTGGTTTTGCCGTGAGCAATACGAGGACGCTGGATATAAAATGTGGTCGAATGGTGACGTGAGTGGCAAGAAGACCGCTCGATTGGCATTGATCTACTCGGCGATGTTAGCTTTGTTGGCTCCTTTAGCGAGTTTACCTGGAATCGATATGGCTGGCTGGACATTTGGTGTCGGAGGGTTCTTGGCTGGTGCCTATATGTGTAAGCTGTCGATCGATTTTGGCCGGATTGGCGACCGTAAGTCATCGCGCAAGCTATTCTTTTTCACCCTTCTGTATTTACCCTTGGCTCTGATTCTTCTGACCTTCAGCTGGAATTGAGCTAGCTAGCTTTCACCTTATTTAATCATTATGAATGTTTCTGAACTGGAACCCGCCGAACGCGATTCAAAGGCAATCCGCCGCACCGTGATCATTCTTTTCATCCTGATGTTCGTCGGTGGAACCGCGATCTGGTGGAAGTACATGGAGCAAAATGAACGAGATCAAGAAGAGGTGGTTGAAGGCCGCTCACCTAGGATTAGTCGGCTCACCAAAAACTTTGCGGGTGTCTGCCAAGATGGTGAGAGCCGCGGCTTAGACAACCTAGAGGGGAAGGTTTGGGTGGTCGCACCTATCGTGCCGAATCAGCCAGAGGAGAATAGAATTCAGTTGGCAAAAATGAAGGACCTAGCGGAGCGCTACAAAGGCCGAAAGGATTTTCACCTTGTCTGTCTCTCTGTGGCTGACCCGAATGAGCATGGCTACGAAGAACTCGCTAAAATTGCCGAAGACGTCGGTGCTGACATAAATCAATGGTGGTTCATGGCGGCGGAGGAAGCAAAAGTGATAGGCTTCCTCAAAGACCATTTAAAAATGGCGCATATCAAGGAACGTAGCGGCGCAGAGGCTGAAAAACTGGGTAAACTCGATATCGCGGCACAACTTCGCGTGGTGGATCAAAGCCGACGCGTGCGTGGTGAGTACCAACATTTTGACTTCGACTTTGCGCACTTTAAAACAGAGGAAACAAGGAAAGCGCTGGAGAATGAGCCCGGCTTACTTGACCGCCTACAGCCAGATGAACGTGGAGTCGCTGAGTTTTACTTAGACATGGATGCTGAGTGGACCAAGCGGATGTATAAAGTGATCGACTACACCTTTACCGAGACTGAGGAGGATAGTGACCCAGACTACATCACAGCAATCATGGTAGTAGCGGGGATTCTAGGCTTCATCATTTTCCAAGGTCTCCGTTTGCGTAAACGCGCAAAAGGGTAGACGGTATTTCGAACAGTAAGAAAGAAATCATTTCAGCATGACGGATAAAACTAAAATTATCATGATATACTCGGGGGTAGCAGTGCTATCTGTTAGCTTACTCGTACTATTCAATTTCGTTGGTAAACAAAATAAGGCTGCGGCAGCTGAGAGCGATATAGAGAATAGACCGAATCGAGAGGTATCTATCGAGCAGGTAGTCGCTCCTCTTACTGTGCTTGATCATCAAATATCCAAAGATCTCAAGGGAATGAATCAGGATGGCGAGTCTGTTAGCCTTTTTGACCTCAAGGGGAAGGCTGTGGTTTTTGCCCAGTTTTACTCACGCTGTAATATGTGTCTCGGGCATAACAAAATCATCATGCAAGAGCTCCATGAGGAGCTCAAAGATAACTCAAATGTGCACTTCGTGACAGTCACACTAGACCCAGATTTTGATACTCCTGAGAAGCTGAAAGAATCAGCGAAAGTATGGAATGCTGAGAGTAAGTCCTGGTGGATG
>CAXMPP010000272.1:0-1740 GCA_964195395.1 uncultured Thermodesulfobacteriota bacterium
CCGAGATGCCACCTACCTCTTAGACCCCGACCTTCCAGACAGAGGTGCCTATCTATCACTCATTTCTAACGATCCTGAAGCTACTGAATGGTCCAGTACTAGTCTAGAAATCATAGACCACCACAAGTCCCCCACCCTCATCCTCACCGAAGGAGACCACCAAGTCACGGCCCACCACCGAGCCACGGGAAAATCCAGCACCATCCGCTTCTCAGTCAAAGAGCTCTGAACTGTAGGAGCCAGTCGGACGTGCATTCCTCACAATTTCAAAACCCGCTAGAGTTCAAAAAAACTGAGGATCAAAACTCTTCAAAAATATTTTCTTCCATAACATCCAAAATTTATGGGAAGTAATACCATTTGAGGAGTTAGATTGGTGTAATGACGCTGAATATTTTCCATTCTAGCAAGGCTCAAGGAAGGAGCATAGCGAGCTATGTGACAATCGAGCGGAGCGAGATAGCCAATCCCGCAGGGTTGCCCGCAGGGAGCGAGCGGGGTGAGCAGCAAACGCGGAACGCTGCTAGAATGGGAAATTTTTAGCGCTTTCTTAAAATTCAGCTTTGCTGACTACTCACAAACCTAAAAATCGATCATTACTCCAAGGTAACTGTGAAAATGGTATAAGAGTCTGTCGGACTTACCCCCCTCTCAATCTTGAAATCTGCTAGAGTTCGCGCATGTCTGAGAGATTCGTAATGGTAGACCATGACACCCCGATGCTACTTCCTCCTGATTTACGGGACTGGTAGCTGATGACGACCTTGTTCACTTCATTATTGAAGCGGTTGAACGCCTACCTCTATCTAGAGGTCAAAACTAACACACGAGGCTGTGGCAATGCTCAAATGCCACCTCACATGATGCTCGCGTTACTTGTCTATTGCTACATCAACGGTATTTACAGCTCTCGAAAAATAGAATGCGCCACCTACCTCGATGTTGTCGTGCGCTTTCTAACAGCGGACACCCATCCCGATCACGATACGATCTGCACCTTTCGTCGAAAGAATCTGCCAGTTATCTCCAAGGCATTCGTTGAAATCCTTCAACTAGCCCGTGAAATGGGATTACTCAAAGTCGGAAAAGTAAGCTCAGACGAAACACAAGTGTATAACGATTCTTTCAAGAATGCTGCAGTGGTAGCCGGGATCGAGAAGCTCGTGACGAGCCATGTGTTGCGCCATAGTTTTGCCGCGCATTTGTTAGAAGGTGGAACGGATATACGAACGATCCAATGTCTACTGGGTCATGCAAAGTTAAAGACTACGCAGATCTACACCCACCTCACTGACAAGGTAACTCTATTGCGGAAAACGCAATACAACTAGCTAATTAATTCAATTTACGCAATCGACATTTTAGGATTGAATGCGCGGGTAACAATTTTACACCCCCACAAATAACTAGAACAAAATATTATGGCTGAAAATTACTTCAACACACTACCGCTTCGCCGCAAGCTCGAAGAGCTTGGCGATTGTCATTTCATGGACGGATCCGAATTTGCACGTGGCACAGAAGCTGCACAAGGCAAGAAGATCGTCATCGTTGGCTGTGGCGCACAGGGCCTCAACCAAGGTCTCAACATGCGTGACTCAGGACTCGACGTTTCTTACGCACTCCGCGACGCAGCAATCACTGAAAAGCGTCAGTCTTTCCTCAATGCTTCTGAGAATGGTTTCGCTGTAGGCACATACGCTGAGATGCTTTCATCTGCAGACATCGTGATGAACCTCG
>CAXMPP010000273.1:0-1726 GCA_964195395.1 uncultured Thermodesulfobacteriota bacterium
GGAGATCGGAGAGGGGGAGATCGGAGAGGGGGATTAATTGAAGCGTATACTCTATTAGTCTGTCTGCTTATGTACTCACTAGAGCCGAAAACCTAACATTATTTTATAATAGGAATACGGCTATCTACTACTAACAACTCTACAGTTCAAGTGAAAATAGCAAATTCGCAGCTACATCTCATCGGTGTCATACTTCATTGGCGCAACACTTCAGCCTAAATATCTCGACTCAGCTCACAGCTATGGGCGGAGAACCCTGCGCCAAAGGAACACATCCATAAATGTTCAAAATCAGAAGCGGATTCCAAACATTGTTCCAGAGCGACAAAGACTGACGGGCTGCTTAGATTTCCATATTGGCTCAACACAGCACGCGCATGATCTAACGATTCAATTGGTAAAACACGCTCCAAGGCCTCTATCACATCGCGGCCACCACCATGGGTGACAAGTGCGTCTGGCTCGGCTGAGCGCATCTGATAGAGACGTTCTACCGCTCTTGCTGCTAATTTTGGAACCGACTTATCTAGTTGATTACGCAGTTTCCCGCCAGAATTTGTGAAGCGAATTTTTTCTCTTTCCTCTGGGAAATGTAATGACTGAAAATTCTTCACCTGCCAGCCGCCAGCTCCACCGGACCACACAACAGCAGAAGCACCATCACCAAAAAGACAGGTACTAATCAACACTCCGAAATCATCCTCGACAAAGAATGCTGCAGAACACACCTCTACAGCAACAGTCACCACCACCGCATTAGGGTTCAAGGCCACAACGCCCTCTGCAGCTCGCATTAGCGGTACAGCTGCACCACAGCCTAGCCCAGTCATATCCTGAAGGAACACATCACTCCGCATATCTAACATTTCAGCGAGGTAAGAACTCACTCCTGGACACAGAAAGCCAGTGCACGAACACAGAAATAGAGCATCGACTTTACTGGGATCAATTCCAGCTTTAGCCAAAGCCTTGCTCACTGCATTAGCCGCCAAAGCTGGTGCTTCTCTTTCGTACGCTTGATTGAGTTCTTGCGCATCGCGGCTCCAAGCTAGCTCTAATGAATCGACACAAAAATGACGTTTCTCTATCCCACTATTTCCGGACAGAACTTTCTCAAGTAACAAACGTGAACGAGAATTGAGTTCCTCCCAAAAAGGTGCACCACGCATGGCGGTTAGGCATTCAGCCTGTGTGTAGGAATGTTCGGGAAAGGCGCTGGCAACGGAGAGTAGTTTCATGGTGTGCGGAGTTGGGTGAATAAAAAAGGTATTGGAAGGAGGTCGCGTTTTGCTAGCTGCTTGAGGGACGCTCTACCGATGTTATTAAACATCAATGGATGAATGCTGGAAGCTAAAGCCGTGCGTTTTCCAAACTGAGACTTCAGCTTACGGTGATACTCTTTTTGGGCCGCATCCCATGAAATATCCCCAACCGAATAAGCCAGTAATGACTCCAAGGCTAAGGCGCTGGATTCCAGTGCCATGCTCATGCCATTTCCAGTGAAGGGCGGAATCAAATACTGAGCATCACCGATACTGAAACCATTTTGCAACTCTTGCTTTCCTAACGCAAAGCCAGCAGTTGCGGAAAATGAGGCCTCATCAGAATTTAACTCATCCAAAATGCCCGCAAGATACTCCAAGCCAGCGCCTCTAAGATAATTGAAAAACAACTGCCTCCCTTTCCCCTTGATCTGAGAGTTCATCTGAAAGAGACCACAAGCATT
>CAXMPP010000274.1:0-1723 GCA_964195395.1 uncultured Thermodesulfobacteriota bacterium
TGCCTGGTTGGTGGGAATGTACGGCAAGCCACTCCGTCAAAAAGTGGCAGATAAAGTCAAAAAGAATTAAAGATTATGTCGAACGAAAATAACGATTCACCCACTCCAACGGTGGAGGGAAAAGAAAAGAAAAAACGTGACCCTATCAAGTTTTGGACACGCTTCACAGTGTTTATGCTAGTGGTGCTCTTTTGTGCTCATGTTTTGAGTGATAAATACGTTCCCTACACTGCGAATGCCCGCGTGGAAGCCTACGTAGTACCTATAGCAGCCGAAGTCTCTGGACGTGTATCAAAGGTCTATGTGACCAATAATCAGGTTGTAAAAGAAGGAGATAAACTCATCGAAGTTGATTCTGAGAAATACCAATTAGCCGTGCGCCAAGCTGAAGTAGATCTGCAACAAGCGGGCCAAGCATCAGATGCGGATGTCGCGAGTGTTTCGACTGCTCAGGCCAAGGTCGCGGAAGCGGAAGCAAATCTCGAGAACTCAAAGGTCAAAGGGGCGCGGATCATCAAGCTCTCTGAGCAAGGTGCCGCATCCGTGTCACGTGCCGATGATGCTCGTTCGAAAATTGTCGCTAGTGAAGCTAAGCTTGCGAGCGCAAAGTCCGAGCTGGTAAAAGCGAAAAGCAACCTAGGTGCAGCGGGCAATGATAACACCAAAGTGAAATCAGCTCTCACAAACCTAGAAAATGCCCAGCTCGATCTAGCGAGAGCAACCATCGTTGCCCCATCGGATGGTGTGATCACCAACTTCTCAATTGATGTCGGCCATTATGCCAGCCCTGGAGCTCCAATTATGACCTTCATCTCGATCAAGGAAGTTTGGATTCAGGCTGACATGCGTGAGAATAGCCTAGCGCATATCGACAATGGTGACGCGGTAGAAATCGTGTTAGATGCTGCTCCAGGTCAGGTTTTCAAAGGTTCTGTCCGTAGTGTCGGGTGGGGTGTTTCTGATGATACTAACAACCAGATGGGCGGACTAACCACCGTGAAGACAACTCAAGGATGGTTGCGTGAATCACAGCACTTCCCAGTGGTGATCGACTTCGAGAAAGAGCAAGCAAAGGGTTACTTGCGCGCAGGTGGTCAGGCCAATGTGATCATCTACACCGGTGATAGCTCGCTCCTTAATGGAGTTGGAAAAGCTTGGATTCGTGTGATCAGCTTTTTCTCTCATATTTACTAACACCTCATTTACGAAGTATGACATTAGCCAATGTGAGAGCGCTTCGCTTGAGTATCGGGGTAACCACCTCGGTAGCATTGTGCTATGGTGTCAATTGGCCATTAGCCTACATGGCGCCACTTTTTGTCGCCATGTTCCTTTCCATGCCATTGCCGTGGATTGGTTGGAAAAATGCTTTAGCTATTGTTCGTCGACTTGGTATTGGCTTGCTGTTAGGCCTAGTGGTATCCGAGTACTTTGTACAGCGCCCCTTAGTTTGTGTGCCGCTTTATGCCTTGATCTTCTTTTACATTTTCTACAATGACGCCAAGGCTCCGCCTCTCTCGACGATTTTCATGACCATGGGGGTGGCGATGGTGCCAATCATAGGTCTGCAGGCGGCGACGGCCTCCCACATGATCGCGTTTTATTTGTTAGTGAACATGCTAACAGGCCTAGTTTTCATGTGGCTCTTTCATATGCTGATGCCAAACTCGATGGCAAAAGTGGACCCGAATGCGCCCAAACCACAACGGCCTGCGGCCAAACC
>CAXMPP010000275.1:0-1715 GCA_964195395.1 uncultured Thermodesulfobacteriota bacterium
TCGAATCCTGTAGTCCCGACCATTTTCCCCCTTGTTGGATAATGGGTTAATTCTTTGTATTTAAAGGGTTTAGCTGAGACCTTGAGGGTTGACTGCAAATCTCTGCAAAGGGCTTAAATGTGCCTAAATACCCCTAAAATGTGCTGTTTTGTCAGTAAAGTTGGCAGTAAGATTTGAGAGTGTTTCGTTAAATAGATGCTACCAACTCTGAACCGCCCTGTTTTTGACCACATGAGCCTCTTAACCTAGTGACATGATTCTAACGCTCTGCTAGATGTTTGTGCTATGGACACTCCCACAAATAGACAACGCAAGTTCCTCAATTTCTTCAAGATTCAATACCTGCCTAATTTAAGCCCAGCTCAGGCTGGCATGATGATAGGGCAAATTAGATCGATCCAGCATATTTGGAGCGCTGGGAAAAGTACGTCTATTTGACTGAGGACTATGGACAGGATCTAGAATTGAAGCCCTTTGACTCAAAGGACCTCGACGCTTTAGTGCTTCCTTCTGAATGGAATGAGCGTGATGAAATCCAGAATTGGAAGGATGAGCAGGTGCAAAATGAAATGGGTGAAGACGAAAGCCCATATGATAAGCCTGAGCCAGCCATCGAGTTTGAGGGCAAAACCTTCATGTTCACGGGTAAATTCTCTTTTGGTAAACGTACTGATTGTGGAGCAGCGGTAGAATCCAAAGGAGGGATTGCCTCAAAATCTAAGTCGCCTTCGACAGCAGACTATTTAGTTATCGGCGAGAATGGGAGTTCCCTATGGAAAAAGGGTAATTACGGCGCTAAAATTGAGGAAGCCATTTTGACGAGAGCCAAGAAAGGATCTCCCGTTATCGTTGGTGAAGATCATTGGTCTAAATCCCTCTAGGGGTTGCCTAGCTGATTCAAGCTCATGAAATCAATCATTCTATTCCTCGCGCTCACTCTGCCATTGGTGGCCTTCCGAGCTTCAAAGCTATGAGCAATTGAGAATCCATCACTCCACAATCCAGCCCCCACCGATGCCCTTCCTTTTTTAGAATGGGTCACTCCTTCCTATCGCAAGGAGGTTTTTCAGGTTTCATTCTTGCAGTATGCTGTCCTGTCTAACTATTATACCTAGAGTTATGAAACTCCCCACCATACTCCTCGCCTTGCTTTTGACCTCCATCATTTCCAGTGGGGAGCCGACACCAAAACCTTTCAGGGTGATTCGGTATATGTATCCAAACGGCAAGAAGAAGTCAGTGGGGAACCTTAAGGACGGGAAGCTGCATGGTGTGTTTACTACGTGGTACGAGAGCGGCATGAAGAGGGAAGAGCTGAACTTCAAGGACGGGAAGGTGCATGGTGTGGTGACTAGGTGGTACGAGAGCGGCATGAAGAGGGAAGAGCTGAACTGGAGGGACGGGAAGCCGCATGGCAAGAAGACGAGCGAGACTCGATACGAGAACGGTGTGAAGGTCGAGTGACGCTCGCGTGAGCTAGTCGAGAAGGCTGATCATCAATGCAGCTAAACCTTAGCTCACTCCACGATCCAGCCGCCACCGATGAACTTTTCCATCAGTGCCTTATTCTGTTGAACATCTTGTACCTTGCATAGGATCAACCCCGATATTCTCCATGACAGCCGCTCCGAACACCTCACTCAAAAAACAAATGGCTAATAGTCTATCAGCGATCATCCCCCTCTTTCTTCTGATCCTGTCGCTTTTCAGCGTAG
>CAXMPP010000276.1:0-1644 GCA_964195395.1 uncultured Thermodesulfobacteriota bacterium
CGGATAAGATCTCATTGCATCTCACCAGCACAGGGTGGAAGCGCGCTATGGAGTTGGTTCGTAATCACCGCCTGTGGGAACTCTATCTCACCAATGAGGCCGACTACGCGGACGATCACGTGCACGATGATGCTGAGAAAATTGAGCACATCTTGGGAGCTGAGGCTGTAAGGAAATTGGAGCGTGATCTAGACTTCCCTGAGTTTGACCCACACGGTAAACCGATACCCGCTCTCTCAAGATCTGCGGAATCAGTGATTGGAAAATTAGGAAAAACAGGTTATTAATTATAGATAGCTATTATGGATGAGAAACCAAAAATCAAAACTGTGCGCGTGCGTATCAATATTGACGAGGGAGCGCCACCGCGCTCTCGTACAGGTGAAATGATCCAAGACTTAGTCACTTATACCAAAAATCTGATTCCTTTCACGTCGAAAGAACAATCTAAAAAAACTAAGAAAAAGTGACAATTTGGGAAATGCCGATGGCATATTTTGGGATAGGAGCAGTCTGGCTGACTCTTATGTGTTTTTTTGTGGCGCTGCCATGTTCTCAGCTGGGAACTTTTTTAGTGCTCCGACGGATGTCTTTGGTTGGCGATGCGATCAGTCATAGTGTGCTGCCGGGCATTGTTATAGCCTTTTTATTTGTTGGGGATCTGGGCTCTCCTTGGTTGCTGATCGGTGCTGCTTTGGCGGGACTCTTAGTCACTGTATTGATTGAGCAAATCCATCAGCGCACTCGAATCAAGCAAGACTCAGCGATCGGTATCGCATTTACTTCTCTGTTCGCTTTGGGAGTGGTGATGCTGTCCCTGTTTCTGGGGAAGAATGTTCACTTAGATCAACAATGCGTGTTAGAAGGGGCATTGGGAGACATTCTCAATGAAGACACAATGTTACTCTTTGGTTATGATGTTCCAATGCCTGTAGTTACGATGAGTGTGGTAGCCATGCTCACCCTATTGATCATTGTGGTGTTCTACAGAGTGCTGATGCTCAGCTCGTTTGATTCCGGACTAGCGACATCGTTTGGCTATAAGCCGGGGGTGGTTCATTATGCCTTGATGGCATTTTTGTCTGTGGTTGTCGTGGCCGCTTTCCAAGCCGTAGGAGCTATACTTGTGATCGCTTTGTTGATTCTCCCTGGAGCCTCAGCATATCTGTGTACCCATAGTTTAAAGAAGATGTTACTGATTGCTGGTTGCCATGCTTTCCTAAGCTCTGTGGCTGGAATTTACATTCACGTATGGACCAATGGGAACCAAGCTGCCGCAGTGGTTGTTGCTGGCTTAGGCTTGTTTATCCTAGCGTGGTTATTCGGCCCCGCTGATGGCGTGGTCATTCGCGCATTGCACCGCAGAGTTAGCGCCTAAACAACGAATAGATAATACTCAATCATAGCAGTACGTAAACAGCATGCCCTAAGTAGGTATGTGCGTTAACTTAGTGGCAACTCATTTATAAAGAGTCAATTAAGTAACTGAACGCACGGTTCAGTCGCCATGATTGCTATGTCTAAACGCTTATATTCCAACGACTCGACATCACATATCCAGCAGTTAATAGGATTCAATTTTGGGCTCTTCACGCGCTACGCATGACGGTCGCGTGTCTTAATCGGATAAAAAGGTAGTCAAGA
>CAXMPP010000277.1:0-1579 GCA_964195395.1 uncultured Thermodesulfobacteriota bacterium
TGGTGCTATTGAAATCCCAGCAGACTCCAATGCGCGTGAGATCGTTATCAACGACACCCACAACAACCTATTTAAGAAGCTCGTCATCTCTGAAGATGGCAAGAAGCTGCTCGGCGGCATCCTAGTCGGTGACGCAAGCGCTTACGGCACACTCCACCAGATGTATCTGAACGAGATGACGATCAAATGCGATCCAATCCAACTCATCATGCCAGCCAGCGATGGTGAGCCAGCTGGTGTTGGTGTAGGCGATTTACCGGACTCAGCACAGATTTGTTCCTGTGAGGCTGTGACCAAGGGAGATCTTTGTTCCGCAATTGAAAATGGGTTGTTCGTCAATCGGAGAGCTCAAATCCTGCACCAAGGCCGGCACTGGCTGTGGTGGTTGTGTGCCGATGATGACCGACCTGTTTAAGCAAAAAATGCGCGAATCGGGTGTCGAGGTAAGCGATCGTCTCTGCGAACATTTTGACCTCTCCCGCAAGCAAATGTACCAAGTCGTACGCGCTACTGGCATCAAGAGCTTTGACGAACTTCTAGAAAAGCACGGCACTGGACTTGGTTGTGAAATCTGTAAGCCAGCAGCAGCAAACATTTTAGCATCCACTTGGAACTTGCCAATCCTAGAGCATTCCTCGCTACAGGATTCAAACGATGCTTTCCTAGCAAACATCCAGCAAGACGGAACCTACTCAGTCATCCCCCGCATCCCAGGTGGTGAAATCACTCCTGACAAGCTCATCGTGATTGGAGAAGTGGCTAAAAAGTACAATCTCTATATGAAGCTCACTGGTGGTCAGCGAATCGACCTATTAGGTGCCCGAGCAGCCGACCTCCCACCTATTTGGAAAGAGCTCATTGATGCTGGTTTTGAATCTGGTCACGCCTACGGCAAAGCACTTCGTACAGTGAAGTCCTGTGTGGGCTCCACTTGGTGTCGCTTCGGAGTCCAAGACTCCACCACCCTCGCTATCGACATTGAAAAGCGCTACCGCGGTATCCGCTCACCTCACAAGTTGAAGGGTGGCGTATCTGGCTGTACTCGCGAATGCGCGGAAGCTCGCAGCAAAGATTTCGGCATTATTGCCACTGAAAAAGGCTGGAACCTCTTTGTCTGTGGAAATGGTGGTATCACACCACGCCACGGTGACCTCTTCGCCACCGACCTCGACCGTGAGACTCTTATCAAATACATCGATCGCTTCCTCATGTACTACATCAAGACTGCCGACAGACTCGAGCGGACATCCACATGGATGACCAAGCTCGAAGGCGGTCTAGCTCACCTCCAAGACGTGGTGATCAACGACTCGCTCGGTATCTGTGAAGAACTCGAAGAGCAAATGGCTCACCTCATTGGCAGCTACGAATGTGAATGGAAAAACGCCATTGAAGACCCCGAGAAACTCAAGCGATTCAGCCACTTCCAAAACACGGAGGAAGTAGATGAAACTGTCGAATTCGTCGACCTCCGTGGTCAGATCTGCCCAGCCCGCCTCAACGAGGCAAATGAGGAAGAATCAAATGAACTCGCAAAAGCATAAATCAAACTAAAAGAATACTATGATCACTGAATCAA
>CAXMPP010000278.1:0-1534 GCA_964195395.1 uncultured Thermodesulfobacteriota bacterium
TCCCTGGTTTCTGCTATGACGAACGGGGCAAGCGTAATACGCCCCTTAGCCCAAGCGGCCAGTGCATCCAGCGGCGGCTTTCTGAGAATCTCATTGAGATTTGGTCTACCCGACAGGATCACCGTCAGCCCATATTTTTCTTTGTCGTCCAGCTCGATGATTCGTCGAATCTGGTCCAACATCCATGGGTCATTATCTTGAGCTTCTTCGATGCAAATGAGTGTGCGGCGCCGATTTATCTTCTGAGAGGCGAGAAACATCGTAAAGATGTTTTCCAATTCAGTTAGATTCATGTCTTTAGTCGCGAAGCCAATGCCGCGGATTATCTGGCGCATACCGGAGATGGCATCGGAAGGCTCGATGAGGCGAACCACGGTGACATCGTCTTCAAGGCTTGCGATGAAGCGCCCGATAAGGAGGCTTGCCCCGGCCTTGCCTTCGCCGATCATAATCGCCAACGGCCGACCTTCTGAAAAGCTGAGCGTCAGCTGGCCCAGCCCATTGCGGTGGCTATCGGTGATGAATGGCAGCGAAGCCGCATTCTCTGCCGACAAGACGGCGGGTGTGGCTCCTTGCTGTTGATGACCTATGTCTGTCATTACAAATGGCCTTTTATTAGATGGACGAAAGGCTCTTGTTCATTTTCTTGGAGTTTCAATAGTCTAGGCCGTTTGCTCCAAGGTGTAAAGTATTGTGCGAATTGTCCAAAATAAGTGATTGAAATATAAGACATAGTCCAGATAGATGGTAAATCGGCTGACTGAGAGCGATGTTACTCACCGAATCCTCTGAAATTCGGATTCTACATAACTAAACGCAACTTTTTGAGGGCCTTGCTGCCTTTTATGGCCCTATTGAGTGGAAGGATAGGAAATTCTAGCGCCTCATTGAGTTCTGGAGAGGAAAGGGAGGCCGGGCGACTGGGTGTAACCAGGCAGTCAATTATCAAGGTGTGGCTTGCAGAGAGGTTAGAGCAATCTACGTCTAATCATTGATCTTGGCGACTTTTTTCATACGAGGCGCACTAGATTCGGGATCGTAGGAACAACCACCTCTAGCAATCGCAAAAGAGGTCAGAGCCCTTTCAAAATCAACAAGTGACAGTGTTACCACCGGCACCCCTGTCGTTCGATACTATGAGAGGAGCGCGGCTGATAACCACGACAAGCACAGTAGACTGCACAACTGGGTGGTGATTCTTGCGGGTGTGGGTGTTGTCCTTGGCACACTTTCCACCGCAGCAAGTGGGCTTGAATGGACGTCAGCTTGGATAGCTGTAATTGGCACGATATCGGCAGCGATTAGCTCACACATCTTTTCCAATCGCTACGAGTACCAAGCTCAAAGTTACGAAGTGACCGCCAGACATATTCGTAACCTACTATCCGAGTGGGGAATAACACAGGAAGCAGATCGCGAGTCATGAGCCGGCGAGTTTATCCATGCGTTCGAGAACACCATCTCGGTGGAAAATCGCAGATGGATCGCGGAGTGGCAAGGAGAGCAGGGGGTACTGACAAATTAACTTCGTTGA
>CAXMPP010000279.1:0-1532 GCA_964195395.1 uncultured Thermodesulfobacteriota bacterium
GCATATCCGGTGCCTCCACCAACAACTCCGCCGATTGCTGCGCCTTCGAGTCCTTTACCGGACTGGTGGCCGATGATGCCGCCTGCGATTGCGCCGAGTGCTGCGCCTCTACCTGCATTTGCTTGTGCGTGGTTTTGTGGTTGGCAGCTTGTGAATGCTGCTGCGCTGGAAATGGCTGCGGTAATTGTGATAAGTTTTTTCATAATGTTTCTAATTACGGGGTTAGTAAAGAGGCTAACAGATAAATCATCTCGTCGCAAGTTTATTGAGAATAGAGTGAATCAATGGCGGGCCGTGGTAGATGAAGCCTGTGTAGAGCTGAATCAACTTTGCTCCAGCGTCAAATTTCTCGATCGCGTCGTCAGCATTCATGATGCCGCCCACTCCAATGATTGGGATCTGATCGCCGAGGTGCGAGTAGAATGCCTTGATCACTTCTGTGGAAGCGGCAGTCACAGGCTTGCCCGAGAGCCCGCCTGCTTGAGTGGCGTAGGGCTTGCCGAGTACGGCTTCTCGGCTGATAGTTGTGTTGGTAGCGACGAGTCCGTCGAGGCCACCTTCGAGGAATACTCGGGAGAGGTCAGCGATTTGTTCTTCACCCATGTCCGGGGCAACTTTGAGCGTGATGGGCATGTGCAAACCAGTTGTCTCGCTGAGGCGTGCTTGCTCTAGCTTGAGAGCTTCGAGCAGTCGAGCTGTGTCATCGGCTGCCTGCAGGTCGCGGAGACCGGGTGTGTTAGGTGAAGAAATGTTGACCGTGACATAGTCTGCGACTCCCCAACAACCGCGGAGGGCTTTGAGGTAGTCGTCGACCGCATGCTCGTTAGGTGTGATTTTATTTTTACCGATGTTGAATCCGACGATTCCTTTGAAAGTACTGGCTGACTGAACATTTTTAACTCCTTGTTCGATACCGACATTGTTGAAGCCCATACGGTTGATGATGGCTTCTTCTTCGATGATACGGAAGAGGCGTGGCTGTGGGTTTCCTGGCTGTGGCTTCGGTGTGATGGTGCCGATTTCTACGGAACCAAATCCAAGGCGACCAAGGGCATCGATCGTAGTGCCTTCTTTATCGAGACCTGCAGCGAGACCCACTGGATTGGGGAAGGTGAGTCCCATGCATTCGACAGGCTGAGCTTTAGGAAGCTTGCCTGCGATGAGCTTGAGGACGCCGAGTGACTCAGCTTTGCGCATGAGGTCTAGAGAAAGGTGGTGGGCGTCTTCCGCATCGAGTTTAAACAAGAGATTGCGTGCGAAGTTATACTGCGTGCTCGTCATGGTTCGCTCCATAGCGGGATGCTCTACAATTGTAAAGCCATCCCGCTATGGAGCGAGTCACTGATACTACGACCTTCCGACATGCTGGATTGGATTGATTGCTAGGAATTTGCTTCTTTTTTGCGTTTGAGGTTACTGTAGAGATGGGAGAAAGGGGGGCTCTGAATCAGCTGACTTATACCATTTGAATAGTTAGAGTGGATCAATAGCGAAACAAGATGGTGAGAGTAGCGAGGCGGGAGGAGGACGCA
>CAXMPP010000280.1:0-272 GCA_964195395.1 uncultured Thermodesulfobacteriota bacterium
ACATGCAACTGGCACCTCCATCGAGATACATGTTCGCTTGGCGCAGTGGATCAAAGTCTGGATCGATGATTCCAGCGGATGGAGATGCGTGTTTGACTTCGGCGATAATTCCGAGCCTGTCCGGTCCGAGGTCGAGCGCTGAGCGGAAACCGCCAAAATCGTTTCGCTCCAGAGCGGCGGCACGATATTTTTCAAGGTGAGGAAGGATTGCTTCCACCTCGCTGCGCTTGTGCTCCATGATCTCGCTGAGAATGTCCATGCGGAGTCTTTTA
>CAXMPP010000280.1:281-1438 GCA_964195395.1 uncultured Thermodesulfobacteriota bacterium
CGACATACAACTCGCACCACCGTTGATATACATGTTCGCCTGGCGCAGCGGGTCAAAATCCGGGTCAATCACACCGGCCGACGGCGAGGCGTGCTTCACCTCCGCAATGATACTGAGCCGGTCCGGCCCGAGGTCGAGCGCCGACCTAAAACCGCCAAAATCGTTTCTCTCCAGAGCGGCGGCACGGTATTTTTCCAGATGGGAAAGAATCGCATCCACCTCACTGCGCTTGTGCTCCATGATCTCGCTGAGAATATCCATGCGGAGTCTTTTAAGTTCTAAGTTTCAAATTCCAAATACCAAGTTACAGAAAGAGCATTTTTTTCAAAAAATGGCTTGTCAGCGGATGGCTAGGGTGTAAATAAGCCTCCGCGTCAGCCCACCAGCTGATTCGACCCAAAACACTCTATGCGGGTGTAGCTCAGTGGTAGAGCGCGACCTTGCCAAGGTCGATGTCGAGAGTTCGAATCTCTTCACCCGCTCCAATTTCTAAAAGCCCGGATGACTTCATCAGTTATTCGGGCTTTTTGCGTTGGGGTGAAAAGATGAGAACGCAGTTCGAGCGCACAGCCTCACACAAGTGGAGCACCGTGTATCACGGTTTTACAAAAATCATGTTTCCGGAGGAGGAAACATGCACTCTGGCCCAGCCTGAGCGGGCGAAGGCAGTGCACGATTCTACCCGTCAGACTTCCGGAGGAGGAAGTCTGCACATTAGCCCAGCCTGAGCGGGCGAAGGCAATCTCTTCACCCGCTCCAATTTCTAAAAGCCCGGATAACTTCATCAGTTATTCGGGCTTTTTGCGTTGGGGGCTAAGGGATCATTACATAATCCGAGCACATGTTTTTAACATCTCGCTAAGATATGCCTATTTAGGTTCGTATTTGTGAAACCTCCAAATAGGAAGATAGGAAAATCAATATCGCCCCATGTGGCAATCAAAGACACCATAATAGTATGGCCAATCTTCCCATGAAAGCACACGATCACCATGAATGGTACTAGAAGTCATCCTCATTCAATCGCATCTAAAGAACACGAACCCGTATTAATCATGCCAGACCAGCCATTATCAAACGAGCAATCTCAACTCACACGTCGCAATTTTGTAAAAAACACCTCGCTAGGAGCAGCCGCACTCGGACTCAGTCCACTA
>CAXMPP010000281.1:0-1411 GCA_964195395.1 uncultured Thermodesulfobacteriota bacterium
TCTGTTCCTCCTGCATGATTTCCTCCACATCTTCAGTTGTCAGTGCTTCGAGCCATTCTAGATCACAATCTGGCTGGGCGGCGATCAAGACGAAGTTCTCATCTGCTAGACGGAATGCGCGTGCTGGGCGTTGCTCACTTTGTAGATAATAGGTTTCCACCCACTTGGCTGGATCGTTATCAACGAGTTCGACAGTGGACTTGCGGCCTTCAGAATCTTTTACAAGCGTCTGACTATAGAGGATGTTCCGGTCAGGTTCCTTGACATTTTCAGTAAAGAGGTGACCAGTGATACTTTCTTCGACTGAGCTACCAGTCACGAAAAAGTTGACGCGTGGAGCGCGCAAACTGACTGTCCAAGCAATGGTCTCGGCCCATGGACGAGCCACCAAATGGAGGGTGAGAAATGCGAGTTTGTCTTTTATTATAGTATCGAGCTGTTCCTTGTGACGCAGCTGATTCTCCATCAGGTGGATATAATAATCGGTATAAATCGGCGTGAATTGACCGCGCACCATCAAGGCATTGCGCTTGCGGATGAAAATGGATTCTACTTTGGTGAATTCTTCTACGGGTTCCATAGTGTCTGAGTAGTTTAGAGTGATGATGTTGAATGTGCCATGTACCGGAAACTGCCTTTTATGGAGGTGTTTACGGCTTTGTCAAAAGGATCTGTGGCGGGTGTATGGCCTTGAGTCTCATTTGTGAAGTGTAAACCACTTGGAGCAATAAAAGAGACAACTGTTGTTTTTTAGGTTTCTATAAGAGCGCTTCGCGAAGGAAGTGAAATACTGGGTACTTCATTGAGAGTTCTACGTTTCTCTTCAGTCACGGTGCTCGCACCACTCCTTCGTTGTGCCTTGAATTCTCAAGGAATCACTCCAGCATTTGCCTCTTTTCTCGTTCAAAGTGGTGTAAAAGCGAATGCTCCCACACCCTCACTCGAGGATGCGGGAGACTACTCTACCTACACAATGAAAATGGTTGAGTGCGCTTGTGCGCGCTGTGTTGATTATTGGTCTATCTTGATTTGCCGCGGTAGGCTCTCGTCGCGTCGTTCGATCTGGAGCTTAAGTACTCCATTTTCGACACGAGCTGAGGTTTTGTTGAGGTCAAGGTCTGGGTGAATATTGAGCACTAGTTCATAGTGAGTTGGTCGTGAGCTGTTGTTGACGAGGCTCCATTCTTCAGGTGTGGAGTCGCTGCGCTGCGCCTGAATCTTTAGCTGTTGCTTCTCACTAGTTATGGTGACGTCTTGCTTTGCTACTCCAGGGATGTCGACTGTGACTAGCACGCCGGTTTTGGTAGAAGTAGATGTGTACGACGCTCGTGCTGTGCAGCTTTCTTTGTCTGTGGTGTTTGTAAATTCTGTCATAATTTTGATGGGTTAAAGCTATTTTACTGAATGGTGA
>CAXMPP010000282.1:0-1343 GCA_964195395.1 uncultured Thermodesulfobacteriota bacterium
GCGAGCATCGAGTGAGGCTGTGTAGTTCTCTGAGCTAATAGAGGAAAACCCTGTGGGGTTACTACCAGCAGCCCCAGCTCCGAGGTTGGCATTGAGTGTCGGGCTGAGTCCAGCCTGAGAACGTTTAGTGTTGTAGCCGGCTTCTTCGAGTCGGGCGGCACTTGATTTAAGATCGGGATTATTTTTTACAGCCTGATTGATATAGTTTTTGAGTTGAGAACTGGGGAAAAGGCTGACGAGGTTTTCGCTGATTTCTGGGACGGGAGCTTGTGTGGAATCATAGCGCGCGGGGATGTCCAATGAGTTTTTGGCATTGGGCGAGAGGGCTCCAGGTTGGCTGACGCAGCTTGCGAGCGTGAGCGGAAGAGCTATCCGGATGAGAGCTGATGCTAGCATAGAAATAGTTGTCTTCGTTAGGTTAAACGAGGCAGTTAAGCTTCTTAGACTCTAACGATTTAGTGGCTGCTAAAATAGCAGTCACTTGCAGCTCAATGAAAGCTTCAATAACTTCCTCAGTTGGGGTGTCGCCGAAAATTTTATCGATCACAAATGGGTGTTTAGCGATAACTGCAGCTAGACTGAGAAAGTTGAGGGTGGCGACAGCGTAGGTCTGCTCATCGGCTTCTCCTAAATACTCGACTAACAATGGGCGCAAAGGGATGACTTGGAGAGTGGTTACTTCAGCGCAAATAGTATCAATGGGTGAGCCCGGAGAGTGGACTGTCTTACTCATGATACGGTTATAATCACCGGCGTTACCTTTGTCTAAAGTGCGGCGTACAATGGCGCGCGCAAAAGCTGCTAACCTTTGTTCGACTGGGGTGTTCAGCGGGAGGTCTCCACTGATCGGGTGGGTGAGTTCAGCAACGGCAAAAGCTTTGCGAAGTACTTGGGTGAAGAGCTTCTCTTTTGAACCAAAGTAGTAATTCACCGCAGCGATGTTTGCGTTAGCTCCGCGAACGATTTCCGCGATCTTGCCATCACGGTATCCAGATTTTGAAAATTCTCGGATCGCACTTTTGATGAGTTTGTCCTTCACAGTCATTTCACACTTATCTAGTGGATTGCGAGTTTTGCAAATCAAATTTTAAAATGGCTATTTTAAAATGGTGAGCTAGGGACGTCGGCCATGGAGTCGATTGAGCAATCGTATCACGATGCGAACCAATTTTTGACTGTTTGGTAGATAGGTTGGCCGGTCATACGTCGGTGAAAAAGAATCAGGGCAACGAGAGTGAAAAGGACATTGGTGGCCCAAGCCGCGACAATTGGCGGTAGATGACCAGACTCACCTAAAGTAGGAAAGACTGTGGAGCAGAAAATCATACCAGCGCAGAGGAAGA
>CAXMPP010000283.1:0-1324 GCA_964195395.1 uncultured Thermodesulfobacteriota bacterium
ACCTTCGGTCGTCCATGTCCGCTACGCTTCCATTCACCAGAATACTTTGAAATTCATCCTCGGCCACCCAAGCGTCCCATAGCCTTTCTTCCCATGATCTGTCAACCTTCCGCAGTTGGTTTCTGGTAGTTATTTGCATAACTAACAGTTTCGAAACATCTACTCAATATACCACGTGGACGCAGTCTTTTACGTGGCGTGGCATTCTATAAACAGGGGACTTGAATCCCTTTTGGATTAAATGCATGCTGGGCACACACAAGACGCTGCGCTTTACGTTAGGGCTGAAACCATTTGAAAATGACGAACAAATCACAAAGCTTTTTTGACAAGGTTTCACGCAGGTCCAGCAAAGTGCCGAAAGAACTTAAGGGAACTGCCCTCAAGACGCTTGAGGCCACTCAGAGCCATCTCACCAGAGAGAAGTCGGTTCTCGACTTCGGGTGCGGAGTTGGCGATCTGACCAACGCGATCGCCGAAAAGGTGAAGGCTGTCCATGCTATCGACATATCTTCAGGAATGCTCGAAGTTGCAAGAGCGAGAGCTAGTCAGCGTGGCATTGGGAATGTGACCTTCGTGCAGTCTGACTTACTTGACGTCGATCATCCTGAAGGAGGCTTTGATGTGGTCACCGCTTTCAACGTCCTTCACTATGTTGAAGACACGGCAGCGGCCTCTCGGAGAATCAGCGAATTGTTATCGCCCGGAGGACTATTTATATCTTCAACTGCCTGCTTAGGTGAGCGGAGATCTCTCCTAGGGACACTGGTTTTTATTCTAACAAAGTTGAAAGTGGTGCCGTATATGAGGTTCTACGCAAAATCAGAGTTGGAGGATATGATAGCAAGAGGGGGCTTTCAGATTGTGGAGATCAGAAAGTTGTCGAAGTTGCCAGAATATTTCATCGTTGCTCAGAAGATGGAGGCCCCAATAACCAATGAGTCCTAATCGGGTAGGCGGAGGGTTTTAACCCCGCCCACACACCACCGGCCATACGGGCTTGCCGTTGGCTCTGCGGAGTGGCTTCGCTTATGTGGCTAGCAGTGTGGCACGGCGGTTCCTAGCTGTCTCAAGCTAACCATTTCGATGTCATCGGTGGACGATGCTGCTGTGACTGATTCTCCATGGGCCTTTTCTACTGACTCACCATGTGCACTTCCCCTCGTTGGATGGCTACTCGCAGTTGGCTTCTGCTAGCTCGATCACCCCTAACAGTTTAGATATTTCACCCCCTACTCAACACACCACGTGGACGCAGTCTTTTACGTGGCGTGGCATTCTATAAACAGGGGACTTGAACCCCTTTTGAATTAAATGCATGCTG
>CAXMPP010000284.1:0-1218 GCA_964195395.1 uncultured Thermodesulfobacteriota bacterium
CGTGGTTACGAATGTTGTAGTTCACGTCCACAAGGAGGCGGTTGTCTACAGTCGTGTCAGTGGAGTCGAGGCCCTTGCCGATCACGTCTGTGTCGATCTCTTCGATGAAGTTCTTGAGAAGTGGAACTGCAGCGTGTGAGAAAAGGTAGCAACCATACTCAGCTGTGTCGGAAATGATGCGGTTCATTTCAAAGAGCTTCTTACGTGCGATTGTGTTGGCGATGAGTGGAGTCTCGTGGAGTGACTCGTAGTAAGCAGACTCAGGCTGGATGCCAGAATCAACCATTGCTTCGAATGCGAGCTCTACGCCAGCCTTCACCATTGCCACCATTACGATGCCTTTGTCGAAGAATTCTTGCTCAGAAATCTCACCAGATGGTGTGGACTTTTCAAATGCAGTCTCACCAGTCTCCTTGCGCCATTGGAGCAGGTTGACGTCGTCGTTAGCCCAGTCAGCCATCATTGTCTTGGAGAACTCACCAGAGATGATGTCATCCATGTGCTTGTAGAACAGGTCACCCATGATGAATTTAAGTTCTTCACCGAGGCTGTAAGCCACGATCTTAGCTGGGTTAGAAAGACGATCCATCATGTTAGTGATGCCACCGTGCTTGAGAGCCTCAGTGATAGTCTCCCAACCGAACTGGATAAGCTTTGATGCGTAACCTTCTTCGATTCCTTCTTTGACCATCTTGTCGAAACAGAGGATTGAGCCAGTTTGAAGAAGACCACAGAGGATTGTCTGCTCGCCCATAAGGTCGGACTTTACTTCAGCTACGAAAGAGGAGTTGAGCACACCAGCGTGGTGGCCACCTTGAGCAACACAGAGAGCCTTAGCTGTCTCGATGCCTTCACCTGTAGGATCGTTCTCTACGTGGCAGGAAATGAGAGTTGGAACACCAAAGCCACGCTTGTACTCCTCGCGTACTTCAGAACCAGGGGACTTAGGAGCCACCATGATCACGGTGAGGTCCTTACGGATTTGTGTGCCTTCTTCCACGATGTTGAAACCGTGAGCGTAGGTGAATGTAGCGCCTACCTTCATGTGAGGAATCACTGTCTCAACAACAGAAGTGTGCTGCTTATCGGGTGCGAGGTTCATGACAATGTCGGCGGTAGGAAGCATTTCCTCATAGGTGCCTACTGGGAAACCGTTCTCGGTCGCGTTAAGGAATGACTGACGCTTTTCAGCGATGGCTGCATCACGTAGAGTGTAGG
>CAXMPP010000285.1:0-1204 GCA_964195395.1 uncultured Thermodesulfobacteriota bacterium
GTCGTCAATAGCGTGTGTTTGAATTGCTCTTTAGTTGAAAAACAATGAGGAAAGAAAGCAATTCTTTCTCGTTTCGACAAAACAGATCGAATCTTGTGGGGAGGAGTGACAAACTTTCCACAAATTTCAACCCAATCCCATCTATAATATCTCTTCTCCTTTCCTCTCTCTTTTCTCAAGCAAGCAATGCTGGCGGGAATCCTTTTTCGAAAGAAAGAAATGAAAAGATGATCGATCGATCTTCAACAAGACACACGAGATCACAAAGTAAACGCTGCACCATAAAAGGAATCGAATCACTTGAATCCATATTCCGTTGATTCACCACACCACCATGATATCATTGGAACCAACCACAATCATGATCCAAGATGACAGTGAAATCAGCATCAATGCCGATTCTATGAATGTTGATGCTGCGGTAAGAACAAGCGGTGATAGCAATGATGTCAGTCCCAGCGATACTACGAATGTCCTTGGCAGCAGCGAGAAAGCACCTCTTCTGGATCAAGATTACCAAGATAGCCATGACACTGATACTGACACTGATACTGACACTGACACTGACACTGAGAGCCCCGGTTTGAAAAAGAAGCAGAAACGAGAAGATCATGATCAAGATCAATGCAATTACCAAACCGTATCACTTCCAATGTGCCCCACCATCATCAAGGCTGTTTCCGTGATGGTTCCGCTGTCGGCATCAGTTCTCCCAGCAGCAGCAGCAGCAGCAGCTGCATCATTAGCCCCAATCTCCAATGAAGCTCTCGATTCAATCCTGATGCCGCCGCCGCCTCCTTCACGCCCGTCATCTCCATCCTCAACATCATTGAAATTCAATCAACGTAGGGGAAGACGTAGAAGTAACGCTGTCGATTTGACTCATGAGTTCCTTCGCAGGGACAGGATGGATCATAATACAACTACGAGTACTACCAACAGTACTCCACGTACTGGTGCCAGTACCAGTACCAGTGCCATCAATGTGGGAGATGCCGGTACTTGTACGCGCGATCCCATAAAAACGGAAACTCAAGCCAATCCCAATGCCTCTCCGTGCTCTGTCTACAGCACCAGGAGTACCAGTACCCATCATGCACCACGCCGCATTGGCCATTCAAATCCCACCCTGTTTCAAATCTCACCGGACGACCACCTCTCGAACGGGCATCGCATGGACATGGACACGCCTGAAACATCACAA
>CAXMPP010000286.1:0-1198 GCA_964195395.1 uncultured Thermodesulfobacteriota bacterium
AAACACCACAACTTTGGCTTGATAACTATGCTGAACAACAGCAAGAATTACGTGATCGAATTGTTGCAGCTCAAAATTTATTACCAAGCGTTGAATTAGATTATAATTTACGAATTAAAATTTCGGAAGTATGTAGTCGGTTAGATGTTGATGGATTACGTGGTGATATTGTAACAAATCGAGCAGCAAAAGCGTATGCAGCATACGATAATCGTACGAAAGTAACGGTAGAGGATATTGCAACAATTATTACATTATGTTTACGTCATCGTTTAAGAAAAGATCCATTAGAATCTATTGATTCGGGTGATAAAGTATCAAAAGTATTTAACGAAATTTTTGAAATTGAAGAATAAATTTTCTTATCATTATGCTAAATTTACTTTGGATAATATTGAGCCTATTTTTAATTATAATAATATTCCTTCGTGCACCTCAAAATAGTGGATTAGCGAGTTTCGCAACAAAGAGTAATTTATTAGGCTCGCCAAGTTCAGCAGAACGAACTTTAAATAATTTAACTTTAATTGCAATTGCAGCATACTTATTAGTTGCAATTGAATTAAATTTTAATAATCTTTAAGAAATTAAAGATTATTAAAATTATTTTTTAATTTTTTTATGAATATTAAACGGGACTGACGAGACTCGAACTCGCAACGTCCGCCGTGACAGGGCGGTGCTCTAACCAATTGAACTACAGTCCCAAAACTTTTTACTATATTAAAGGAAACTTTAATATGTGTCAAATTATTATTATATTAATAAAGGAGAAACAGGGATTCGAACCCTGGGTACAAAAAATTGTACGATAGATTAGCAATCTATTGCTTTCGACCACTCAGCCATTTCTCCTACATTAATTTTTTCTTAGAAGTAGATGGCTCTGGTGGGATTTGAACCTACGACCTTGGGCTTATGAGTCCCCTGCTCTAACCACTGAGCTACAGAGCCTTTTACTACTTTTACTTAATTTTATTGTAACATGAAATTATAGATTCTGGTAATTTTTTTCTGGTTTTTTATTAAAAATTTAAAGAGATCGAGAAGCTGTTTGAAACCATTAAATCTGTTATATAATAATTTAAGTAGTACCTTATAAAAATTCTATTTTAGTATGAATGATTTTTGGACAAATATTCTTCGTTATCCTCGGTTTTTTATTAGTAGTTTAGTTGGTTTAATTTTAGTTATTTTA
>CAXMPP010000287.1:0-1194 GCA_964195395.1 uncultured Thermodesulfobacteriota bacterium
TTCTTGGGATGAGCCAACCGGTGCCATTCTCGTGAATCAAATGGGAGATCATTGGGATGGTAAAGAGTGTACCCAACACGGCTCACAATCCTGACGTTTGATTGTGATTGTGATTGCGATTGCGATTGCGATTTTTGTCCATGTGCACCGACAAACAGACGCTGATAGGCCATACTGTTGACATCCTTGAGCTTGGAAATACGACCTTCGACACCCCTGAGCCCTCTCCCTAGTTTAGCAGCTAACGTAGGCAATGGTTCGTTAAAATGTTCGAAGAGCTTTTGATCGTCTTCGAGTGTCCACTCCATGTATATATTTTCCATTTGTAACGGTTGTTCCATTTCTTCCGTCTTAGACTTGGATCCTAGAGTGCTACTTGTAGTTCGAGTGGAAGACCAATGGCGTAGAAAGGGCATGTGCGTATTGATCATGTGGGCATTCGTTGATCTGTACATGATTGCATTGTTGGTTGACCCAGTGTGAATCACGAATGCTCCAGTAGCAGCAACAGTTCTGCTGTGAAGGCCTAATGTTGTGCACGATGATATTATCAGTCTCGCCATTGAAACCATATTTGCAAAAATCAATAATCCATGAAGAGATTATAATAATGAGGAATGAGGAATGGAGTACTGTAGTGATGAGTGATGAGTGATGAGTGATGAGTGATGAGTGATGAGTGATGAGTGATGAGTGATTGATGGTGAGAGTGGTGTGATGAGCTGTTGAAAAACGCGCGAACTCTATTTCAATAATTTCCTTGGACATCTTCGTCTTCAAGCAAGCAAGGTCACTGTCCGACTTCAGAGTCACTCTACCGGTACTGGCCAATTCATTATACTGTATGGCAAAGTATTCACACCGACCTTCTTTGCGAACTTCACTCGAGACTGCATGTGCAGTACTCAATCATACAATAGGAAGCGTCAGCGCGTATCTTACTCCCAACGAACTCAATTCAACTGGAACTAACTCTTTGAATTTGAAAAGCCAGCATTCAGCAGTCAGTAGCAGTGCTCATTACACAGTCATCCCGTACGGCATCATACACAACACAAAACACACACACACACACAACTAATCACTCCAATAAAATGTCGAACACGGCGTTCATCCGAGCACTAGAAACCGAAGGAGTTCAATGCCAAATAGTGGAGATTGATTACCAGCGTTCCTTCTCTGCCTTTGGAACGG
>CAXMPP010000288.1:0-360 GCA_964195395.1 uncultured Thermodesulfobacteriota bacterium
TCACCATCTTCACAGGTGCGATAGTCCTCGTGGCGTGCATTTTAGCTGGAAGACGTATTCGTATTCGCGAGAGTATTCTCCTGAGAACACTAGGAGCCACCCGCGCCCAAATTTCCAAAATACTCGCAGTCGAGTATACTTTGTTAGGCTCCATGGCAACACTCTCCGGAGCGACACTCGCCGTCGTCGCTAGCGTCCTATTAGGCAATAAAGTATTCGATGGTGAACCTTACGTCATTCCATGGATGCTACTGGCCGAGGGAGTTGGCGCCGTTATTCTCACCACCGTCATCCTCGGTATGCTTCTTAGCCGAGGCGTAGCCAGCCAGCCCCCCTTACAGATCCTAAGATCGGAAAGGA
>CAXMPP010000288.1:370-933 GCA_964195395.1 uncultured Thermodesulfobacteriota bacterium
TGAGGTTTAAAAAGAAAAGATCAGTAACGTATTATTTAGACAACCGCCATCTTGTCAAGATGCAAGATGGCCTCTATTTCGCAGGGCACCTACACTAGGGATTTTTTAGACAGAATTAACAGAATTAACAGAATTTTTCAGAATTAACCTATGGAACCCATCCTTCTCACTCGCAATTTCAGTGTAGAATGATGACTTTGGCTTGCTTGGACTGCTCAACCTTTAAAAATTCTGTGAAATTCTGTTAATTCTGTCGAGCGCCGCAGGCATCAACCTGGGCAATCTCCCTAGTGTATGAGTCCTGCCCACGATGATCGACATTTCGGCACTGACAAACGGTGGCTAATTTGCTAAACACAGAATAAGATTTTTTTACCAATTTATGAAACGTATTATTCTCGCTACTCTCGCCGGTGCCATCGTTGCCTTTTTATGGGGATTTGTTTCATGGGAACTCCTGCCATGGCACAAGATGGACACCTTTAAAGACGACAGCGCCGTGGCCAATGTCATTACCGAAAACGCGCCCGCCCACGGTGTCTACATCCTTCCCCAACACGGAG
>CAXMPP010000288.1:943-1187 GCA_964195395.1 uncultured Thermodesulfobacteriota bacterium
AAACGCCTCGCCGAGCTTCTCGTCAAGGACATGAAATTCCTCTACACCTCCGGTGAACACGCCAGACTTTTTCCGTGGAGTGACAGCGTGCTCACTTTAAAAGTCCTCACTCCCGTAAACTCCGGCATGTCATTCGATCGCTTGCTGAACACCAAGGACGACAAAAAAATCAATGCCTTACTTCAAAAACACCGCGCCCAGGACGGGTTGGTTGTTTTTTACTACGATCGGGCCAATGGCTGCG
>CAXMPP010000289.1:0-1117 GCA_964195395.1 uncultured Thermodesulfobacteriota bacterium
ACCATTCTTATTTGTATGTTCTAAATGATCGTCTTGTTTATTATGTTCTTTCTCGGCGTGTTCATCGCTCGTACTCGTGGCGCTTGGAGTGCTTGGAGGTGGTGGTGGTGGTGGAAGGTTTTGTTGCATTGGAGGAGGTGCTCCCTGTTGATGTGGATGCTGTTGATGATTTGGATGTTGATGGTGCTGATCCCCACCTGAACCCGACGCTGGTCCCAGTCCCATTGGTGGAGGAGGGGGAGGGGGCATGAATGATCCACCAGGCGGCAAAGGAAGCCCACGAGAATGCAAATGAGAATCTGCTGTATGTCCATTTCCATTTTCATTTCCGTCGGCAGATAGCTTTTTATCATTCCCGGCAAAGACTTTCACTTTATTGAACCATCCTCCTGCTCCTGCTCCTGATCCATTGGCATTGGATGATGATGCCCCGCCATTGCCATTGCCATTAGCATTACCATTCACATTATTCATAGAAGACGCATCTACTAATACCACCGTTGGCAAACTTGTCCAAGATAGTACGACCATGAATGTGAGCAATCGCTTGAGAGCGACGCTCACATTGTTATCTCGTCTTTCGTAAAGCATCCTTTGCTTTGTTTTCAGTGTTCAGTGTTCAGTGTTCAGTGTTCAGTGTTCAGTGTTCAGTGTTCAGTGTTCAGTGTTCAGTGTTCAGTCAGTGCGTATGAATATACTTGTAGATCGACAAGAGATGTAGATCACAAATTGAAAATTAACGCGGTGTCGTCCAGTGGGCAGTCAAGGTCGGTTCGGTCCTCAAGATATTTGACTGTCCGGTAAGGCAATGTGTAGGAGGACGTTTGAATGTTTGAATGTATCTAATCTATCCGCTGGTATCGTTTCCTTGTCTTGTTTTGTCCACGTGCGTAATTATCCTGCCTGGTCTGTCGGCTTTCTTTGATTTGTTGGTTGCTTTGCTTTGCTTTGCTTTCACTCTCGTCCTTTATTTTGTTCTTCAAGGTCTTCAACGTGGAAGGTTTTTTGGGATTTCCCCCAACCTGAAGAGGATAGGATAGGACAGGATTGATGACCCCATTGGGTGGGGAAACTGAGAACATTGCAGAACCATCTTTTTCGAATTTTAAAAACCTTT
>CAXMPP010000290.1:0-233 GCA_964195395.1 uncultured Thermodesulfobacteriota bacterium
GGAAATGGAACCCAGAATATTTTTTACGACGATGGCACGGTGTTTTTTGCTTCAAGCCATGAAGAGGGCATCTATCCGTTTACAGGGGCTGTGGAAGAAACAGGCGATGGGATGGGGAAGCATACCACAATGAACCTGCCTGTACCCGAGGGGTCGGGTGGTGGAGTGATCCTACCGTTGTGGAGAGAAACCATCGGTGCGGCACTGAGGGAGTTTAGACCAGATTTCATCCT
>CAXMPP010000290.1:243-604 GCA_964195395.1 uncultured Thermodesulfobacteriota bacterium
ATGGATGATCCTGTGGGGATGCTGAATCTAACGGACGACGACTTTGCCGAGTTGACTCGGATGGTTTGCGGGTGGGCCGACGAGTTGTGTGGCGGACGTTTGGTGTCTGTGTTAGAGGGGGGTTACAATCCCGAGGGCTTAGCCAGTGCGGTGTTGGCGCATGTTGGCGAGCTGAGCACTGCCTGACTGGATCAAGCTTGTTGATCGAGCTGCTGGGCCTGGATGCAGGTGATGGCGATGGTGAAGACGATATCCTCGACCGATGCACCGCGGGAGAGGTCGTTGACGGGTTTGCGCAGTCCTTGCAGGACGGGGCCCATGGAGATGACGTGGCCGGCGCGTTGCACGGCTTTGTAGGTGG
>CAXMPP010000290.1:614-1067 GCA_964195395.1 uncultured Thermodesulfobacteriota bacterium
CCGGTGTTGAGATCGGGGAAGATAAAGACGGTGGCGTCTCCCTTGATTTTGCTGTCGGGTGCTTTGGTTTGGGCGACCTGTGCGTTGCTGGCGGCATCGTATTGGAGTGGGCCGTCTACCAGGATGTCGGGTCTGAGTTGGTGCACATGGCTGGTGGCGGAGCGGACCTTATCGACATTGGCACCTGAGCCGGAATCGTGGGTGGAGTAAGAGATCATCGCGACCCGGGGCTCAATGCCAAAGGCACTGGCGGTGTTGGCGCTTTGGACGGCGATATCGGCGAGTTGGCTGGCGTCGGGGTTGAGGTTGACGGCGCAGTCGCCATAGACAAGCACCTGATCGGGTAGGCACATAAAAAAGACGGATGAGACACCAGTGGCGTTGGGTGCGGTGCGGATGAGCTGAAGCGCCGGACGGATGGTATCGGCGGTGGAATGGATGGCACCTGAGACG
>CAXMPP010000291.1:0-994 GCA_964195395.1 uncultured Thermodesulfobacteriota bacterium
TGTTGTATGATAGTACTCCCTCCTCCTGCTGTGCTGTACTTTTCATTATCCATTTCAACTACTAAGCAAACACACAAACACACAAACACAAACACATACTCCAATGAAAATACAGAGTATCCCACTGTTCCTCATAGCTTCGAGCTTGATTACTTCTGCTTCATCATTCACGGGCACAGCTTATTCATCTAAATCTCTTTCTTTCGTCCGTCGTCCTTTGACTACACGTACTGTTAGCAATAAAGCTCTGAATATGGTTCGAATTTCAGGTTTAGAAGTTCGTGAAGAAGGCGCCACTCCCACAGGTGAGAGAATCGAATCGAATCCAGATGGTATTTCTCAGTGCATTTGTATTTCGTTTCTTGATTGATTGATGCATGCATGCATGACAAATGGATTCTCTGATTTTATTTCATCACTCATCACTCATCCCTCATCACTCATCACTCATCAAATAATAATGTACAATACAGCCGGAGACATGACCCTATACATCAAAGCAGGCCCCGATGGAAAATCCCCCGGCGACTGCCCCTTCGCCCATTACGTCCAGATGGTGCTAAACGAGAAAAACCTCGAATACACCATCACCCCCGCAACCGAAGAAACAAAACCCGACTGGCTTCTCGATCACTACGGAGGATCCATGCCTGCCCTCCGTCATCGGAAAGAATGCTACGTGGAGAGCGACGTGATCGCCCAATATTTGGACTTTTTCTTTGCCGATCCCCAGCTGAGCCCCTACAAGAAACAGGAAATGGGAGAAGCGAGCGAGAGCGTGGACGGAGTGTTTCCTGCCATTGCATCATATTTGAAGCACACGCCTGATGGCGATGCTAGGGATTTGGATTTGAAGGCTAATCTCGAAGCTGCCCTCTCCAAAATTGAGGAGCAGCTTGCTCGTGATGGTAAGACGGGGGACTTTTTGGCTGGAGATGGTGAGGAGATTACTCTATTGGACTGCTCGCTTGCGCCAAAGTTGTACCATATGGTG
>CAXMPP010000292.1:0-1003 GCA_964195395.1 uncultured Thermodesulfobacteriota bacterium
TGATTCTGATGATCCGCATCTAACTTCTCATGAGTACCGGTACCGGTGTCAAAGGATTGAGATGAGGGTGGTGGCGGTGGCGGTGGGGGATGAAAGGAAGAGAAAGAGGCATCATTATCGTGAAAGGACTGGTTCATGGACATGGATAATCCAAGTGACATGTTGAAAGTAGATGCATCATTGTCATTAGCATCATTGTCATTAGCATCATTGTCATTGTCATTGTCATTCATGTTTATGTTTCCATCGTAGGTGAATTCGTATCCAGATGATTTGAGGTTGGATAGCAGTGTTTGTCGATATCCGAGTGAGGGATGAATGTCTGCTTGGAATGTTTGTCCTTTTTGCCAAACATTGCCAATGTTGTTATCATTGTCGTTATTGGTATTGGTATCATTGTTGGTGTTGGTATTGGTGTTGGTAATATATGGAACATGCGTTCCCTTGGATTCAAAGGTAGTGTTCATGGATAGAAGTGATAGATCATTGTTATTGATAGCAGCAGTTCCAGTTCCAGTTCCAGTTCCAGTTCCAGTTCCAGCAGAGCCATCATTGTTGTTGGATGGAGGGTTTGCCGGTATGGTTTCATGTAGAATTTGGAATCCACAAATTTCCTTGGGAAGACCAAGGCTCGCACTGATATTACTGATATCCACATTAGCATTCTCATTGGCATTGCTGCTATGTCTGCTATTGATTGTAGAACGAGCAACAGCAGAAGCAGTGGATTGTTTGTGGGTGGCATTTTTTCTCCGAAGTGAAATGAGCGGAGTTGTGACTACATCATCAGAACTGCCATCACTATCACCATCACTTGCACCATTACTTGCACAGTCATGATCATGATCATGATCACCATCATGATCATGACTGTGCCTTTCAACGGCAGTAGAAAGCTGTGCCGCGATGTAATCCCCGTTGGCATTGGAATAGACAGAGACGATGCAGAGCTGAATGATTTCCCTGTAGAATCGTTCCATCATGGCGCATTCCTCTTCTGCTT
>CAXMPP010000293.1:0-999 GCA_964195395.1 uncultured Thermodesulfobacteriota bacterium
CCACGTACCACGTGCATCAAAATGCATGCGATTGGATGGCTGGTGGCTCAGTTATAAACTCCGAGAAGCGCCGGGCTGCAATAATACTTTCTGTTGAGCTAAATGCAAGCTCAATAGAATCTTCCCATGCCCTTCATATGCTGAGCATGTTTAAAAACTCTCTTCACTTGAAGCTGTCATCTGTCTTCTTCTTCTTATTAGTTCAATCAACACCAAAAGAGTGTACACCGGTTTTTGATGACGATGAGTGTGCCATGCTACTTATATGGCCTTCCTATGACTACTCAACGGAAGGAGAAACATACATTCTTTATAGATTACAACGGAGCCTTTGGCTCTTAACGTTTATAACTTGTATTAATGCCACTTTGTAACGTTGATGCATAAGACTGAATTGCTTTACACATTCGTCACGCTAAAACAGATAGTGATGAGTGATGAGTGATGAGTGATGAGAGATGAGTAGATTGCTGTCTGCGTGGAAAGCATGAGGAAAAAGGGTGTCAAGAAACGGGCAACACGGACACACCAACACATCAACACACAACAGAACTGAAATGAAAATGAATCGAATCTTGGCAAAGCGCGCGCGCAAGCAAGCAAGAAGCTAAAAGTGGAACATTATTGAAGAGACCTCTCTTTTATAGAAACAAAACAAGGCCTCTCTCTATCCTAAAGCACAAGTGCCATCCACCACTGCGCTGATATTGATTGAAGGGAATAAAGAACTAATCATGTCTGAAACGAGATCACCGCGTTTTGCGCAGTGGGTTGCTTTCCTAGTATTCTCTACCATTACACTGGGCTCCGTCGTCGAAGTTGTAAGTCGTGCATTGAGACTCCGATGCCGATGAATGAATGTTCAGTCACACTATTTCTAAAACATCATTTTGAATTCTATGGATATTCCATCCACCATTAAACCCTGGAACTAACTTTAACGTTAACGTTCCACAGGTAAAAGACAAAGACGAATCACAATCGGTATCCGCCGAAAGA
>CAXMPP010000294.1:0-994 GCA_964195395.1 uncultured Thermodesulfobacteriota bacterium
CTATTCAATTTCAAGATCGGTTGACTAAGAAAAGATATGTTGCCTTATTGGAAGGTGAACTCGAAGGAAAGAGTGGCACCATTGAGCTGCCTTTTCGGCTAGATATCGATAACCGTCCGATACAGATCTACGATGAAGTACATGGAAAATGGGGAACTACCCACTGGGAGAACCTGGGAATCGAAGGGGACTACACCCGGATTTCTTATGTGCCAATCACGGGGAGGACACATCAGCTGCGTGTCCATTCTGCCCATGAAAAAGGTCTGGGCATACCTATTGTGGGTGATCCATTCTATGGAAATGGAACCGGCCCCGGGCAGATGAAACTCCACGCCTGTGAGTTGAGTTTCGCTCATCCCGTGACGGGAGTTGAGCTGACATTCGAGTCCGCGCCCGCATTTTGATTTTATGACGGGTTCGAGCAAGTTTTTGTTGCTAAATCCGGCATCCCAACGTAACAACTGCCCACGCCGCTCTGTCGGCGCCTAAGATGGAAAAAATGCGGGTATAGCATAGTGGTAATGCTCCAGCCTTCCAAGCTGACTAGGAGAGTTCGATTCTCTCTACCCGCTCCATCCAAACACCCCTTGCGGGTGTTTTTTTGTTTCCAGCACGAATCCTATTAGCCGTTGTTTTGCCTCAAGGGTAGAGGGATGAGAACTCCTCCGAAGCGAATGGAGTGAGCGTAGGTCAGAGTTTGAATGCACAACGATCGTGTATCACGATCTCTCCAATCCCCCTAATGCCGGAGGAGGCATTAGGCATTTTAGCTTAGCCTGAGAGGAACGAAGGCATTCTCTCTACCCGCTCCATAGGGTAGGCGTCTACTGCTCAGGTAGAGGGGGAGGAGTGGTTGACGCGCTCTCGTCTTCGGCTTCATCCTGACCGCTACCCCAGATGTAATGAAGCTGCGCGAGTTTATCGTCAGCCCCTAATTTTTCATAACAATGAACCAGTAATCCTGCGGCAGGTCGGTAGTTGCTGCAATCGC
>CAXMPP010000295.1:0-986 GCA_964195395.1 uncultured Thermodesulfobacteriota bacterium
CCGGCATGCGGAACAGACCTTTAGAATTGTTAGCATAGCTGCTGCCGTACCAGTGAATACCCCGTCGATGCGTGCTACATCGCCTTCACGGGCGGCGATGGGATTAGCGTTGGAGTCCTTCCAGTCGGCGCCGTTGATGATAGATGCATCGGACAGTCCGTTCTCGACAAGAGTCTCGGCGCTTACTTCGATGAATGGCGAAAGCAGCAAAGTCGTTGCCGTTGCGATAATCGGAAATTTGTGTGATTGGTTCATCATCTGCGTTGCTCTCTCCCTCTAGTGGGGACATTTGCATGAAGTAACTCTAGTCTGATGTTTCTCACATGACCATGAACTCTTTACGTAGAAAAAATGAATAAATCCGACTTTTATTTTTCACGTATTACGACCGTCTCGGTCGCTTGAGGATCTCCCATCACAGTCGATGACTCATAGCTGAAATCTAGTTCTGTTAGAACTTGAAAGATTCAGAGCCCCTCAACGATTCAGCTCACTTGCCAATAGATTGATTGCGCCGTTGTAAATAAATCGCAGACGGTTGTTTTTATTGGGTGTGATTTTTGTCGCTATGATTGTCTTCTGAATATATTTCCTTTGATAGTGGGTGGCGACAAAAGTGGTTGCTTTTGAAAACTCATTGTGCACCCTCATTATTGCCTTGTGCCAATTCTACTAGGCTGTAATTCTGACGACTTCAGGCTGGTTCTTACAGACGCCTTGATCAATCTTCTATATAGAAATCGACTCCATGGGAGTTACCATTTGAACTAACACTCTCAGACCAAAACACCAAACATCTCTATGAGCATACACGCACAATTAAGCCCTGAAGCACAAGCTGCTTTAGCCGCGCAGAAAAGAACCTCGACTATATCCGCTCTGATCATTTCGGTTTTAGCATTTGGCCTTGTCATCCTTATCTTGATGGTCATCGCACTCACGGTAAACCTGAAGAGCCCACCAGAAATCATTTCTTATTCACCGGG
>CAXMPP010000296.1:0-423 GCA_964195395.1 uncultured Thermodesulfobacteriota bacterium
AACGAGGTGCTTGTGTATGAACAGACAGAAAGCGATCGAATCATCAAAGCCACGGTAGAGCTCGATATCCGTGAAGCTCCACTGCGCGAGTGGGAACTCCGTATCCCGGACGGCTATGCTGTCGCATCGCTAACAGGTGCCGAAGTGGCCGACTACGTCGTAGGCTCTGTTGTCGAAAAGGGATTGCGCGATGTAAAGGTGCTCTTTAGAAAAGCTGTCGCAGGTCGACAGCTCATCACCGTTCGGTTAGAAAAAAATGCGCCTGCCAAGGCCGGCGTCTGGCAGCTGCCCGTGCTCGAATACCCCGAGGTGAAGTCCGTGCGTGGACACATCGGAATCTCAGCCGCTGCAGGCTGGCGGGTCGTCCCCGGCAAGGTGGAGGGTCTCACCGAAACGCCTCTTTCCTACTTCCCCATCAAAAAC
>CAXMPP010000296.1:440-961 GCA_964195395.1 uncultured Thermodesulfobacteriota bacterium
ATCCAGCAAACCTATCGCCTCCGCGCCAATGAAGGTGACAAGGCATGGACAGCCTCCATGAAGATTGAGGCCCGTGAGCAGAGCGTGCAAGCCGATGTATTCCACCTCTACTCTCTGAAAGAGGGCATGGCCTACGGCTCGGTGTTGTTGAACTACTTCGTGGTGGGAGCTCCCGTTAATCAGTGGGAACTATCCATCCCCGAGAGCTTTGGTAATGTGACGATCGAAGGTCAAAATGTCCGTCAGTGGCGTCGGGCCGACGGCGATATGCCCGTGGTGGTATCCTCAAACTTGCCGAAGTTCATCCTATCAATGTGCAGGGTGAAAGTGGATTTATTGAAGTCGTTAGCCCCGTCCTAGTGAATCACAAAGTCACCAAAACGACTCCTGGCTTACTCGGTATCAGCGCCCAGGAACTCCCCGCCGAATTCAGGATGCTGACCACAGCACCAGCGATTGATGCCTGGCAGTACGCAGCCCGTCCATTCGAACTCGAGATCGATGTCGCTTGGTATGAGGCA
>CAXMPP010000297.1:0-938 GCA_964195395.1 uncultured Thermodesulfobacteriota bacterium
CGAGTTGTCTAGGACGAGCAGGCGTCGCTGGGATTGTAGAACGATGGCAAGGACGCGGAACCGGTTGGGTGCCGTCGGGTTAGCCTCAATCAGCGAGTTTCCCTTGCGGATGGTGCTTTTGCTGGCGCGGCGTTTTTTAGTGGCCGAGGTCCCGGTGGTTTGTGCGGTTGTTTCCTGTTGCAGGGAGGTGATCTCGGCTTCGGCAATGCCGGATGGCTGTGCTTGGGTATAGCCAATGTGTAGCAAGGAATGAAGAATAACCAGGCACGCGGTGCGGAGCGGGGAGCTTTTCATATGACGTATCATTGGATGATGCTTTTTATTCAATATCCAACAGCCAACAAGGAATATCCAATGACCAAATAAGAGGGCGTGTTCGCAGTGAATGGTTTTGGGATCGTGTTTTCTCTTTGTTATTGGGTGTTGATTCTGCGTTTTTACGGATTGTTCTTTTTGGCTGTTTCGACGCTGGAGAAGAGGATGGCTATCAACTCATCTGTTTCCTGAATAAGAGGCTCCAGCAGAGTATCAGGCTCAATCATTTGTGCCTTGGCGATGATTTTGAGCCAAATATCCGTCTCGCGAAGTTCCTTCAGAGCTATTTTGAGTTTGTGAACAAAGTCGGCCTTGGATTCAGCGCTTTGGGCTTAGCCATAATTAGGAGCAGGAGATGTACCGCTTCGCAACAACTGCGAAGATACGTGTTTCCCGGCCTTCGTGTTTGGCAAGGCTTCAGACAGTTTGATGATCCGGACGGCGAAATCAACCAAGCGATCCTGCAAATTGTATTCTCTTTCCTTCATCATTGGATATTCCTTGTTGGCTGTTGGATATTCAATCTTATAAACCTTATTTCCCTTGGTGCGGGTTCAGCCTGAAGTTTTTGCGGTTGTCATCAGTGTAGATGCCGAAAGGTGACTGGTTGTGTGGGGTGGTAG
>CAXMPP010000298.1:0-931 GCA_964195395.1 uncultured Thermodesulfobacteriota bacterium
ATTTTGGAAGAAACAATCCTTTTAAAATAAGCGATTCATCCATTTCAGATCCTTGAATCCGCCCCATTTCATCCCCGGATAGGAGCACAGAAAAGGGGTCCAGCAGGAATGCAGGAACGGCACTTCATTAAGCCGATTCCCCGCGTTCTCCAACGGAGAAATTCATACCAGGATCCAGTGGAAGAGGAATATCCAACAGCCAACAAGGAATGTCCAATTACCAAGGTGGAAGACTCGCGCTCAACCGTTGATTCTGCTGACCGTGTTTTTTCCTTCTTCCTTGGATATTCCTTGTTGGCTGTTGGATATTCGGTTTTCTCTTGTTAGCCCCTTGGGTCATTGCAGTTTGCCCCCGTTGGGGCACCACCGATTTCTCTTGGGTTGATAGCGGGCGGGACCCTCCTTCGCGCGAGGCTTCCTCCTTCGCCAAGGCTACGGCGGGCAGACAGGACTTTGTCGCGGACGGCAAGCGTGTGGGTTTTGAGTGCCTGCCAAGTTTCCTCCCATGTTTCGGCAGGGTGGATGTTGGTGCAGTAGGCGAGGTGTGCGTCGTGGAATTTCAAGGTGGGTATGTGCGGGGTGATGGGTAATTCTTACCGTGCCTCTACGTTGCGTATATCGAGGATCTTAACGATGTTGGCGTAGGGGTCGCGGAAAAAGAGAACGGCATGTCGGCCGAGCAGTTTCACCTCGATCATGCGGCCACGTGGGTCGGGCTGACGGTAGTCGCCGATGGTTTCCGGGTTGGACTCGAGTTGGTTGATAAAGCTGACCACGTCCTCATTGTTTGCGAGGTTGCGCAAGTGGTCGGACGCGTGGCTGTGGATGTAGACGAGCGTGTTATTCATCCTTGAGGTCCTTCTTGTTTTTTTCCCACGTCTGCCAGTTTTTGGTGTCGGCGTCTTCGATGCGTTGATGCAGGGCGGGCATG
>CAXMPP010000299.1:0-510 GCA_964195395.1 uncultured Thermodesulfobacteriota bacterium
TCATCGTTTACTTCATCATTGGCTCCTACGCCGGAAATCGGTCTCTCGCCCTTGCTTTGTGTGCGACACTTCTTTTCCCGCTACTTCTTGCCATGACGGATCTCAGCCAGCACTGGTTTGGAATCTCAGCCCCACTTGCTGCCTTATTCATCGCTTGGCTCACACCTGTGAATCAAAGAAAACAAACCTCCTCCATGCAAGAATACAGCACATCGGACCCGAAGCCTGTCATCCGCGCATAACTTCCTGTTTTTGGAGTTTAGTTTTTGGAGTTTGAAGTTTAAACACCAGCATGTCTCTGGACGCCACCATCAGTAAGGCCTCGGTTTTGATCGAAGCCCTTCCCTATCTTCAGTCGTTTCGCGGCCATACCTTCCTCATCAAAATGGGAGGATCCGCCATGGAAGACCCCAATCTCGTACGCAAAGTGATGCGTGATATTGTTTTTCTTGAAGTCGCCGGCATCAATCCCGTCGTCGTTCACGGCGGAGGCAAAGCCATCTCAGCCGC
>CAXMPP010000299.1:521-930 GCA_964195395.1 uncultured Thermodesulfobacteriota bacterium
TTCATCGGAGGTTTCCGCGTCACCACGCCTGAAGCGATCAGCATTGTCGAAAAAACCCTCTCCGGCACCCTCAATCCTACTTTGGTGGATATGATTGCGGAATTTGGCGGCAAAGCCTGCGGTATTCCGGGTACCGAGGTATTCGTTGGCCGGAGAATCCAAGCCACCAATGACCAAGGCGAACAGGTCGACATCGGCCGGGTGGGAGAAGCCATCGATTGCCAACTCGATGCCGTCCAAAGCGCGATCAGCTCAGAAATGGTTCCCGTCATCTCGCCTCTGGCAGCTGAGGAAAACAGCGGCAAACCACTCAACGTCAATGCCGACCTCGCTGCAGCCTGTCTCGCCAAGGCTCTGAAAGCCACCAAACTTGTCTATTTATCCGATGTCCCAGGCATTCTTTCCGATC
>CAXMPP010000300.1:0-914 GCA_964195395.1 uncultured Thermodesulfobacteriota bacterium
ACAGAGGTATCAACGCGGAATTATCGACAATAATCGTTGTCATTACCGAAGTCCTTTACGTGCCACGTCTTTCCAACTTTCTCCTTTGTCGAGGATGTCTCCACGTTGCGCAATCTGTGTGCGTGTGCTAGCAATACTGGCAAAAACATCCTCCGCAGGGCGGTCGGTTTCAGTATAAGGCACAATCTTTGCAACAGGATGACCATGCTTGGTAACAATCGTCTCCCTGCCTTGCAAGGCCTTCTCCAAGAGTTCGGAAAAGTGGTTTTTGGCATCGAATGCGCCCATGGTTGTCGTTTCCATGAGGTTATTCTAGCCTGTTTTCTGGCTTAAATCAAGCGGATTATGGCTCATTCTCCCCTCTAGGGCCCATACACTCGTGTGTTTTTAGACAGAATTAACAGAATTTTTCAGAATTAACCTCATGAAGCATGATAGGATGGGAACTTGATGCCGGAAATCATGCATCTTGGGTTAAGCTCTCCACACAACCTTGGAATTATTCTGAAAAATTCTGTTAATTCTGTCGAGCGCCGCAGGCATTAACCTTGGATCCTCCTTGTGTAGGAACCCTGTATCCCTGCTACTCACCCCCGCCCGATTTCCCTTCGCGGTATTCCGATGGCCGGACGCCGACCCATTTGGTAAAGGCGTTGGAAAAATGTGCCCCGCTGGCGTAGCCGATCTGATAGGCGATGGTATCGATCTTGTCCTCGGTGGTGGCCAGCAATTCACAAGCACGCTGCATATGCAAAAACGTCAAAATGAATGAGGACTGACAAACTCACAGACAACAAAACCGTTAGAATGAATCTCATAGAAAGGAGCGTGTTTTTAAAAAAGGGAACTGTCGATCTTCAAATACCTGATACGGGATCATCCTTCCATGACCCTTACCACATCTTGATACAGAA
>CAXMPP010000301.1:0-913 GCA_964195395.1 uncultured Thermodesulfobacteriota bacterium
ATCCACGCTTGGTAGCGTGTCTGGCAACAGGAGAAAAGTCACTGCTAGTCATTTTCTTTTTAGGTAAGGAGTTAGGAGGTGGCTGCATGGGAAAGAGAGGTAGTTAATCGATCAACCGAGGATAAACCGGAATTAATCCGCGAATTACAATGCATCTAGTCCCCCCCCAGTGGCATGTGTCGATATTTTTCTCTCTCGACACTTGGCCCCATTGGGACAATGTTGACTTCATGGAGCCCATCACCATTCTTTCCGCCGTGGCTCATATTGGCTGTTCCTCGTGGCTCATTCGTTGGAACTACGGTGGTCAGATGGGATGTGCTGGGTGGCGTGGGAAAAAGAGGAATATCCAACAGCCAACAAGGAATATCCAACCGAAGAAGGGCACGCGAATCAACGTCGCTGGCACCAATACCGATCAACAACAAAACACCGTGGGAACGCCAACTACTTGGTCATTGGATATTCCTTGTTGGCTGTTGGATATTGAAACCGCAGTATTGAAACCGCAGTATTGTGTGACTGACTATCATATTTGGAGCCCATCACCATTCTTTCCGCCGTGGCTCATATTGGCCTGTTCCCTCGCTAATGTTTAGTGCCTCGCGCAGAGCCGCAGAGGTTTTTTGATGATTGGCCGATGGTGACGGCTTTGGAGTGCGGCGGCTGGACTCAGCTTTGCGCCGGGCGAGATGGGATGTGCTGGGTGGCGTGGGGAAAAGAGGAATATCCAACAGCCAACAAGGAATATCCAACCGAAGAAGGGCACGCGAATCGACGTCGCTGGCGACCAATACCGAGCCATTCCAAAACACCGTGGGAACGCCAACTACTTGGAAATTGGACATTCCTTGTTGGCTGTTGGATATTGAAAATAACGAAAAAACCCCATCCCCCGTATGATTGGGGAGTG
>CAXMPP010000302.1:0-629 GCA_964195395.1 uncultured Thermodesulfobacteriota bacterium
CAACTTGCGTATCACACTCTGTATTTTTTCCAGGTGCTGACGCTTGATCGAGGGACGACTTCCGGTCTGTTAGTTCATAATCAAAACGACGTAGGTATTATGGGCTCATTGCCATCGCATGTGGATAAACAACTTCTTGCCTCGTGGCGTGATCAATTGCTCGCTCCGCAAGGGCAGCTTCTTGATGGGTTGCTAAACTGTTTGCCTGATGGTGAAACAAGTCACGTGGATACGGATGTGAAGAAGGCTGTGGCACAGGTTGTGCGTGAGCATTACAAAAAAAATCCCGAAGCACTGGCATTGCAGGCTTCGGGAAATGTGGTTCCACCGACGGTTGATAACCATCGGTAGGATGTATGTGATTTATTGAGCAGGTTGCGCTGGCTTCTCTTTGACCGTGGTCTGGATACGCAGGTCGCGGAGCTGGGTGGCATCGACGGTAGCAGGTGATGCGGACATGATGTCCATTCCCTTGTTGTTCTTAGGGAAGGCGATGACTTCACGGATGGAGCTTTCTCCACAGACGAGCATGGCAAGGCGGTCGAGGCCGAGGGCGATACCGCCGTGCGGTGGGGCGCCGAACTTAAACGCATCGAGGATGTGTCCGAACATGCTTTCCTTTTCTTCCT
>CAXMPP010000302.1:668-908 GCA_964195395.1 uncultured Thermodesulfobacteriota bacterium
AACGTCGTATGCCTGGGCGCGGAGGCCTGCGTAGCGTTGGCTTTCGTCCTCAAGCTCAGCCGTGGTGCCGGCGATGAGTTTTGCTTCGTCCTCAGCAATAGGACGGGTGAAGGGGTGGTGGACGGCATTCCATTTACCTTCCTCCTCATCGTAGCCGAGAAGTGGGAATTCGGTGACCCAGAGGAAATTGAGTTCCTCGTTGCCTTCGAGAACGTTCTGGAGATCGGCACAGCAGAGACG
>CAXMPP010000303.1:0-316 GCA_964195395.1 uncultured Thermodesulfobacteriota bacterium
TTTAATACGGTCGCCTTTGTCGTCGATCAAGGCGCGTACACGGCCCCACTGTTCGCCAACAACGAAGATGTCGCCAGTTTTCAGTGTACCGTTCTGGATCAGAACAGTCGCAACAGGACCACGGCCCACGTCAAGCTGTGCCTCGATAACAGCACCAGATGCGGCGCGGTTCGGGTTGGCTTTCAGTTCCAAAATCTCAGCCTGAAGCGCAATCGCCTCAAGCAACTTTGGCAGGCCTTCACCAGTAATCGCAGACACTTCAACGTCCTGCACATCACCTGACATGGCTTCAACAATCACTTCGTGCTGCAACAAT
>CAXMPP010000303.1:326-892 GCA_964195395.1 uncultured Thermodesulfobacteriota bacterium
CTGACCGCTATCGGTTGTGACCTGATACGCACCGATATGCTGTGTAATGCCACCAGCTTCGCCAGCAACAACACGGGCGTTACGGATTGCATCCAGCAACGATGTCTTACCGTGGTCAACGTGACCCATGATCGTAATGATCGGGGCACGCGGCATCAGGTCAGCAGCGTCGTCTTGGATTTGGTCGATGACTTGCTCAACATCAGCGTCAGACACACGAACGACTGTGTGGCCAAACTCTTCGATGATCAGTTCAGCTGTATCAGCATCGATCGTCTGTGTTTGCGTAGCCATGATACCGTTATTCATCAAGGCTTTTACAACGTCAGACACGCGTTCTGTCATACGGATCGCCAGCTCGGAAACGGTGATCGCTTCTGGCAAGGACACGTCGCGATAGATCTTTTCACGCTCGGCAGAAATACCCATCGCCTTGGCGCGGGCTTTGTCTTGCTTGCGCTTCATCGCAGCCATTGACCGTTGACGGCCACCATGACGGCCAGCCATCGCATCGTTCAGCGTCAGCTTACCGGCGCGGCGGTTATCATCAGCACCGCGGGTTGGCT
>CAXMPP010000304.1:0-874 GCA_964195395.1 uncultured Thermodesulfobacteriota bacterium
TAATCGATCCTTTGTGCTGAAGACCAGGTGGACAACGATTTTCGACAGACTTTGGGGCATGGTTGGTGATCTTATTTCACCTGTTAGTATCTCACAAGTTCAAAGATGAAGCGGATGATCTTGGCCTTCAGCCAAGTGGTTATGAAACGACCGGGACCTAGGGTTTGGGCTTCGCCCTTCACCCTAGGCTGGTATGATTTTCACCTTTGGTGAAGTGAAGACCGAAGACCGAAGACCGAAGATGGAAGATGGAAGATGGAAGATGGAAGATGGAAGATGGAAGATGGAATCATTTTAGAAAAACGAGGAACTCAATCGTCAATATCTTCAAAGAACTTCCGGAAGGAACCAAGGTCCTCCCACCGCAATTAGCTCAATAATATACCTCGATTTCAGCTTGGCCTTCATCACCCAGTCCAATTAGTAATTCCAGTACGCTGATCAGAACATAGGTAGGATTTTTACTTGCTTGCTACCATTCGTGGGATTGGTGAGATTCGTGGTAGAGGTGTTTCATTGCACTGAATTTTCGAAATTTTCGTATCTTTCGCGGTGGAAAAAGCGCATCCAAAGCTAGTTTGAAGCAAAGAGGCTGGAAGCGCTCTTCTACGCGATTTCGTCTTCTAACAACTTACTGAAACCGGAGTAGAGTTTTGAGTCTACTGGTGGGGTGTCGGGGAGTTTTCGGTCGTCTAGCATGAAGGTGTCGCAGGCGGTGAAGAAGTCGGATTCTGTTTTCACGCGGCGGATTTGGTATTCGAACTCGGCATCGATCCCCTGGGATATGTAGGCCATGTACTTTTTCATCCGATTGACATGGCTGCCCTCGACGTAGGTTTTGCGCTTCTCATTTTCCGCGACGGCGTGGTAGAGC
>CAXMPP010000305.1:0-827 GCA_964195395.1 uncultured Thermodesulfobacteriota bacterium
CGTCTATAGCTTCCCCCACTTTTCTAGAACACAGATTACACTGATTTATACAGATTATTCCAGCACGATGAAACAGGGAGAATTCTTTTAGACAGAATTCACAAAATTAACAGAATTGCTATGGAGTTGAGGAGAGCTGGAGTCTCCGCTACAGAATTATTAATTGTTCATTGTTAATTCTTCATTGGAGCGCAGCAGCGACTCTCATCTGCAATCGCGTGTGACGCAGGAGCTATACGCGATCATTAATTACCACCTGCTATTCCTACAAAGAAGTGAGGCTCTTGATGATTTTGCGGGCTAACAGCTCATTGATTTCCCTGTGCCTAGGCACAGGCTCTGACACACCAGACTCTCGGTTATGAAAAATGTCATGCTTGGCTCCATGACGAAGTAATTCACATCCAGATTTTTCTAGCTTCCTGATCAGGTCTCTGCGCTTCATGCCACTTCGACCTCAAGCTCCTGAACTTGTCGAATACCCGGGATATCCTCAGAGGAAAAAAGGTCATAAAGATCTCCTAGATGCTCCTTAAGATCCTTAAGATTCTCCCCCTGAGTCCAATGATCAGGGAAATCATTCAGATACCCGAGCAACATCCCGTCAGTCCCTTTCCAAAAGGTAAACTTAAGCTTCTTCATCATTTCAGTCTAAATTTTAACTATTTTTTGTCAACTGTTGCCTACCAACGACTAGCCAGCAAGATGGAGACCCCTGCGGGGAGTCAATGGTCAAGGGAACCCCTGCGGGGAGTCAATGGTCAATGGTCAATGGGGGGGGAGTGTTCAGATTGCAGTGTTCAGTGTTCAGTGTTCAGTGTTCAGTG
>CAXMPP010000306.1:0-230 GCA_964195395.1 uncultured Thermodesulfobacteriota bacterium
TGGAAATCATTGAGTGCGTGCTCAAGCTCATGCCTGCGCAGTCGATCTACGCTTTGACAATGGATCGAGAGTTTATTGGGCAGCGGTGGTTAAAATGGTTAGATGATAAAGGTGTTGAATTTATCGTTAGGATCAAAAAAAATCATGAGGTTAATGGTATTTCTGCGGAACAATTTGGGCGACTAAGAAATCGCAAGCCACTTGATTTAGTTGAGTTGTGGGGATTGAAG
>CAXMPP010000306.1:240-826 GCA_964195395.1 uncultured Thermodesulfobacteriota bacterium
TCCAGAGATGGCGGGATCCATTCCTGTATGTGATTAGAAACAAATTCAAGGCGAAGGACGCATTGAAAATCTACAAACAGCGTTGGTCAATTGAACTCCTTTTTAGTCACCTAAAAAAGCTTGGATTTAACCTGGAAGATACTCAAATGACAGATGCAACGAAGCTTGAGCGACTTTTTGGTGTGGTTACTTTGAGCCCCTTAATGATCATATTTTTTGTCGTGTAGTGTGATCATATGTCGAAGCATACCCCAGGTAGCGCATGAACGCACAACCTAGGACTGGAGGATGAGAGCCCCTTTGGGATAGCCATACAAATTGAATATCCAATGTCCAAGCGAGCGCCCTTTCGTGTTTTCCGTGCCTTCCGTGGTTAAAGTGAATTAGCAACCCACTTGTCTCGTCGTAGCCTCTGGTGTAGGAGGAAGCCCAAAATATGTCACAGCCGGATTCGTGATTCAAACTCCGGGCGGCCTGAGTGCGGTGCGGGCATTTGAAAAATGGCGCCGTCGAGGGTATCCGAATCTGCCGTGCCGCCTGCGCTGGTGATGTAGAACTGATCTAGATTTGGGCCACCGAGGCAGAG
>CAXMPP010000307.1:0-822 GCA_964195395.1 uncultured Thermodesulfobacteriota bacterium
CGCAGCCGAGGCTCCTAAAACTACATGACCTCCAGGCTGAATTTTAAAAAATAACTCTCCCGTTTAAGAAAATGATGTTTATGAAAATTATCCTAACCTCTTTGCTGGCTGTAAGTTTGTCAGTGCTCATCCATTCTGAAATTTCCGCTGGCGAGCCAAGCGACTTCACCGGGCTGCTGCTTGATCTCGATGCCGCCAAGGGGGTGAAGGTTGAGCATGGTGACAAGGTTGCCTCGTGGGCGAACCAGGCACCGGGGGAAACGGCGAGGCTGTTTGTCAAACAGGACGGGGGGCGAAAGGAAAAGGGCAGTGGTCGGCCTACTTTGAAAAAGGATGTCAAAGCATTGAATGGCCATGCCACGCTCGTTTTTCGTCAACAGGAGCTGGTCAACATGGAGGAAGATGCCTTTGACAGTCTCACCCGTGGAAAAGGTTGCACCTGGATCAGTGTGATGGCTGTTTACCCGCAGCGTGTAGGCGTCAAGGATGTGAATTCCTTTTTTGGCAACCTCCGCAACGGAGCGAAATACGAAGGACTCTGGGGATGCCTTCGCGACGACAATACGCTCTGGACCGGAGCACGCAACGGACTGACCTTCGGCCGCTTTGATCAAAACAACCCGCTGGTGTTAGGCTCGAAACTTGAGGTCGGGAAATATTACATCGTCGCCGGCCGAGTGGCGGCGGGCACGGGAGCGGTAAAGATCGATCTCTTTGTCAACTCCGCCAAACCGGTCGGCACAGGCATGTTTCCTGTCCGGGCTGACGCAAACCCGTCCAAGATGGCGATCGGCCAGGAACGGGATGCGATCGAACACCCTG
>CAXMPP010000308.1:0-764 GCA_964195395.1 uncultured Thermodesulfobacteriota bacterium
GGCGGCACGATCGGGCCTGCGGCGGAGGGAATTGATTGATGATTTTTGATTTACGATTGTTGATTTTTGAAGTGAAGAGCTGCCGTAGCGGCGGAAGCCTACTTCAAAAATCAAAACTCAACAATCATCACTCGTCAATCAATCCTTCCAGCCCGACGGGGGCGCATGGGTGGCGTCCTTGATGGCACCGGTGAGAGAGCTGTGCGATCAGCCCGATGATGGGAAATTGATTGTTCAATTACGATTGTTGATTTTTGAAGTCAACAATCAACACTCAACAATCATCAATCATCAATCATCAATCATCAATCATCAATCAATCCTTCTAGCCCCAACGGAGCCGGCACCTAAGTAAAATATTCAATATCCAACAGCCAACAAGGAATATCCAATTTCCAAGGGGCTTCCTCCTTCGCCGCTCGTCCATCGCGTCAGGGAAATACCTGACTGACTGCTAGGGACTTGCTTTTTGGGTGAGGTGGTCGAGAGCATCGTGTAAGGGGGAGAAAGGGGGGTGATTTTGAATGATTAAAAATTGGCACGCCCTCAAGGACTCAACTCGTGTTGTTTTTTGACTGGGGTGAACTGGAGGATTGAGTCGCTTTTGCCAGGCGCTTCAGCGTTGAAAATCGCCAGGTAGAGTTTTTCATCTTTTGTGGTGAGGTAATAGGGGGTGATTCCCTTGGGGATCAGCGAAAAGGTTTCAAAAAGGGGTCCGGTCCGTGGCGCTCCCACTTGTCGAGCCAGGCGGGAGGAATCCGCTG
>CAXMPP010000309.1:0-739 GCA_964195395.1 uncultured Thermodesulfobacteriota bacterium
CAACATCTTCATTATTGGTATTTGTGTCCTGAGGGTAATAAATGACATCTTGCAGTAGATCTCTCTGCTCCTTGTTGGAATCCTGATTCAGATTAGGAACATATACCACATGCTCCAATTTTGGTGGGAGTGCCAACAGCTCTCGCTTCTTCACAACGCCAACGCCAACACCAACACCAAGATCACTGCCCCCGACGCCCTGTGATTGTGACATATCTCGATTGACATTGACAACTCTCTTCTTCTTCTTCTTCAATCGTTTCTTCTTCCTCCTACGAGTAGGGTCAGGGTCAGGGTCAGGGTCAGCTCTACCACGTACAGGTATGGTTGCAGCACCATAATCACGATCACGATAGAATTTCCTTTTCACTGGCCTCTTTCGTTCCGGCGGAGCTCTTGATGATGATGATGATGATGGTCTCGGTCTCGGTCCGGGTTTGGATCTGGGTCTCGTAGATACGGGTTTCGTTCTAGATCTTGGCCTTGGTCTCTCAAATTCCTCATCCCTCGAAACATAATACCAATCCACCTCCTGTACACCATCAACATCCACATCGAAATTCTCAATTTCACCATCCCTTCCACGTCTTCTTCTCCTTCTAGCACTCGAACTCGAACTCGAACTCGAACTCGAACTCCTACTTGCACTTGTATTTCCCTTCAAGTTCAAGTTCCCAATCCGACGCCCCACTGCATCCGTTGCACTTTTGGCCACGTTCGTGACCCCATCTACAGCCTG
>CAXMPP010000310.1:0-730 GCA_964195395.1 uncultured Thermodesulfobacteriota bacterium
GGCGTGACCGGGCGTATCAACGATGTTGATACGTGTGCCGTTCCACTCGACGGAAGTCGGCTTGGCAAAAATTGTGATGCCGCGCTCTCGCTCCAGATCGTTGCTGTCCATGGCGCGTTCTGTCGTCGCCTGGTTTTCACGATAGGTGCCGGATTGTTTCAATAGTTCGTCCACCAGCGTCGTCTTGCCGTGGTCAACGTGTGCGATGATTGCGATGTTGCGCAGGTCCATTTGGATTACCTTGTCTCAGGGGATTGAGCGCGCTCTAACGTGCAATGGGCACAAAGGCCAGCGAAAAACCCCTCAGGCTTAACAGACTGCGTAATACCTGCATTTAATGTGGGGCTGTTGCCGAAAAGAGGTGGATTACGGCAATTCCGCCGATGATCATTGCCAGCCCCAATAGCGCGGGTAAATCCAGCCGCTGGCCAAAAATGACCCAACCAATGCCCGCAATGAGGATGATGCCAAGGCCACTCCACAGTGCATAGACAATTCCTACGGGCATTGAGCGCAGGGTAATAGACAAAAGGTAAAACGAGATAGCATAAGCCACAACCACCAAGATTGACGGGCCGATGCGTGTGAATTGCTGGCTGGCCTGCAGGGCGGTTGTGCCAATGGTCTCAGCGAGGACGGCCAAAGCCAGTATCAGGTAAACGGGCATATCATGGGCCTTTCACAATGGCAGCTCAGTGGTTTCTTTTATCTCTTCCATCACAAAGCTGGC
>CAXMPP010000311.1:0-727 GCA_964195395.1 uncultured Thermodesulfobacteriota bacterium
TAAGCGGACTTGACCGTGACTGCCACTGCAACAAAAATAAACCTGCTCGGATTGTCGCACGACGATCTCGAGCAGTTGCTTGTTACGAAATCCGAAAAGCCGTTTCATGCACGACAGATCATGCAATGGATCTATCAGCGAGGCATTGACGACTTTGATGAAATGACAGACCTGTCGAAGTCGCTGCGCGCTCAGTTGCAAGCGGATGCCGAGATTGTTTCGCCTGCAGTCCAGAGCAGACACGATTCGAAAGATGGCTGCGTCAAATGGCTGTTTTCCAGCGGCTCGGGGCAGGCCGTTGAAACGGTGTTTATTCCGGAAACCGATCGTGGAACCCTGTGTATTTCCTCGCAGGTTGGCTAATCGTAATCTGACAAGCGCGGAGATCATTGGCCAGGTTCGGCATGCGATACGTGAGTTACCGCGTCGCAGCAATGGCGATCCCGCGGTAAGCAATGTCGTATTCATGGGCATGGGCGAACCGCTGGCGAATTATCGCAACGTTGTTCCTGTGCTGGAGCTCCTGGTATCCGACTGGTCTTATGGAATGTCGCGGCGACGCGTTACGGTCAGCACCTCCGGCATCGTTCCCCACATTAGTAAACTGGCAGACGACTGCAATGTTGCGTTGGCCGTATCCTTGCACGCGCCGACAGACGAACTGCGCAACCAAATCGTGCCGATCAACAAGCTTCACCCGATAAGCACGTTACTGGATGCGTGTTGG
>CAXMPP010000312.1:0-719 GCA_964195395.1 uncultured Thermodesulfobacteriota bacterium
ACAACGGTAACCCGGATCTCACATGGGGAGTGGAGGATTTCACGTTGATTTTTTCGCAGGATGCCATCTTCGGGAACGGTGATGATACCTCACAGGTGGTTACCGGTATGGCGCAGGCTCCCGGAACAAACGACTACACAGGCGAGCATTTCGCACTTACGCCGGTGGCCGGAGTGACGAATATTCGTCTTCAAGTCGTCAAACCAATCGGCGGTTCGTTTACAGGCTTGTCTGAAGTTCGCTTCAGCGAGGCAGTCCCCGAACCCACCACCACCACCCTTCTCGGTCTCGGTGGACTCGCCCTCCGTCGCCGCAAATAATTAGACCTCGGAAAAACATCATTCTTCCAACCCCACTCCCTGTCAACGGGGCGTGGGTTTTTTTCGTTTGGTCGAATATCCAACAGCCAACAAGGAATATCCAGTTACCAAGTAGTTGGCGTAACTACGGAGTATTGTTGTTGATCGGTATTTGTTCCTGGCGACGTTGATTCACGTGTTCTTTCTTCGGTTGGATCCCGCGTCCGCGGGATTGGACATTGGATATTCAAATTGTCTGGCTAGCCCAACGGGCTTAAATCCTCCAGCCCAAGGTTGGCGAAGCTACCTTGGGTATTATATCCCGTCATCATCATATACCCCAACGGGGTTACGTCCGTCTAGGTTCTCACAATTCGCCCTGATCAATCCCAAAGGTATCGTTCATCCCGGGCCTCACCG
>CAXMPP010000313.1:0-719 GCA_964195395.1 uncultured Thermodesulfobacteriota bacterium
TCATAACAACGAAGGAGGATTTCGCGGATATTGCCATCGTGTTCGCGCCACCAGCCGCTGAGCATGGGCTGCAGCCGAGAAAGCTGCTCGGGTGCTAATCTTTCAATGCACGCGATCAATAAATCAATGCCTGGTTCTAGAGTCAAAAGCTGGGGTAACTTTGTGGGCTTGTGGCGGGAGATCAGTAAACCGTGACAGTTCTGGGTGAGTTGGTTGAAACGGCGTCTCGCAAGGAATCCAAGTTGTTCCTCACCATCGAGCATGACGATCTGCTGCTGGCAATGGGCCAATAAACTCCATTGTTCTCTCTCTAGCTTGTTCCTTTGCTGATTGAGAAATAGCCTGAGGATCGAGTGACCAGTCGCCTCTAGCCGGGTTTGGAAGGCATCCATAAAGGTAGACTTCCCTGCACCATGGTGAGCGACCAATGCACCTCGGCAGCCCAGTGCGATCCAGCGTCGATCGATTTCCTCCCAGCTGGTCCCGCTGAGTTGCGGGTCAAAGGACAGAATGCGCTCCACCCTTTGGGTTGAAAATGGATTGTCGCGGGCCAGCATGATTTGGCCTGCATTCTTAGCTGCTCAATAGCACTTCTGCAAGCACGCCATTGCAACTTCAAATGAGCGAATAAAACTTTTTTTATGGTGGTGAATAAAATTCAATAAATTGCCGTCGAGTCATGCGAACTCGAAACAATAGCTTATGAAAAAATTATTATT
>CAXMPP010000314.1:0-307 GCA_964195395.1 uncultured Thermodesulfobacteriota bacterium
GATCCATCCTTGAGGCCTTTGAGTGTTTCCTTCACCTCGCTCGCCTTGCGGAAACGATTGAGGAGATCGATGCGGATAGGGTAGTCACTCATGCGCTCGCGGAAGGTGCGCCAGTGTTGTTCGGCGAGCACGGTGGTGGGCGCGAGCAGGGCGGCTTGTTTTCCACCGGTAACGGCTTTGAAGGCGGCGCGGATGGCGACCTCTGTTTTACCAAATCCGACGTCGCCGCAGATGAGCCGGTCCATGGGTTTGGCTGATTCCATATCCTCCTTTACGTCTGCGATGGCGTCGCGTTGACCGGGGGTGA
>CAXMPP010000314.1:317-716 GCA_964195395.1 uncultured Thermodesulfobacteriota bacterium
GTTTTCAAACTCCCACATCCAGCGGGTATCCGGTGGGTGGGTGTAGCCGGTGATGGTTTCGCGTTCGGCCTGCATCTGGAGGAGTTTGGCGGCGTAATCGAGGATGGATTTTTCTGCTGAGCTGCGAGCTTTACTCCAGGACGCGCTGCCTAGGCGGGTGAGGTCCGGGTCCTTGCCGCCTAGCCCGACGTATTTTGAGAGCAGGTGGGAGTGGTCCAACGGGACCGAAAGGATGGCGCCATCGCGGTAGCCGATGTGGATTTCCTCGTGCCCTTCATCATCGTGTTCGATGCCTTCGAACCGGCCGACGCCGTACTCGGCGTGGACGACGAGGTCGCCGTCCTTGATGTCCTCGAGGGCGGTTTGCGCGCGTGCCCGGCGTTGGTGGTCGAGGCGGGT
>CAXMPP010000315.1:0-711 GCA_964195395.1 uncultured Thermodesulfobacteriota bacterium
AAGGCAGACCCCAACCTCACTCGCTTTCTGACGTCCGGAAAGTGGAAGAGACAGTACGACGCCTTGGTCAAGTCCGTCGAAGGGGGCGAAACCAAAAAACTCGTCCCGTTCGAACAAGCCAAAAAAGCCCAGAAATAAAGCAGGCTGCCACCCGCCGGAAAGCTGAGTCCAGCCTCAGCGCTTCCGTCATTTCGCGGTCAAAAATGAACCCAAAACCCAAACCCCTTGGAAATTGGACATTCCTTGTTGGCTGTTGGATATTCCTCTTTTACCTCCTAACTACCGGCACCCTTCCCACTGTCCCACCATCGACGAAGCGGGCCTTGGTGAAGCTCTGGCGGCGGTCGTCTTTGCCCGATGCCACGTTGTTGGTCCAGCGCATGACCCGCTTCAAGACTTGATCTTGATCCCAGGCGAGGTGGGCCACGCTGGGATGAAACCATTCGAAGGTCGGGTCGGGATCAATGCAAACCAGTGAGACATGATCCGGCGCATGGAATCCACGTCGTGTGAGGTGCTGTTGGGCGGCGGCGAAAAGAAAGGGTTCGTCGATGATCAGGGCGCTGGGGGGAGTTGTCTTGAAAAGTGAGTCGAGGCATTGTCGCAGACCCTCGGGAGTTTCCTGCCACTCGGGCAGGTTGTAGCGACTGGTGGCAATGCCTTGTGCCTCTAGTTCATCGAGAAAGCTTTGTACGAACTTCCCCAGCGGAG
>CAXMPP010000316.1:0-697 GCA_964195395.1 uncultured Thermodesulfobacteriota bacterium
CCGCCCGATCTTCCTCACCTCTATCACCACATTTGCAGGGCTGATGCCGATCATCTTCGAAGACTCGATTCAGGCACAATTCCTCATCCCGATGGCTGTCTCCTTAGGATTCGGTATTCTATTCGCCACAGCCATCACCCTCTTCCTCATCCCCTGCGCCTACGCAATCAGTGTAGACATCTCCATACTCAAACCGCAAAAAGACGAGTAACGACCTTGGCCACACTCCCACACTCCAACATTTCTAGCGCCTCCTACTGTCAAAAGTCCAAAGTCTAAAAGTCAAACCAACGAAGTCTGGTGACTTCCTTCCCCAAAAAAAACATCGCGACCACGCGATCTAACCAGACTTTCGACCTTTCGACCTTCGACACAACACCCCCACCAAAAGTCCTCATTCCCCGTCCAAAAAGATGAAACCTGCCCACACTTCCGTCTTCCGTCTTCCGTCTTCCGTCTTCCGTCTTCCGTGCTCCGTGTTCCGTCCCACTTCCCACTTCCCACTTCTCACTTCTCACTTCTCACTTCTCACTTCTCACTTCTCACTTCTCACTTCTCACTTCTCACTTCTCACTTCTCACTTCTCCACACTTCCCCTTCGCCAACGGCGAAACTCATACCAGCCTAGGGTGAAGGGCAACGCCTAAACCCTAGGTCCCAGTCGTTTCATAACCCCTTGGCTGAAAGCCAAGCTCAT
>CAXMPP010000317.1:0-673 GCA_964195395.1 uncultured Thermodesulfobacteriota bacterium
ACCGGTCAAAAAACCAAACACCGTGATGACACCGGCCCCCTTGGAAATTGGATATTCCTTGTTGGCTGTTGGATATTCCTCTTTTTCCCACCCCACGCAACTCACCCCAATGGGGGCGGTTGGTGTGATTACCTGTATCCCAAGGTAGCCCCGCATTCGCGTTCCAACCCTGGGCTTCGTTACGTAATCCTGTTGGGATAGGTTTCGGTGAGAAACCTGGTTCACCAGGGTAGGTCGCTGCGCGTGCCAAGCCTGGGCTTTGTTGCGCAATCCCGTTGGGATTAAAACCGATTGTAAGCGCGAAACCGGTGGTGGCCGCGTGTTTCCGGATCGGGAATCCCAACGGGATTCAGTAACATAGCCCGGGGTTGTCCTGCGAATGCGGGGCTACCCCGGGAATTGTGTTCCCCATGAAATCTACCCCAAGGGGGTTGTGTACCGGGCGAAGTGCATGCCCGATGTCAAAACACCTGGCACCGTTCCCCTCACATTCCCGGCATCTTCGGGGGGCTGTCATGGAATTTGAATATCCAACAGCCAACAAGGAATATCCAACCGAAGAAGGGACACGCGAATCAACATCGTTAGGAATGAATACCGGTCAAAAAACCAAACACCGTGATGACACCGGCCCCCTTGGAAATTGGATATTCCTTGTTGGCTGTTGGATATT
>CAXMPP010000318.1:0-370 GCA_964195395.1 uncultured Thermodesulfobacteriota bacterium
CGATCTCAAAATCCGAATGCCCAGTGCCGCTCCCCACCAAGCCGCCTTCAACCTTGATCCGAAATGCGGTCACATCTTTATCTCCCACAGCGGTCCACCGAATACCACGTTTTTGAAAGATCAGGCCCTCGTCAAGGATGAAAAGGTCCGAGTCGATAATGGGGATACTGTCACGTTCAAGGATGGCATCTCCTCTCGTTCCTTCCGTTTCGAATATAATGAGTTTCATTTGAGCAAACATTTGAACAAAAAGGGTAAATCGAAAATGAGCATGAGCAAGAGCATGAGCATGAGCATGTCGCTTCCTCCGAGATACGATGCCGAGAATGTGAACCCCAATTCTGATCTTGTCCGTGGCAATAGGACTCGT
>CAXMPP010000318.1:409-665 GCA_964195395.1 uncultured Thermodesulfobacteriota bacterium
GATTGGGGTATGCCAGTGGGAGTCAGACCGCCCGGAAGAAACTCAAACCCCAGGTTCCAGTCCAGAAGAAAACCAGGTCAAGCTTTTCTGGGAAATCAGTTGCAGTAAAAGTTCCAGTAAAAGTTCCAGTTCCAGTTCCAGTTCCAGTTCCAGTTGAAGCTGAAGCTGCCCTCGAGCAAAAGAATGAGAAAGCAGCACCGGCACTGGAACTTTCCAAAGATCTTGGTTGTGAGAAAGCAGCTGAAGAAGCAGAGAC
>CAXMPP010000319.1:0-660 GCA_964195395.1 uncultured Thermodesulfobacteriota bacterium
TGACTTTGCGCGTGTGGGTCATCATGGTTTTCATTTTGGCTGCGGGCACGTCGCTGGTTTCGCAGATATTGTTTGACCCGCGGATGGCGATGTAGGCGTCCATGTCCTTCATTTCGGCGAGTTGGTGTTTGGCGATGAGTTGGTATTGGTCGTCGGTGGCGTTGATCACCATTTCGCGGCTGATTTGTCCGTGTTCGATTTTAACGACGGGAGTGGCTTTTTTGGCGCGGATTTCGCGGATCAGGGCGGTACCGATTTCGTCGGGAACATCGAAGAGGTGGAGCATGACTTTTTCACCCTTCTTGACGGCGGTGGAGTAGTGGACGAGTTGATGTGCGAGTTGGGAGATACCTGGATCTTGCATGGCTTAAAGAAGTAGGAGATTGGGGTAAGAAGCAAGAAATCAATTGGAATTCGTTGGAGATTCAGTTGGAATTCAATTGGCATTGGCAGTGATTCCGTGCATAGCAAATGGCCATGTCCGCTAGTCAAGAAAAGTTAAAGCTCGGAGTGCTAGGCTCCGGCTCTGGTTCGAACATGCAGGCGATCCTCGATGCTATTGAAGATGGGACGTTGAATGCGGAGATTGTCCTAGTGTTGTCTGATAACCCGGATGCCTACATTCTGGAGAGGGCTGAGAAGGCGGGGATTGCTGCGGAG
>CAXMPP010000320.1:0-387 GCA_964195395.1 uncultured Thermodesulfobacteriota bacterium
ATGCACCTCGACGAGAGGCTCGACGAGGTATGCGCCATCGCGTGGTGTTTGGGCCGCCGGCTCTAACGCCCCGAGAGCCTCCAGGACATCGCGCAGACTTCATCGAGCGCGATGTCCACCGCTTGGACCCGGTTGTTGGGGACGTACCCGTACGCGACTGCAAGCTGGAGCCCCGCGCGCACCTCCTTGGCCGACCCGCATGCCGTGGAGAACCGCGCTCTCGCCGTCCCGGCATCGTTTCCATCCGCCTCCGCGATATTGAGAACAACGCTATTCATCGCCCGATGGATCTGGTCGAAGAGCGACCTGTCCCGCTTGCGAACGACCGGAAGCACCTGCCGCTGCCCGTCCGCTGCCTGAAGCGCCCGTTGCTGAATGATGAGTCCC
>CAXMPP010000320.1:397-649 GCA_964195395.1 uncultured Thermodesulfobacteriota bacterium
AAGGGCGAAAGCCCGCACCCCACTCACTCGGAAAAAGGAGATCACGAGGACAAAGTCGAGTCACAGGACACGAACACTGACACTGACACTGACACTGACACTGACACTGACACTGACACTGACACTGACACTGACACTGACACTGACACTGACACTGACACTGACACTGACACTGACACTGACACTGACACTGACACTGACACTGACACTGACACTGGCACTGGCACTGACACTGACACTGTCGGTGTAGCT
>CAXMPP010000321.1:0-648 GCA_964195395.1 uncultured Thermodesulfobacteriota bacterium
TCGGCATCAGCAAGGACCTCACCACTGGCGAAGCCCTCATGCAGGCCAAAGCAAAACTAACTGAAAGCGCCAAGAAATCCGACTCGTTCCACATGTGCCTCTCCGAACTCAACCTCCTCGGCGATCCAACACTCCAAGTTCATCCATCACACAATTAATTTCCCATGAAACACCTCCTTCATCTTCTTTGTCTTGGTCTCTGTCTGGGTTCCGGGTTCTGGGCTCCAGTCTCCGCGGCTGAGACCCGTCCAAACATCCTCCTCATCCTCGCCGACGACCTCGGCTACGGTGACGTCCAGACCCTCAACCCAAATTCCCGCATCCCCACCCCCCACCTCAACAGCCTTGCCGAACACGGCGTCACCTTCACCGACGCCCACTCCGGCTCCGCCGTCTGCACCCCCACCCGCTACGGGCTCCTCACCGGTCGCTACTGCTGGCGCTCCCGCCTGAAACGCGGCGTCCTCTTTCCTCCCAAGGACAAACCCCTCATCGAAGACGACCGCCCCACCATCGCCAGCGTCCTGAAGGGCAGCGGCTACAAAACCGCCTGCATCGGCAAATGGCACCTCGGCCATTACCCCGAAGTACTCCCTCGCGCCCAAGGCTCCGACAGCTACTACGGCATCCCCTACTCCAACGACATGA
>CAXMPP010000322.1:0-643 GCA_964195395.1 uncultured Thermodesulfobacteriota bacterium
GGGATCATACAAGAGGGAATCACGATCAATCTCCCCCACCGCCCCTCTCAAACCAGGACTGAACCCTCCCCACGCCATTCCATTCCCATTCCCATTCAAAACCGCCACCACCAGACCGCCCAAAATCGGAATGACCCAATACGGAACGTCCGACTGAATATTCTGGATCCAGCCCCCAATTCCAGTTCCAGTTCCAGTTCCAGTTCCAGTCTGACCCCCTACCCAGCCCCTCCAGATGGAATTCAATTGGTAGAGATCGGGATCGTCCCCATAACAGAATTGCCGAATGGCATCGACGGAGAGTTTGAATCCTGCCAAGGATGTTCCCGTGGCGATTCCGATTCCGATGGCGAGGAATTGGACGTAGGTTTGGGGCAGGAGGTCTAGTTCGTTGTCGTTGTAGTAGTTGTCGTTGTAGTAGTTGCTGGTGTCTATTGGTCCTGGTCCTGGTCCTGATCCTGATCCTGATCCTGGTAGGATGGTGAGGGGTGCTGGTAGTGTTAGGGGGGGGGACGTGGATTGGTTCAAGGATCTCTTTTTGGGTTTGGGGAATATGGAGGTATTCCATTCTTTGCTTCTTTTCTTTCTTGAGGATTCTGCTGCTGATGATTGTGAGGATGCTGATGCTGATTGTGATGCTGAT
>CAXMPP010000323.1:0-641 GCA_964195395.1 uncultured Thermodesulfobacteriota bacterium
GCGCATAGGCGTCAGGCTAAAAACTGCATATCAAACTAAGGGGCAAACTAGCTAAACTATGCTGGGAACATGGCTCTAGGAAGGAATGGCACTTAGTTAACGGCATTTGGCAAAGCAGCGATGCCGTAGCGGAACTGGAAGCGGGTTTGCATCCAACGGGTGCGGAAGGTGACTGATACAATCTTCACAGTTACACTGGATTAATAGAGGTGTTCTGATTCTTTGTAATTGCAGCGGAGCTGATTTTGAGAGGCGGATTCCAACTCATAAAGTAGCCGGCTGTCGTCACCTTGGATGTTAGGTCACCTCACTCCCGTGTTCTTGGATGATCTGGTCACGTGACATTGTATGGCGTTTGTGATTGTTTATTTGATGCCTTCCAGAGCGTTTATCGACCCTCAACTCTACCATTGTCCAAATGAGCAAGTCCGACATCCAACAGCAGCAGCAACTCTCCCGGCGGAGTCGTCCCGTGGATGTCCACTTCCCGGATCACGGACTGACCGTAATCGAAAGTCATCACGCCGAAAACTTTCACATGGAGCGCAAGCAGTGGCCGTATCACAAGTTTTGTTGGATCGCCATGGGCCGGGGACATCTCGAGCTCGAGAAGGGGACCATCCCTATCCAGCAAGACCAAT
>CAXMPP010000324.1:0-640 GCA_964195395.1 uncultured Thermodesulfobacteriota bacterium
GCAACCTGCATTCTGCATTCTTCATTCTTCATTCTTCATTCTTCATTGTTCATCGCTCGTTCTTCACTCTTCATTCCTGATTCTTCATTCTTCATCCTTCGTTCTTCATTCTTCATTCTTCATTCTTCATTCTTCATTCTTCACTCTGCATTCTGCATTCTTCATTCTCCATATCTCATTATTCATTCTTCATTTTTCATTCTTCATTCTTCATTCTTCATTCAGCATTCTGCAGTCTTCATTCTTCATTCTTCATTCTTCATTCTCCATTCTTCATTCTTGCTTTTTGCACCCTTCATTCCTCATTTTTCATTTTCATTCTTCATTCTGCATTCTTCATTCTGCATCCTTCATTCTTCATTCTTCATTCTTCATCCTTCATTCTGCATTCTTCATTCTTCATTCTTCATTCTTCATTGTTCACCCTTCGCTCTTCATTCTTCATTCCTGATTCTTCATTCTTCATCCTTGATTCTTCATCTTTCATTCTTCACTCTTCGTTCTTCACTCTTCATTCTTCATCCTTCATTCTTCATTCTTCATCCTTCGTGTGTGTGCGTGGGTGTGTGTGTGAGTCAAACAAACTGCGTTTCACTGTGGATAATTCATGGATGAAGAAGGTGTGTCTTACAAATTAAAC
>CAXMPP010000325.1:0-632 GCA_964195395.1 uncultured Thermodesulfobacteriota bacterium
GAATCCTTTTATTACGCCTTTCGAGTCGATGGTGACATCGGCAAAAAGACGGAGATACCGATGAAATTGAAGGATCGGTTAGACGCCTATTTACTCAACTTGATGAAGCTGCCTGCGGAGATACGCAATACCACACCTGGTATCTCCGGACGATTTACGATTTCCTATTTCAGACGACCTATTGACATTCGTTACGAGCGTCACCGCACTTACCGAGGATACCATATCACAATGCGTCTCTTGGATAAAGGGCACCTCGATGTAACCTTGGGGAAAGGGTCATTGGCGTTTGACGAATCTACATTGTTAGCGATGGACAAAGTGATGAAGATTCCTGCGGGTATCATTGTGATGAGTGGTCCTACAGGATCTGGAAAATCGACTACATTGAACGCCATTTTGCGCGAAATGAATACGCCGGATGTAAATATTCTCACATTGGAAAACCCAGTGGAGGATGAGATTCCGGGCGTGACGCACTGTGACTTGAAGCATCCTAGTGAGTTTAAACCCATGATTGCTAGTTTCATGCGTAGTGACCCTGATATCATTCTCATGGGTGAGGTCCGCGATCTTGATTCAGCTGAGTTGGCCATTGAGGCGGCTGTCACGGGGCACAAAGTGTTAACCAC
>CAXMPP010000326.1:0-629 GCA_964195395.1 uncultured Thermodesulfobacteriota bacterium
GGGCGAATTGATGACCGATGTCAAAACTCCTGGCACCGTCCCCATCACATTCCCGGCATCTTCGGGGGGCTGTCATGGAATTTGAATATCCAACAGCCAACAAGGAATATCCAACCGAAGAAGGGACACGCGAATCAACGTCGCTAGGAACGAATACCGGTCAAAAAACCAACACCGTGATGACACCTACCCCTTGGAAATTGGAAATTCCTTGTTGGCTGTTGGATAACTACATGTCTGGCATCTTTATTCGGCCGGGGTGGGCTTCTTTTTTAGCTACCAGCCGACTGACTGCCTGATTGCTAGGAATTTGCTTTTTGGGTGGTCGGGAGCATCATGCGAGGAGGAGATAGGGGGGTGATAAGGCATCGACTCAGCCCCTTTTACCGATTACTGACCACCGATTACCGGTCCTCCTCTGCCGCTTTCATTGCAGCAACAATACTTGCTTTCAGGGCTTCGGTTTTTTCTAGGTCTTCTGTTCGCATACTGATGTGACCGGCCTTGATGTTGACGGCTAGGTAGGCCTGCTGGGCGTCGGCTAAGGCAGCTTTGAGATCTCCCATTGCCTGATAGACTTTGGCACGGCTGCGGAGGTGGAAGTTGGAAGTAGTGGCAACTATCTTTTT
>CAXMPP010000327.1:0-629 GCA_964195395.1 uncultured Thermodesulfobacteriota bacterium
AAGTTGGGATGATCGATCCCGAATCAGATTGGTGGCAGATTGGTCCTGACACCGTAGAGATGGTGCCCGGGACTGGAATCGAACCAGCACGGGTTTAACCCCACTAGATCCTTAGTCTAGCGCGTCTGCCAATTCCGCCACCCGGGCACAGAGTTCCTCCGGCATGAAATGTCCTGGCAGACGTGTCTCGCGACGGGGTCAGGGGAACACTCATGGCGGAACGCATGGCGTCCCGCAAAGAGGGGGGAGAGTCTAGCAATGCGAGCCGCGCCTGCAACCCTGGCTCTCATAGGCTTCTCACGTTGACTGGAGGGGGCTCCCGGTTACGGTGGAGAGATGTCCAGTCCCAAAGGGAACGCCGTTATCGGTCAGTCCGGGGGTCCGACCTGTGTCATCAATCAAAGCCTCGTGGGGCTGATTGAGGCCTGCAAAGCGTCGAAGCGGATCGACCGGATCTACGGAGCCCACCGCGGGATCCAGGGGGTTCTCGAGGAGGACTTCTACGATCTGACCGACGAGTGCCCGGAGAAACTGGAAGGCGTCGCGCTCACGCCCTGCGCGGCCCTGCGCTCGATTCGCAAGAAGCCGACGCCGGAGGAGTGCGAGCGCATTCTCAGTGTCTTCCGTGC
>CAXMPP010000328.1:0-627 GCA_964195395.1 uncultured Thermodesulfobacteriota bacterium
ACTTCCTGCTAATCAAAAGTTGCGTTTATTTATTGAATCCGAGTATAGACTAATAAGCTAATAAAAATAATGTCAATGTGAATGTGCTAAGCTCAGGTGTGATAAAAGCTGTGTCCTCTAGTTCAAAGCAAGATTCAAACACTTTCCCCTTTCCCCTTTCCCCTTTCCCCTTTCCCCTTTAACCTTTATCCTTTAACCTTTATCCTTCCCTTCCCTTCACCACCCACTCACCTTCCATTCATCCACCAATTCCGGCGGGAAATCATCCAAAAACCCCGACGGATGCTGAAACACCTCACCACTATAACTTCTAGGATTCATCATCGGATAGGATAAATAAAGCTGATCCTTAGCCCGCGTCAGCGCCACATAAAACAACCGCCTTTCCTCCTCTAACATTTTATTATCTTCCGCCTCCAGAATCTTCCCATTCGGGAACATTCCGTCTGCTAACCAGATCAGAAAAACCACTTTCCACTCCAGCCCTTTCGCTTGGTGGATACTAGAAAGCGTTACCCCCTTATCATCATCCTGCTTCTTCTTGGTCGGATCACCATCTACTGTGCTCATCAGCGATAGCTGAGCCAGGAATTCCATCACATCCGTGTACTGCGTCGCATAGTTCTG
>CAXMPP010000329.1:0-244 GCA_964195395.1 uncultured Thermodesulfobacteriota bacterium
TTTCTTTTTTTGTTTAGAACTGTAAAAAGAAAGAGGCAAAATGCGCGAAAGTTTTACCAGAAGAAGCCTGCTTTGGTATTTGGAGTTTAACCGAGTTGGGCTAGTCAGACAAATTGAATATCCAACAGCCAACAAGGAATGTCCAATTTCCAAGAAGGCTGGTGTCATCACAGTGTTTGGTGTTCCTCGGCATTTTTTCCTAGCGACGTTGATTCACGTGCTCCTTGTTCGATTGGATATTCTG
>CAXMPP010000329.1:326-621 GCA_964195395.1 uncultured Thermodesulfobacteriota bacterium
CCCGTTGGGCTAGAATGAAGCTGTCTCTGATGAGCTTTATTTCAACCTCAACTCCTTCAACTTCCCGTGGAATTCCGAATAGATGGATGTGCTGTAGGCTGTGGGTTTGGGTGGGACGAGTTTTTGGGCGGCGGTGGCTTCTGTGGTCCGGCCGAGGTTTTCGAGGATGATGGCCCTGAGGGTGAGCATTTCGTGCCTGGCGGCGCAGGGGTGGTCTTCGTCGTGGCGGTGGCTTTTGGGCACGTGGTTGGCGAGGGCTTTATCGATGTCTTCTAGGGCGGCGTCCCATTGTTTG
>CAXMPP010000330.1:0-282 GCA_964195395.1 uncultured Thermodesulfobacteriota bacterium
TGCTAGGCTTAGGCCGAGGAAGCCTGGGATGGAGGTACGGATGAAGTGGCGGCGGTTGTAGTCGTCCATGACTCTGAGAGGTTAGCACTGATAATCTGGAGGGCAATGAGGGACTATTTTTCCACCCATAGCGACTTCAGGTAATTCTCCCCGGTGTATTCCTCAGGCATGGAGAGTGGTGTGACCTTGGAGCCTGGCGCACCTTCTCTGACCATTCTGGAAAAATCACGTGGGTCGAGTTTGCGGCAGTTTGTGCAGCAGAGGATCCAGCCACCGGGGGCA
>CAXMPP010000330.1:297-618 GCA_964195395.1 uncultured Thermodesulfobacteriota bacterium
CGTCGCGGGAGAAGGTGGGAGGGTCGAGAATGATACCATCGAAGGTCCTGCCCTGACGAGCGAATCGTTTCAGCCAGTGGAAGGTGTCGCCTTTGCAGAAGTAGTGATCGGTGGGATCGAGATCATTCGCCTTGAGGTTTTCCTTAGCCCAGTCGAGATAGACTTGGGAAAGGTCGAGGGTGGTGGTGGTAGCTCCTCCAAGCGCGGCACAAACAGAAAATGCGCCGGTGTAGGCGAAGGTATTGAGGATGGTTTTTCCGGGAGCGGAACAATCGCGCACTCTTTTGCGGTTCAGCCGTTGATCAAGGAAAATGCCTTGGG
>CAXMPP010000331.1:0-618 GCA_964195395.1 uncultured Thermodesulfobacteriota bacterium
CAGAGCCGACAACGACCTTGAGTTTCTTGTAAATAGCGTCACCCAGCTTGTTGTGGGGAACCATTCCGCGAACAGCACGCTCAAGCAGAAGCTCGGGGCGGCGGGCACGGACTTTACGAGGAGTCTCGATTTTCTGGTTACCAACGTATCCGGTGTAGTGAGTGTAAATTTTCTCACTTTCCTTATTGCCAGAGAGGACAACTTTTTCGGCGTTGGTGATGATGACGTAGTCACCGGTATCAACGTGTGGGGTGAAGATAGTTTTGTTTTTACCGCGCAAGAGATTGGCGGCTTCAACAGCGACTTGACCAAGCACCTTAAGTAACCAGGTTGGTCAGCTTGAGGGTAATTCACCGGATTCCCAGGACAGAATAACCCGTCCACCCCGTGTTGAGGGGCGCGCAAACTAGGAGCGAGGCTATGACATGTCAACCCAAATATCGGGGAGTTTTAAAAAATTAAGAGACTTTATACTCGGCTAAAATTTCCAATTACTTAAGGGATATAAAGGTCTTTCCAGTCCAGGGCGACCAAGCTAGGGATATAAAACCGCATGCATTGTGAATTGAACCGCGAATGGACGCCAATTTACGCGAATTTTTTCATATCCTTCGCATT
>CAXMPP010000332.1:0-236 GCA_964195395.1 uncultured Thermodesulfobacteriota bacterium
TTCCCATAACCGAAGGAATTGACCGCTTTATCCAGGTGGAAGAACTCGGCATTCAGTACGTCATCCCCGTCGAAGAAGCCATTGCCGACTTCGCCAGTAGTATTTTCCCAAGTGAAACCGTTAGAGCACATACCGTATTTAGAATTACCCGTAATGGTGACATTGCAGTCCAGGAAGAAGACGCGATCGACTTAGCGGGTGAAATGGAAGAAGTCCTCTCTGCTAGAAAAACTAGT
>CAXMPP010000332.1:246-612 GCA_964195395.1 uncultured Thermodesulfobacteriota bacterium
ACGTGTTGAAATGAGTGCGACTGGCTCTAGGTTGTTAGAAAAAACTGTACTCTCCCTGGCCAAAGCAAGCGTCGATCAAATTTACAGAATCGCTGGTCCCCTTTGCCTAAGCGACTTCATGCAACTCGCCTTCATCTCAGGCTATGAAGAACTCAAAGCACCCCCCTGGGAGCCTCAAGCAGCCACTAGTGTTAACTTCCAGAACTCCATTTTTGATGAAATCGCAAAACAAGACATTCTACTCTATCACCCGTATCACAGTTTTGACCCTGTCATCCGCTTGATTGAAGAAGCATCAAAAGACGATAAAGTTTTAGCCATCAAACAAGTTCTCTATCGAACAGCCAAGAACTCACGCATCATTGA
>CAXMPP010000333.1:0-278 GCA_964195395.1 uncultured Thermodesulfobacteriota bacterium
ACTTCCCCGAACGGGATGCGTTTCTTCAATCCTGTTAATCCTGTCTAAAAAAACCCCTCGCTTGATCCCGCTGCGGCTGAGTGCTTGTTGCCTCATAAATAGAGCACACCGAAGCTCTCTGTCATGCATTGTAGCGTTGCCTCATAATTCGGACACTCTACGTGTTTGGGTTGTTGATTGTTTTCTCATGCTCTTTGGCTAGCTGTCCGCTGTCCGCTGTCGATCAGCCGCTGAGCCGGTGTCCGACTCTTTTTCTCGTGTCTTCGCACTTGTCTCGC
>CAXMPP010000333.1:288-612 GCA_964195395.1 uncultured Thermodesulfobacteriota bacterium
CTGTTTCAACGTGACGCAATAGAGGTTCTGCCACAGGCTCCAGAGCGAGAGCAGTTCATTGAGCTCCGCTAGTAACTCATGGTGCTCCAGCCGGTCGTATCCGAGCAGTCCGCGGACGTGGGTGTAGTTCTTCTGCTCCATGTAGGTCTGGTCGTTTTTGAAGTAGGGGCGGGATCGGATTTGCCTGATGGCGTGATCTTTCAGCCAGTTGTAGACGTGGTAGTTGAGAAACTCGCCACCGTTGTCGCTGTCCACTCACAACAGCTTGAAGGGCTGGCTTTTGTGAATCGATTCCAGTCCCTCGAAACACGCGTGCTGGCTCCG
>CAXMPP010000334.1:0-364 GCA_964195395.1 uncultured Thermodesulfobacteriota bacterium
CCGCGCGCGATGTTCTTCTACATCAGCGGAACAATGCCAGGCATTTGGGGGGGGGCTGTCATGGAATTTGAATATCCAATATTCAACAAGGAATATCCAAGCGAAGAAGGGACACGCCATAGAATTGTGAATGTTGAATAATCAACCCACGGATCTTCCGTGTTTTCCGTGGTTCCACAGTTGAATAATCAACCTCGGCTCCTTGGAAATTGGATATTCCTTGTTGGCTGTTGGATATTCCTCTTTTTCCCACCCCACGCAACTCACCCCAATGGGCTAGGTTTGTGTGATAAATGTATCCCAGGGTAGGTCCGCATTCGCGTTCCAACCCTGGGCTTAGTTGCGTAATCCCGTTGGGATAGAT
>CAXMPP010000334.1:374-614 GCA_964195395.1 uncultured Thermodesulfobacteriota bacterium
AAGCCCGTTTAGCGGTCCGCCTGGGTCACCACTAGAGAATCAACCCCGATGGGCAGTTGGCTTTCTGCTATCAATTTGATGTGGATCGGGCCTTCGGCGGAATCGACCTGGCCGAGGTCCACACGCTCGATGACATGTCCTGCGTCAACCGTCTCTTCTCCTGCCGGTGGGAAGGTTTCCGCTTCGCGGCGGAGTACGCGGAAGTCCTCAGAGGATTGCTGCCAGACGAGGGTGGCGGGC
>CAXMPP010000335.1:0-611 GCA_964195395.1 uncultured Thermodesulfobacteriota bacterium
CCTTCTTCTCGTCTATGAAACCCTCCTTTTTGAAACGGCAGCTGCAGCTACGTTCGCAGGGTCTCATCACCCGCGATGTCCGGGGTTATCGATGTGTTAATCAACCAGCACCGGATCGCCCGGCATCCAGGTCCTGTCGAACCATGGCTTGAGCGGACCATAGAGGCGGAGGATGGTGTTCCATCCCTTGCCCGGGACGGTTTGTATCCAGTTGTTCTCCTGACCTTCGGGAGCCTTCGGTCCGAAGTAGATGTCGTAGGAGCCATCCGCATTCTGCTTCAGGCCCTCCTTGTTGTTGTCAATGCCCGGAAACCGCTGGTCGGTCTGCAGCATGCCGCGGGTCTGATTGTCGTAGAGGGTGAAGGACCAGAAGTCTTTCACCGGGACGTCCTTGGGCACGTTGATCTTGTAGGTCTTGCTGCCATCGAAAATATTGCCATCCTTGTCGAGGTAGGCGATGGCATACTGCGATCCCTTACCAATAAGCTTCAAAGCCATGGCGGGGGTGATTCCAGTGGCGTAGAAGTGAAAGTCGACGCGCGAATCCAGAAGTCGCTCGCTATCCAGCAGAAAATCATAACGTTTCTCCACGAAGGGATTGGTCCAGACCC
>CAXMPP010000336.1:0-603 GCA_964195395.1 uncultured Thermodesulfobacteriota bacterium
AATGAGTGCGACGATGTCGTTGGTCATGGATTTTCTGGCGGTGTTTAGATGGTTAAAAGAATAATGAGAGAGTTTTGAGAGAATAAAGAAATCTTCTTAGCACCCTGAGACACAAAAGAGTGGGTCCTTATAACCCACTCCCGAGTAATCGCAGAGCTGATGCGCAGTCCCCATAGGCTTGAATCGCTGTTCTGACAAGCAGAAACTCATTCTTTATTACCTCTAATCCCCCCTTAAATCCCCTCTTTTCCTCCGCCAACAGCATGCCCCCTCATCATTCATTTTTAGTCACAAATGACCGCCACAAAAAAAATATGCAGAAAAGGTTAAATTAAATCTTGCGAAATAGCCGCGGATCAGTATTTTGCGCCCGCCCAGCGACCCGTAAGGGACGCGAAGCAAAAAATCCAATCAATGCGCAGGTAGCTCAGTTGGTAGAGCAGTTGGCTTTTAACCAATTGGTCCTGGGTTCGAGTCCCAGTCTGCGTACTTTCTCTCAATTAACCCGCCTCCACCAAGGCGGGTTTTTTGTGTCCACACCCAGCACATCATTCACCCAAGCAGACTGGGACGAGAACCTTGGTTCGACTACACAAGCGACGA
>CAXMPP010000337.1:0-603 GCA_964195395.1 uncultured Thermodesulfobacteriota bacterium
GTTTTTTATCACCGTATATGGTGCGTAGCATTCCAGGCCATGGTTTACGGATGACGAGGCGTCCACCTTCGTTAGCTTTGCACTCTTGACCTGTTTCATCGAGGATCGCAGCATCGACACCGAAGAATGGCAAGGTTGCCGTTCCCGGTTTGATCGGGGTGCAGCCAGGCATCGGCGAAATCATAATCGCACCGGTCTCGGTCTGCCACCACGTGTCAACAATCGGGCAGCGCCCGCCACCAATTTTGTTATAGTACCACATCCATGCCTCTGGGTTAATCGGCTCACCGACGGTGCCGAGGAGGCGGAGTGAAGAAAGATCGTGTTTTTCCACAAGTTCATCACCCGCCTTGATGAAGGCGCGAATGGCTGTGGGTGCGGTGTAGAAAATAGTGACACCGTACTCCTCGACAATCTGCCAGAAGCGGGAGAAGTCCGGGTAGTTAGGAGCACCTTCATACATGACTTGGGTAACACCATTGAGCATGGGGCCGTAGGTAATGTAGGTGTGGCCTGTGATCCAACCGACGTCAGCGGTGCACCAGTAAACATCATCGTCGCGCATGTCGAAGACGTACTTGCAGGTCGTGTAGGCGTTGATCA
>CAXMPP010000338.1:0-260 GCA_964195395.1 uncultured Thermodesulfobacteriota bacterium
CACTGATGACTGCCAACTTAGCAGAAACGACACTTTGTCGTTTCACAATATTCCTAAAATGATGAGTAAGCTAGAAAGTGACGCTTCTACCTTACTCCCACTCAGCGTTTGCCAAGTCCTTGAGTTTCCTGCGTAGCCTGGTCTTGGTGGTGGTGCTAATGCGGTCGGTGAAGAGGATGCCGTTGAGGTGGTCTACCTCGTGCTGGATCGCTCTGGCGAGCAGTCCATCGGCTTCTATTTCTTTCACACTACCATCGAGC
>CAXMPP010000338.1:270-592 GCA_964195395.1 uncultured Thermodesulfobacteriota bacterium
TTGGCGCGAATTTCCTGGATGCTCAGGCAGCCTTCGCTTTCTGACTCCTTTGGTCCGCTGAGCTCTAGCTCAGGATTCAGAAAGACGAGCGGCATGTGGTCAATGAGATTAGCATCTTCGCCATTGACCTTAAAGAAACTTACGCACTCAGGATCATGCCCTACATCGACGATTGCTAGGCGAATGTCTTTCCCTATCTGCGGTGCCGCCAATCCGATCCCTTCGGCATCGATCATAGTCTCGATCATGTCCGTCACGAGCTTTTCTAGCTCAGCATCTATCTTAGTGACTGGGGCGCATTTCTTCCTGAGGACAGGCTGAC
>CAXMPP010000339.1:0-328 GCA_964195395.1 uncultured Thermodesulfobacteriota bacterium
CCCCACTCCCCATCACCGGGGGGTGGGGTTTTGTGTTGGTTGACTGGGCATTAGTCATTGGTTGACTAGTCAACCAATGACCAGTCCCACCAAGCCCCTTGGGCTGGCCAGACAAATCGAATATCCAACAGCCAACAAGGAATATCCAACCGAAGAAGGAATACGCGAATCACCGCCGGAAGGAAAGAATGTCGGGTGAAAAACAAACCACTGTCATGACGCCAACCTCCTTGGAAATTGGACATTCCTTGTTGGCTGTTGGATATTCCCCATTTTTAGCCTATCAACCCATACTCTCATCAAAAAACTCTGCGCCTCTGCGCGAGGC
>CAXMPP010000339.1:338-585 GCA_964195395.1 uncultured Thermodesulfobacteriota bacterium
TCCTTGGAAATCACTTCCTCCCTACTCAAGGCTGCGCAGTTTTCGGATCGATCTTTGAATTGCCTCTCCGAGGCCGTGCAGTTCTTGAGGGGCGATGATGGCCTGTAACTCGAGTTCAATCTCTTTAGCGGATAATTGATCACATTCGTTTTTTAGAAAAGTTGTGAAATCAGTAATGGTGTTGAGTTTTGGTTTTGTTTTAACCTGCCGGGTATAAGATGGTTTGCTTATCCTTTTTTCAAGAATA
>CAXMPP010000340.1:0-583 GCA_964195395.1 uncultured Thermodesulfobacteriota bacterium
GATGTCAAAGGCACCATTAGTCTTGGCTGAAATGCTCTGGGCTTGAGCGATGACGGTGAACAGTGGCTCACTGACTTTATGGGCTTCGCTAATTGGTTTCTGGCTAAGTTTACTGAGCTCGCTATCATCGCGGTAGTCTGAAAAAATAGCGTTGAGGTCTCTGATTCGTTGGAAACATTTCTGGGAGAGTTGAGTTGCTTGCTCGTCATCTGCAGAGAAAAAAACGATCTGCACCGTAGTGCCTAGATGAGGCTGGGTGAAGCTGAATTTTTTGAGCTCTAAAGCGGGTAAAGACGGGGTGATATTTTTTTGAGAATTACACTGAGTGAGCAGCGTAACTAAAAGAATAACAACAGAAAAAGCCGTAAGCAATTTCGCCTCGGATTTTATGTTTAACAGGTTGTTTTGGTATCTTTTTATAGTTTTTGGCAATGGTTTTAAAGCTCAGCATCAGTTGCCACACCAGAGTTCCAGTAGTGATACATTTCTTCTGCTGTGGGGATTTTTTCTGGGCGCACTAGGCGCATTCCAATCCACTGGACGCTAGTGAAGTACCAGAGGCTTCTCGGTTCCTGCGGATCGA
>CAXMPP010000341.1:0-255 GCA_964195395.1 uncultured Thermodesulfobacteriota bacterium
TTTACATGGGGTTATCGCACCCATCCTCCGACGCCGTAAAAAATCCGGCCTCGGAAAACCAACATCCTTCCAACCCACTCCCCGTCACCTGGGGCTGTTTTTTCGTGGGATCGAATATCCAACAGCCAACAAGGAATATCCAACCGAACAAGGAACTCGCGAATCCACGCAAGCCCCATAAAATGACGAAGTACCCAAATACCCAAAGAAATCCGAAACCCTAAACCCGAAGCAGCAACCCAAGCAGCAACCCAA
>CAXMPP010000341.1:265-579 GCA_964195395.1 uncultured Thermodesulfobacteriota bacterium
AGTCTTCCTTTCGCGCATTTCGCCTTTTTCGCGGTCAAAAAATGAAGTATCAACCCAAGCCAGCAACCCAAGTCTTCTTTCTTTCCGCAACTCTGGATGCGGATGCTCGTGACATCCTCCCACGAAAGCGGAAACCATGATAACGTTTGACAAATCGGACAAAAAGCGCATTTTATGTCCAGAATATCAAACATTATGGAAAGAGAAACAAGCAAGCTCCTACCGAAGCACGAGCGTCTCCTCGCCGATCTGGGCGATAATCTGAGATTGGCGCGGCTGCGGCGGCGGCTGAGTGCAAAACAGGTCGCGGAGCG
>CAXMPP010000342.1:0-325 GCA_964195395.1 uncultured Thermodesulfobacteriota bacterium
AGAGGGAAGGGAACATGCTAGTTGAAGTTGTTTCATTGTATGCAAGCGCCTGTGAAAATGCCTCAAAATTAGCGATACTATTCCAACTCAAATCCAACGCTGTGAACGAAGGAAGTGTCGTCAGTGTCGTCAGTGTCGTCAGTGTCGTCGTCGTCGGTGTCGTCGCAGTCGCAGTCGCAGTCGCAGTCGCACCCACGAATAACACTGCGCTCGATTCAATCCCATTTTCTCGAAGGTTGAGACGAGTCATCAACGGACAACAAGATTGTGATTGTGATTGTGATTGTGATTGTGATTGTGATTGTGATTGTGATTGTGATTGTGA
>CAXMPP010000342.1:335-576 GCA_964195395.1 uncultured Thermodesulfobacteriota bacterium
CCAAATCCAAACAGGGGAGCAAGAGCAATGCAACCCCTGTCCTCAATACGATTGGCGCTCAAATCAAGCATATCGAGAGAGGGGACAGCTCCAGCAGCCAATGCCGCTCCAATGGCCACACAGCCATCATCCCCAACTCCATTTCCGTGCAAATCAAGCGATAACAAGAGCGGACAGCAGCGAAGTGCAAGTGCGGCTGCGAGATCGATGGCACCGTCTCGACCGATGCCATTGCAACCGA
>CAXMPP010000343.1:0-569 GCA_964195395.1 uncultured Thermodesulfobacteriota bacterium
AGCATGTGGATAACGCCTTCGTTAGCACCACCGTGTAGTGGGCCCTTGAGTGTGCCAATGGCTGAAGTCACAGCAGAATATATGTCGCTGAGGGTCGCGATGGTTACCCGTGCAGAGAATGTGGAGGCATTCATGCCGTGGTCAGCGTGAATGATGTAAGCGATGTCCAATGTGCGTGCCGCCGCTTTGCCTGGCTCTTCGCCGTTAATGAGGTAGAGGAAGTGAGCCGCTTCAGCGAGGTCAGTGCGGATGGCTGGGAAATCAAGGCCTTGGCGACAATGATTGGGATTTGAGCCACGATGGAGAGAGCAACTTCACGGTTAGCCGCATGATCTGGCTCGCCGATCTTGGCGCGGTGGTCGGTGAGGCCGAGCATGGAGACACCTGTGCGGATAACATCCATGGGTGAGGCGTCCTTGGGGGCGGTTTTGAGGAAATCAATCACGCCTTGCGGCAGTTCACGTCGGCTACGGAGGCCTTGAGCGAAGGCGTCGAGTTCGCTTTGAGTCGGTAGTTGTCCGTTCTGAAGGAGGTAGGTTACTTCTTCAAAAGTGCAATTTTCGACGAGG
>CAXMPP010000344.1:0-247 GCA_964195395.1 uncultured Thermodesulfobacteriota bacterium
GGACATCTTCGGAAATAACCTATAACTATCAATTGCTTATGGTAAGTGGCGGAGAAGCAGGGATTCGAACCCTGGGTAGACTTTCACCTACGTCGGTTTTCAAGACCGGTGCATTAAACCACTCTGCCACTTCTCCGTCGAGGGCTTTGTAAACACATGTTTACAGAACGTCCACACATGGAATTCAATTCTGGGCACTTTTCATTTCAACATGAATTGTCTACACATGTTTCAACGACTGCAAAAC
>CAXMPP010000344.1:297-565 GCA_964195395.1 uncultured Thermodesulfobacteriota bacterium
GACCTGTAAGGCCTTATTTGGCCTAGGTTCAGAGGTAATAAATGACAAAATCCGACAAACCGTGGTATTTCCGCTGCTCGACCATTTCGCCGCTACTGTGCGCGCTTGTTTTGACGGGTTGCGAAGAAGGATTGACCAGTATCGATTCGGCTACGCAAACACCGACCGGTAATACAGTTGAAACCGTTGAGGTTGACGTGACCGCGCCCGAGGCATTCAGCATTACTGACATGGCAATTTGGGATGGTCGACCTACTTTTGGTGGCGT
>CAXMPP010000345.1:0-555 GCA_964195395.1 uncultured Thermodesulfobacteriota bacterium
TCTCATTTGCCTGCACCGCCGGCGGCACCTACTCCGCCCAGCTCGCAGGCCTGCGCGACTCCGAAATGGTCGCCGCCTCACTCCGCTACATCAAAAAACAATTTCCAGCCATTATTACCAAAGGCGCCGGTCACTACTACTACGCCCACTACTACTCCATCCAGGCGATGGTCCAGGCCGGTGACGAATACTACGCCGAGTGGTATCCCGTGATCCGGGACGCCCTGATCAGCAAGCAGGGGGAAAACGGCTCATGGCATGGTAAAAAGGGCCACACATCTCACGAGACCCCCATGGCCATCATCATCCTCGCCACACCACACCGCTACATTCCGATCTATCAGAGGTAGTGGATCGGGAGATCCTCCTCCTTGGTCATTGGGACAAGGATTGATCATTCAAAGGCAGAATATCCAACAGCCAACAAGGAATATCCAATGAAGAAGGAAAGAACACAGTCAGCAGAGTCAACGGCTGCGGGTGAGTCTTCCCCCTTGGTAATTGGACATTCCTTGTTGGCTGTTGGATATTGTAAAAAACGGGTGAACTCGTTAA
>CAXMPP010000346.1:0-553 GCA_964195395.1 uncultured Thermodesulfobacteriota bacterium
TAGATCTTTTTCGCTGGTCTGGACGTTACTTGTTAGCTTTTCGCTCAGCGGCTTCTTTAATCACTTCGTCAGCAACATTTGTCGGACACGGTGCATAGTGCGAGAACTCCATAGAGAACTGACCACGACCAGACGTCAAAGTACGCAAATGCCCGATGTAGCCAAACATATCGGCCAACGGCGCATTTGCCTTAACGCGAACACCTGTCGGACCGGCGTCCTGAGACTTGATCATGCCGCGTCGACGATTAAGATCGCCAATCACGTCACCCACATTGTCGTCAGGCGTGAAGACGTCGACTTTCATGATCGGCTCAAGTATTTGAGGACCGGCTTTCGGAATCGACTGGCGATAGGCAGCCTTCGTTGCGATTTCGAACGCGAGAGCTGACGAGTCAACGGCGTGGAATGCGCCATCGAGCAAGGTGAACTTGACGTCGAGCAGCGGATAGCCCGCCATCGTGCCCTCGACCATGCAAGATTTGAACGCTTTCTCGATAGCACTCCAGTATTCACGCGGAACGTTTCCGCCTGTTACCTTGGATTCGAACTC
>CAXMPP010000347.1:0-552 GCA_964195395.1 uncultured Thermodesulfobacteriota bacterium
GTTTTAACGCCTACTAGAGAGTTAGCTGCACAGATTTACGATAATGCAAGAGAGTACAGTAAATACGTTGATTTTAGAACGGCTGTAATTTTTGGTGGTGTGAAACAACGTCCGCAAGAAGCCACTTTACGTCAAGGCGTAGATTTACTCGTAGCTACTCCGGGTAGATTACTAGATTTACAAAATCAAGGAATTCTTTCGTTACGAAATATTGAGATATTAGTTCTGGATGAAGCGGATCGCATGTTAGACATGGGATTTAAAAGAGATATTGATAAAATCATGGCTCTTTTACCTAATAAACGTCAGAGTTTATTGTTTTCTACGTTTTCTAAGGAGATTAAAAAACTAGCTCAAAACACGTTAAACAATCCTGTTTTAATTGAAGCTACTCCGGAAAATACCACGGTAGAAAAAATTAACCAACAAGTATACAGCGTTGATAAAGGTAAAAAACCAGCCATTTTAATTAAGTTAATTGACGAAGGTGACTGGAAACAAGTTCTAGTTTTTACACGTACTAAACATGGGGCAAATAAATTGACTAAGTCG
>CAXMPP010000348.1:0-549 GCA_964195395.1 uncultured Thermodesulfobacteriota bacterium
CAAATTCCCTACAGCCGACCTACTATCCCAAGTAAACCCTCCATAAGTTGAATCTAAGGTGTTGATACGGAAATCCCCACCCCCACTCGACATGTCGATGTCATCAAAGGTTAATACAGTTGCATTCGCCATTCCAACAACACCAAACATTAACAATCCAACTACAAATACTGATAATAATTTTTTCATAACTACATTCTCCTTACTGCTAGGAATTTGATTTTTTTTGGGTGAGGTGGTCGAGAGCATCGTGTTTTTTTGGGGGGGGTGATATTCAGACCGCACGGTTAGGACAGGAGAGACATTCTCTGGAGAAACCCCAGATGAACAAAAACAAGGTGAATATCTTTAACTACAGTTTGACATTCTCACAATCCCTCTAAATGGGCTACGCATTTTGGGCTGCAACCTATGCATATCATACCATCACCTGATGGTTCCCCAACTCACGACTGCTAGGAATTTGCTTTTGGGGTGGGGCGTTTGAGGTCGCCGTTGAGAGGGGAGCAGTTCTTGTTTGAAGAGCCATGGCGTCGTTGTTTTGGCATA
>CAXMPP010000349.1:0-269 GCA_964195395.1 uncultured Thermodesulfobacteriota bacterium
GACCCCCGGAAAACGGAAACAGCCGTCGCCGCAACTCACCACTTCCCGATCCTCCCGAAATCCGACCTGACCTTTTTCTACGGCATTGCCCACATCCTCATCGAAAAAGGATGGATCGACCTCGAATTCATCGAAAACAACACCAACGGGTTTGGCAATTTTTTCAAACATGTTAGGAGCTTCACCCCAGAGAGAGTCTCAGAGGCATCAGGTATCCCCATCCAAGATCTCCACGAACTCGCTCGTATGATTCACGAGGGGAAACGCGT
>CAXMPP010000349.1:311-548 GCA_964195395.1 uncultured Thermodesulfobacteriota bacterium
GGCCACGAGGCAACCCGCACCGCGCAGGCCATCATCAACCTCGCCCTGATGACCGGTAATATCGGCCGACCCGGCACCGGCGCCAATTCCATCACCGGACAGTGCAATGCCATGGGCTCACGGCTATTCAGCAATACCACCAACCTGCTCGGCGGCCACGATTTCACCAACCCCGAGGACCGACAAAAAATCGCTGGCATCCTCGGAATCGACGAATCCTGCATCCCTCGCGAAAAC
>CAXMPP010000350.1:0-547 GCA_964195395.1 uncultured Thermodesulfobacteriota bacterium
GGCATCGCCACCGGGTCATATAACATGCCGGACTGGGACGAAAGCCCGGAGGGCTTCGTGCGCCTGCTTGATTCGCTGTTCGATGGCCCCACTCCACCCACCGCCCTGATCCTGTGCGAGCCGATTCTCTATCACGCCGCCTTTCACCACCTCTCCCAGCAGGGGCTTCGAGTACCGTTAGACGTCTCGCTAATCTGCACAGACTACGATCCGTATTTTACCTGGTGTCTGCCCGCGGTCTCCCACATCCGCTGGGACAACAACCTGTTAGTTCGCCGGGTTGTCCGCTGGACGAACAACATAGCCAAAGGCAAGGACGATCGACGGCAGAGCTTCCCCAAAGCGAAGTTCGTCGAGGGCGGCACGATAGGGCCAGCGCCGGAGTAGGATATTCAATATCCAACAGCCAACAAGGAATATCCAATTTCCAAGGGGCTTGGGTTGCTACTTCATTTTTTGACCGCGAAAAAAGACGAAATGCGCGAAAGGAAGACTTGGGTTGTGGGTTCATTTTTGACCACGGAATACACTGATTACACGGAAGGGC
>CAXMPP010000351.1:0-542 GCA_964195395.1 uncultured Thermodesulfobacteriota bacterium
AATTATGACCTTATGTAGTCCACTGACGCTTTTGCCGGAAAACTTGCCGGTACCGAGTATTGAGCCTGATGAATTCCCGAATTGAACTTGAACAAACTTATTGCGCGCAGAATTATCTTCCGCTGCCGGTGGTATTGACCCGTGGTGAAGGTGTCTTTGTTTGGGACGACCAAGGTAACAAGTACCTCGACATGATGAGCGCATACTCGGCGGTCAGCCACGGCCATGCTAACCCGCGGCTGGTCAAGGTGGCTCAGGAACAGGTTGCACGACTCAATATTGTTTCGCGGGCCTATCACACCGACAATCTCGGCCCTTTTCTGCAACGGGCCTGCGAACTAACGGGTATGGACGTGGCTTTGCCCATGAACACCGGGGCGGAAGGGGTGGAAACCGCGCTAAAAGCAGCCCGCAAATGGGCCTACGAGGTTAAAGGCGTAGCACCGGATGCGGCTGAAATCATCGCCTGTACCGGGAATTTCCACGGCCGTACGATTGCCGTTATCGCCATGTCCGACGAAGAACAATACCGACGCGGATTT
>CAXMPP010000352.1:0-542 GCA_964195395.1 uncultured Thermodesulfobacteriota bacterium
ACAACGCAAGCCTGTGTGACAAGATAGAAGCTATCATCTCTAGGCATGCACACCCACTAGGCACATTTCTAATCATGCCCAAGTAGGCGTCAAAGCTTATACCACTTCGTAAAACAAACGGGCCGAATGCCGGAGCGCTGATTTCAAAATGCTAGGCGCGAGGAAGGAGTGGTGCGGGCACCATGACTGAGGAGCAACAACGCAGTTTTAAATCAGCGCCCGGTGCTTCTTTGTCCACACCGCGCAGACTTCCTAACCATAAAAATGAACATTCGTCTCGTTTGATTTAGAAAGTGGTATTACTGGAAAAATCCACTCCGGCGTCTACCATATCCACGGTAGCGTCCATTATATGGCTGCGTTGGAGTAGCGCTTGCGGGCTGACTTGGGTAGAAGCGTTTCTGACTAACGATTTGTCCAGCATGATACACGATCTTCCAAGAATAGCGTTGGTTCGAATTCTTATGGATAACTTCCCCATCAAATCTACCGTTGACCATATTACCCGTAGCCAAAGATAATAGTTTGCCGTTTCTATAATA
>CAXMPP010000353.1:0-540 GCA_964195395.1 uncultured Thermodesulfobacteriota bacterium
GACTCCACACGCTATGCCTGAGCTTTCTCAGAAGCTTATGATTTCCCTGAAAAAACCCTTGAATTTCGAAATCAAATCCGTACTATACGCAACTCCTCCTGAGGGCCGTTAGCTCAGTTGGTAGAGCAGTTGGCTTTTAACCAATTGGTCGCGCGTTCGAATCGCGCACGGCCCACCAAATATCAAAGGGTTAGCGGTTATTAACTGCTAGCCCTTTTTTTATTCCCGACACTTTTCCAGTATTTTCTTTGTTCCTTGAGATAACGGTGCCTGCGCCAGGGCAACCTTGATTCTCTCCAGCAGGATATCCAAGTCGACTCCCGCGGTACTCTTCTGTCCAGCCTTATATCGGGCGTAAACACCGTGCAGAATGCAGGCAGACTTCCAGCAGTTGAAACCTATGTAATAGTCCAGAAGGTCCAGGCTGCGTCCGGTGCGCTGGGCGTATCGCGCAGACAGTTCACCGCGCAGAGGAAAGCCCTCGACTGAGGTGGCAGCCGTAGGGTTAGCGTTCATATCTTCAGCTGACTGTGGCCACTG
>CAXMPP010000354.1:0-539 GCA_964195395.1 uncultured Thermodesulfobacteriota bacterium
TTTCTCCCGAGGCATCGCCGAGGTGGGAGAGTTCATCGGGCAGGAATTTCTTGAAGCGTGTTTTATCGATCGCCTTCATATAGGCCTCCTGGGGGGTGACCATACCGGCCTGCAACTTGTCCCAGATGGCTTCGTCCATGAACTGCATGCCTTCGGCTTTGCCGCCGATGATGACATCGTAGAGTTTCTGGGTGGCACCTTCACGAATGATGGCGGAGACGGCGGTGTTGGCGAACATGATTTCGTTGACTGCGGTCCGGCCGGGTTTGTCACAACGTTTCATCAGGAGCTGGGCGACAACGCCCCGCAGTGATGCCGCGAGCATGGTACGCACCTGGCTTTGTTGATCCGCTGGGAAAACGTCGACAATACGGTCGACGGTTTTTCGGGCGTTGTTCGTGTGCAGTGTTCCGAACACGAGCAGGCCGGTTTCGGCTGCGGTGAGGGCGAGCGAGATGGTTTCCAGGTCGCGCATTTCACCGACGAGAACGATGTCTGCGTCTTCGCGCAGGGTGGCGCGCAGGCCATCGGCGAAAGAA
>CAXMPP010000355.1:0-536 GCA_964195395.1 uncultured Thermodesulfobacteriota bacterium
ATCCTCCGTCGCCGTAAGTAATCCGGCCCCGGAAAACCAACCAACATTTCAATCCCACCCCCGTCACCGGGAGGTGGGATTTTTCGTGGCCGGGGCTTCCAGCCCCGTAGCCCAAGCGAACGTAAAAGAGGTTTCCAACCTCTTCTCTGAAAGCGCAAAGAGCTTACAAAGCTCTTCTACGTGGTGACCTACACCCGCCCGTAGGGCTTCTGAGCCCAACGGGTTCACTCATACTAGCCCAGGGCAAGGCCGACTCCGGCGGTCGCCGCCCTGGGTTGTCTATTAAAAAACACATCGCAGGCTGAAAGTCTGCCTCATAGACTGCCTAGCCAACTAGCCACGGTGATCCATGAGACATACAATTCTGAAGGTGAGATGACCTGGGGATAATGTGCAACTTTTTGTGGGTGAGGTGTTCTATTTGACAGAATGCGTCAAGGGCGTAAGTAAGCTATACGAATGTTATTTAGAGCCGTAAAATTAGTGAACTACGGCATTAGCGTTAAATCGCTTTTGCTGGCCGTGCTCTGTACGTC
>CAXMPP010000356.1:0-234 GCA_964195395.1 uncultured Thermodesulfobacteriota bacterium
TCGCTGCACGCGAGAGGGTATACTCGATGGGTGAGGTCACACCGCTGCAACAGCTTTCTCTGCCCGAGATCGATGCTGAGGTGTGGGTGAAGCGTGAGGACTTAGGACCGATTAAGGCCTACAAATGGCGAGGCTCCTACAATGCGATGGCGGCTCTTAGCGAGAACGAGCGCAGCCGGGGAATCGTAGCGGCATCTGCAGGTAATCACGCTCAAGGTGTGGCGCTCGCGGCCA
>CAXMPP010000356.1:254-531 GCA_964195395.1 uncultured Thermodesulfobacteriota bacterium
GAAGTGAAACAGAAGGAGGTGATCCGATTGGGCGGCGACGCGGTGGAAGTCAGACTCGTCGGCGATACCTATGACGATGCAGGAGTCGCTGCGAAAGAATTTTGTGAATCTTCAAAAAGTATCTACATCCATCCCTACGATGACGTCGTCGTCATGGGTGGGCAGGGGACACTGGCTGATGAGGTGGTCATGAGCGGCGAGGGCCCCTTTGACCGTGTCTATGTGGCCATTGGTGGTGGTGGACTGGCTGCCGCTCTTGCTTGTTGGCTGAAGCGAT
>CAXMPP010000357.1:0-529 GCA_964195395.1 uncultured Thermodesulfobacteriota bacterium
TGGACCGTCGACCGTGTTGTCACGGAGGGCGCGCAAGGGGTGTTCAAGCGCCGGTTGGGTCCGACGATTCCCATCGACACGACCTACAGTGGCGTAAACCCATAGAGCCATTCACCAACGACGCCATGGCTCTTCAAACAAGAGTTGGAGACATCGAGAAGAAAGTCGGCTTGGACTTGCTTCAAGTCCCGGCTCCGCACAAATGATCAGGATCCATCCCGAGAAGGAATATCGGTCAATCCCCCACTCACCCCGGCCAGAAGAAGCCGTCTAAGGCAGGTCCCAAGCGAAGGGCGAAAAAGCGGTTTACAGCAACTAGAACTTCGCGGTATCGATAGGAGTAGCGAACGATGAATCAACAGCTCTTGGTAACGGTCTTCCTCGGAACAGCGATCTGTACTGTGCTCGGATCCTGTCACCGGCCATGGCCGCAGCCCGCAGGGCGAGCTAGGGTAGCGGCCACCGAGGCGAAGCTGCTGCACCTCGAGGCGGCTCTGGAATCCTACAGGCTCCATGCGGGGTTTTATCC
>CAXMPP010000358.1:0-231 GCA_964195395.1 uncultured Thermodesulfobacteriota bacterium
GGAGTGCAAATACTCGCGGCCAACAGCGCCTCCTCGATCGACTGGGTAGCCACCGCCGACGCCACTGCCGCTGGCAATGGCTTTGGCGCCAAGGGATTCGTAGTGAGCTTCGATGTAGTGGTGGTGCCTGAGCCATCTTCCGCAGCTCTGCTCGGTCTCGGCGGTCTTGCGCTGATCTTCCGTCGTCGTAGGTAAATCACATTTATTTTTCTACACGGCCCCGGTTTCGGG
>CAXMPP010000358.1:250-528 GCA_964195395.1 uncultured Thermodesulfobacteriota bacterium
TATGGAAGTGGGGAGTTGGGGAAGTGGGAAGTCAGGAGTCAGGAGTCAGGAGTCAGGAAGTGAAGAAGTGAAGAAGTGAAGAAGTGAAGAAGTGAAGAAGTGAAGAAGTGAAGAAGTGAAGAAGTGGGGAAGTGGGGAAGTGGGGAAGTGGGGAAGTGGGGAAGTGGGGAAGTGAAGAATGGTGTTCCGCTTCGCTTGTTTTCTTACTGGTTCTTCGAGCTTGCGCTGACTGGAACTAGGGGGCGGCCCGTTAAGTTCAGGGGCTTGGGGTCGATGCC
>CAXMPP010000359.1:0-240 GCA_964195395.1 uncultured Thermodesulfobacteriota bacterium
GTTTTACTGCGGGTGCGGGAGGGGTTTAGTGTCGGATCGCTAGATTGACAATAGTAAAATGGAGGAAAGTGAAGATGTTTTCATGGTGCATCTACGGACAGAAAAAAAGACACCCCGCGAACGGAGTGTCTTTTGAAAGTATTGGACGGTTCTGTGAACTTTAAGAAAGGAACTAAGCGCCTGCTTCTTCAGCTGGGGCTGGCTTGGTCCTTTGGAAACGCCAGCGGATCGCGTGACGCT
>CAXMPP010000359.1:292-527 GCA_964195395.1 uncultured Thermodesulfobacteriota bacterium
CGGAACGATCTTTGCGGATTTGACGTTTGGATACTGTCTCGAATGCACGGCGACGGCGCATTTCTTCGAGGATGCCTTCGGAGTCGAGCAAAGTCTTCAGACGCTTGAGTGCGCGGTCAACTGGCTCACCTTTTTGGATTTCGATGCCTCTCATAGATTGATTGGGTAGTAGTTTAGGTAGTTAAAGTCTGTAAAAAACGGGGTGCCAACGGAGTTCAATCCGTGACGGGAGGCG
>CAXMPP010000360.1:0-255 GCA_964195395.1 uncultured Thermodesulfobacteriota bacterium
TAATCCCCATTGAACAGTCATCTTACCGTCATGATTATTTTTTAAGGTTAGGTGAAATAGTCAGCGAAGGCCTAGGGAGGAGGGACACCGTATGGCCACATTCTAGCGGCCAACAACGGCCCGCAGCACTTCTGAGCCCACCGGGTTCACTCATACTAGCCCAACGGGCTTCCACCCTCCAGCCCAAGGTTGGCGAAGCTACCTTGGGTATTCGTTAGAAAAATCGGTTCTACCCCACCGGGCATGCGCCATTCT
>CAXMPP010000360.1:265-519 GCA_964195395.1 uncultured Thermodesulfobacteriota bacterium
GAACGGACCGGACACAACCCCCTTGGGGTAAATGATCATGTTGGGATGATACCCCAAGGTAGCGCGTGAGCGCACAACCTTGGGCTGGAGGATTTAAGCCCCTTGGGCTAACATGAAATTTGAATATCCAACAGCCAACAAGGAATATCCAACCGAAGAAGGAACACGCGAATCGGAATGACGAAATACCCAAAGACCTAAATACCCAAGGAAATCCGAAACCCTAAATCCGAATAATCAACCCTGAGCCCGTT
>CAXMPP010000361.1:0-518 GCA_964195395.1 uncultured Thermodesulfobacteriota bacterium
GGGTGGGGGGGTGTCGCCGTTTTGGGGGTCGGTTTTTGAGAAGTCGATGGAGCGACCGTTGATACGGCAAGGGGTGCCGGTTTTGAATCGTTCGACTTGGAAGCCGAGGCGGTGGAGGGAGTCTGATACGGTTGAAGTGGCATCGCCCATGCGGCCACCTTTTTCGTTTTTCAAACCGACGTGCATGAGGCCACGCATGAATGTGCCTGCTGAGAGAACAACGGTATGGGCGTTGATCTGCATCTGGAGTGAGGTGGTAATGCCGATGATTGTGTCGTTTTCTACAAGAAGCTCGGCGACGTTGGCCTGGTGGAGATCGATTCCTGGGGTGGATTCGAGAGTGTGTTTGATGCGGAATTGGTAGGCTTTTTTATCGCACTGGGCACGTGGAGCGCGGACGGATGGTCCTTTGCCTGCGTTGAGCATACGGAATTGGATTCCGGTGGCGTCGGTGTTGAGGCCCATGATGCCACCGAGGGCATCTATTTCCCGAACCATGTGTCCTTTGGCGAGTCCCC